>NZ_JAJVKW010000010.1:0-300000 GCF_024198255.1 Myxococcus guangdongensis
CACGGAAGTTAAGCCCTCCAGAGCCGATGGTACTCCGCGGGAAACCGCGTGGGAGAGTAGGTCGCTGCCGGATTCTTTTTGAGAAGCCCTCGTCGCCTCGTGCGACGGGGGCTTTTCTTTTTTCCGCGCCCCCTTTCGCGAGCCGGAGGCCCCAGCGCTCCTCGCGCTGGGGGGCTGGTGATCGGCTCAGGCGACCCTGAGCACGACCTTGCCCACGGTGGCGCGGGATTCCAGCTGCCGGTGGGCTTGGGTGGCTTCTTCCAACCCGACCACCAATCCCAGCTTCACCCGAAGTCGTCCGTCCGCGAGGGCCTGACCCAATGCCTCACGCGCCTGGCGTTGCAGCGCGGCGGGGTGTGGTGTGCGCAACCAGTACGCGCTGACCTTCAGTGACTTCGCGTAGAGCGTCTCCACCTCCAGTGTTGGCGGAGGTCCACTGGCGCTCCCGTAGCTCACCAGATGGCCGAAAGGCGCGAGCGACTCGAGGCTGCTCGCCCAGGTGCTGGCGCCTACTGAGTCCAGCACCAGCTCCACGCCGCTGCCTCCCGTTACCTGCTTCACCCAATCCGAGACTGACTCCGCGCCTCCGTACACGAAGACTTCATCGGCGCCGGCCTCCCGCGCGAGCGCGGCCTTCTCCACGCTCGACACCGTTCCAAGCACTACTGCTCCCAAGGTCTTGGCGAGCTGGATGGCGCGAAGACCCACGCCTCCCGCCGCGGCATGAATCAGGACTCGGCGGCCTTTCTGCACCTGCGCTGACGTGAAGAGGAGGTGCCAGGCCGTGAGGCCCTGGACCAGGAGTCCCGCGGCCTCCTCGAAGGACACGTGCTCGGGAAGTTCCAGGAGCTCATCCACGGAGGTCGTCGCGAGCTCCGCGTAGCTGTGCTGCGCGAGGGCCACCACTCGCTTGCCGACCCAGCGCGAGTCGACACCTGGGCCGACCTGGTCCACGACGCCCGCGGCTTCGCTTCCGAGGATTCGTGGGAGAGGGGATGTCGCGTCGTAGAGGCCTCGACGGCGCTCTGTGTCCGCGAAGTTCACGCCCGCGGCCTTCACCCGGATGCGCACCTGTCCCGGACCGGCTGTCGGGTCTGTTACCTCCTCCAGCCGCAACACTTCCGGACCGCCTGTCTCGTGGTAGCGAATGGCTCTCATCCCCGCGTCGTAACGACGAGGTGACTTCGTCGCCGCTGCTCCCTCGCGTGGATTCGCACGCCTCCGAGGTTCGTGCTCACGCGCTCGCCCTTCACTCTGGGATGACTTGGGTCCGCTGGGGCTGTCGCTGTTCCGCTGATGTTGACCCATGGACGTGAAAAAGTGCGGGAACGCAGCGGGAACGCCTCGTGTGACTGGCCTCGGTCCACTGGGCTTGCTTGAGTGGCGGTCCCCCCACGCAAGAGGAGCCTCCTGCATGAAGCTGCTTCGTCCCTCGCTTGGTGTCCTGCTCGCGGCCGGTTTCTTCGTCGCGCCCATGCGCTCCGATGCCGCCACCGTTCGCGTCGGGCTCGGGGCCGACTACTGGATTGATCAAAGCGCGGCCTTCAGCTTCCTCTTGGGAGTGGAAGGTCGGCTCGCGGGGCCCCTTTCTGTGGGAGCTCGCTTCGGTGCTTCGCTCATCACCGATGGCAACGACGTCGGCATCCCCCTGGACCTCGTCCTCCGCGCGAACATCGCCAGCGCGGGCGTCTACGTCGAAGGACTCGTCGGGCCCTGGATCGTCATGGGCCGGGGTGACGCGCTTCGCGCTCATGCCGCCTTCGGCTTCGGCCTGCAAGGCAAGGCCGCGAGCATTGGCGTGGAAGTGGGCTACCTGGACCCCGACCCCGTCATCGGTCTGCGCCTGGGCTACAAGTTCTGAAGCTCAGTAGTGCGGTGGACGCTCTTGCTGACGGGCGTCCACCAAGCCGGGCTCGGCCTCCAGCTTCTTCTTCAGGAGGTCCAGCTCCACGCGCAGCGCCTCGATGACTCGCTGCTGCTGATAGAGCACGTCACTCAGCTCCTGCAGCGTCTCCTGCTGCTGCATGTAGCGAAGCTCCAGCTCGGTGATGCGCGACTCGTCCATGGGGCCCACCCTTACCTCGGAGTGGCCCTCGTCGTCCCTTCCTCGCAGCGCCCCGGCGTCCTGCCATGAACGTCCAGGAACATCTTCAACGTGCCCGCGAGCTCCTCGCCCGGGGACAATCCGAGCTGGCCGAGTCCGCGCTCAGTGACGCCATCGACGCGTCCGTCGCCCAGGAGGACCTGGTGCTCCTCACGCGTGCCCGCTTCGCGCTCGGGGAGTTGCTCTTCCTGCAGGAGCGCGACGACGAGGCCCTGCCGTATCTCCTGGCCGTCGTCCGGACCGAGCGCGTCGATGGCGCGGTGGACCACGAGGTCAAGGCCTCCGCGCGAATGCTCCGCCAGATTCGAGGCATCGAGCCTCGCTGAGCCCGCGCCCTGTCACGGCAGGCTGCACGACTGACGGATGAGCTCCATGCGTCCGGAGAAACGGCGCTCGAGGTCCATCCGCGTCAGTCGCGCGTCGTCGATTCGACGCGCTTCGAGCTGCATCGCGCACAGGGCCGCCAGGGACTTGGGGCTCCCCAAATCCAGCCGGTCCGCCTGTCTCAGGGCATCCTGGGCGCCGTCCAGGTCTCCCAGACGGAACAAGGCCAACCCCAGCTCGAAGTGCGCGAGCGAGAGCCTGGGGTCCTCCAGCGTCGCCTTGCGCAACACCGCCACGGCCTCCGCGCCCTGGCCGTCCGCGCGCAACACCAACGCCTGCTCCACCAGCAGTCGCGCCAGGGGGACCTTGCCCCTCAGCGTCGTCAGCACCGAGAACGCCTCGGAGGGCAGCCTGGCGGCACTCAAGAGTCGCGCGTAACGAAGCCCGATGAGCGGCTCCCCAGGGGCCTTCTCGAACGCGGCCTTCATCGCCTCGGACGCGCCCACCGTGTCGCCCCCGCGCTCCCGGAGCTCCGCTCGGAACACGTCGGGCCGAGCGTCCGTGGGGGCGAGCTGGTTCGCCCGCTCCAGCGCAGTGCGGACACAGCGCTCCATCCGCTCCACTTCGCAGACGCGCGCGAGCAGCAGCTGCGTCTCCAGCGCCTCGGGCTCCCGTCGCTCCGCCTCCAGGACCAACTCGTGTGCCTCGGAGGGGGCGCCGTCGAGCAGCAGTTCCGCGGCTTCACGCAGCTCCGCGGGCGTCGCTTTCGGATGCTCGCGCAAGGGAAGCAGCAGCCTGACGCGCTGCTCGGGCCGCGAGGTGGCTCGCGCGATGCTCAACTCCTGCTCCGGCATGTTCCTGGGCAGCAGCAGCGGGATGAGGTGAATCAGGAACGCCACGCCGCACACCACCAGCATGCCGCGCAGGCCCTGGTCGGCCCGCCAGCGCCGCCGCTTCACGGCGGGCACAGCCTCGGTGAGGGGTTGCTGCTGCTCCGCTTCCATCCGCCGCACGTCCCGTTCTCGCCAAGCCGCCGATGTGGCTCACACTGCCCGAAGTCGCGGCCGGAGGCCTCGAGGCAATTCGACCCCGCAGCTCCAGCACAGCTCGAAGTTGCCTGGGTTCTCCTCCCGACACCCCGGACACTCCACCGTGCGCGACGCCTCCTCCTGGTTCTCCCTCAGCTCCGCGACCACCGCTCGCGCCTGCTCCACGTCCTCGGGATGGAGCCAGAGCTCCACCCACGTCTCGCCGCTCGGAATCTCTCCAGTCAGCGGGGCAAGCGACTCGCCGCGCACCTGGACGGACATTCCCTCGGCTTCCAGCGTCCCCGCCAGCAGCCGCGCTTCTCCCACCGTGCGGTGCACGGAGAACTGCACACGCTTCATGTCTCTCTCTTCACAGATGACGGGGCGCACGGCAACCACACCCACCGCCCACGTCCCGCCTTCTCTCACCGAAGCCTGCTCGTCTGCTTATTGTTCATGCTTTGTCACAACCCAAACGGGTCATCTGTCGCCTGTCCCCCGGTGTTTGCCTTTCACCGCGCGTCCAGGTGAAAATCAACGTCGGCGGGGTGCTGCCCGAGAGTCTCCCGGCGCACCCTCCACTCACTGTGTGAAGCCTTTGTCCAGGATGCGAGACGCCGTCCCATGCGTGCGCACGCTCTCCAATTCCGTTCGACTCTTCCCACACACCTCGCGTGGGTCCGATACGGTTTCGCCGTCCTCTGCGTGAGCCTCACGGGCCTCGCCTCGTGGTGGTTCGTCCTGCCCGGAACCACCGCGCTGCTGCTGTCGCTCACGACCGTGCTCCTGGTGGCGCTCGCGGGCGGCGTGGGCCCCGCCTGGTTGGCGACCCTGATGGGGACGCTCCTCCTCATGCTCGGTCCCGCTTCGCCTTCGAGCCCCTCCGCGCCGAGCACCATCGTCCTCTTCCTCGTCGTGGGGGCGCTCGCCTCCCTCCTGGCGGCGCGACGTGTCCCGGTGGAGGAGCGCGTCACGGCGCCCTCGCTCGCACCCCCCGCGCCGTCCTCCGGACTGGAGGCGCAGTTGCTGCGAAGCCTCAACGACGCGGTCCTGGCCACCGACAACCGGGGCGTCGTGCGCTACCTCAACCCCGCGGCCGCGCACCTGCTGCAGTGTTCGGAGTCGGATGCCCTGGGCGTTCCCCTGTCGCACGTGCTGCGCTCCCGTCCCGAGTCGGGCTCCTTCCCGCTGCGTCAGGCGGCGCCTCCCAGGACATGGTCCCAGTGGCCGCGCGCGCTGAAGCGACGCGATGGCGGAGAGCTGCCCATCGAGGAGTGCACCGTGTCCCTGCGCGGGGCCGACGACGAGGAGCTCGGCGCCGTGTGGGTGTTCCGGGATGCGACGGCGCGTCGACAGCATGAACTCGAGCGCGCGCGGTTGCTCGAACGTGAGCACGCGGCGCTCGCCGAGGCGCAGGTCCAGCGCGAGCGCATGGAGTCACTCTTCCTCCAGGCCCCCGTCGCCATCGCCGTCTTCCGAGGACCGGACCATGTCTGTGAGCTGCTCAACCCCCAAGCCTGCGCGCTGCTGGAGGTGGATGCCCACGCCATCGGCAAGCCGCTGCGAGACCTGCAGCCCGCCATGGACCCCGGCATGTTGCGGCTCCTCGATGATGTCTACCGCGACGGCAAGCCCTTCTCCGGGCGCGAGGTGCCCCTGGCCTCCGCGTCCCCCTACGTCGCCCCCGCGTTCTCCCGGCCGCAGCGCTTCCACGACTTCAGCTGGCAGCCCTGGTGTGATGCCCGAGGCGTCGTCCAGGGCGTGATGGCCGTCGCCGTGGAGGTGACGGGACTGGTGGTGGCCCGGCGCGCCGCGGAGGACCTGGCGAGGGATTTGCGCGAGGTGGTGCAGTCCCGCGACGAGTTCCTCTCCATCGCGAGCCACGAGCTGCGCACCCCCATCACCTCCGTCCAGCTCCAGCTCCAGTTCCTGCTGCGTGGCGCTCCGGCGATGGGCTCCGAGGCGACGGCCTCGCTCGTGCGTCGCCGCGTCGAGTCCACGCTGCGCTCCGTCGCCCAGCTCCACCAGCTCGTCGCCACGTTGTTGGATGTTTCGCGCATCCGCGCGGGACGACTCGACCTGCATCGCGAGCGGGTGGACCTGTCGTCGCTCACCCAAGAGCTGGTGTCCCGGGTCCAGGAGGATGCGGCGGGCGCGCGATGTCCCGTGCGGCTCGTGGTGTCCGAGCCGCTCGTCGGCCACTGGGACCGTGTGCGTCTGGAGCAGGTCATCACCAACCTGCTCTCCAATGCCTTCAAGTACGGCGCGCAGCAGCCCGTGGACGTCCACGTCACGCGCGAGGACGGCTACGCGCGCTTGAGCGTGAAGGACCAGGGCATCGGCATCGCCGCCGAGGACCACGCCCGCATCTTCCAACGCTTCGAGCGCGCCGTGTCCCAGCGCCACTACGGTGGCTTCGGACTGGGCCTCTGGATCGTCCGGCAGATCGTCGAGGCGCTCCAGGGCGACATCCGCGTGGAGAGCGCGCCCCACGCGGGGTCCACCTTCATCGTCCGGTTGCCGTTGCAGGACTCGGCCACCTCGGCCGATGCGTCCCTCTGACTACTCCTCCTGACGCAGCTCGTGCGGCAACACCACGTGCGCATGTCTCGGCGCGCGGGTGTGCAGCTCCCGCGTCAGCATTGCGTCCAGTTCCAAGAGCAGGAGGTCGTAGAGCGGTCCCGCGCCCGTCGCGGGCAGGCGCTCCGTGGCCAGTCGGACCCGAGGTGACTCCTCGTCCTCGAACGCGAGCGTCACCGCGAGACCGTCGGGGCCGCCCGCCTGGGGCACGAGCACCACGGGCGCCGGCTGGCGGCCCACCTCCTCGAGCAGCGGCGTGAGCCTGCGGACCTCGTGGGCCGTCAGGGCTCGCTCCGACACCACCTCGCCCTGCTCCAGGACCGACAGGTGTTCGAGTCCCGTCAACCGCAAGGCCTGGGCCGCCGTGTTGGTCCGGCCGCTGCGCTCATAGGTCATCGTCCTCACGCCCATCACCTCCGTGCCTAGGAGGTAGGCACTCAGGCGCGTCCCGACATCCCCGCACGGACGAGGGACGGCCCGCAGCGCCGCAGCCCCGACACCCGGACGTACGCTTCAGGACAGCGTGGCGAGCCCTCCGCCCGAGTGTTCGCCGCCGGGCCTCTCTCTACGTTGCGGCCCTCTCGAGCACTCCCGCTCGGGACTCCGGAGGTTCGCCGATGGGCAACAAGGGTAGCGGAAAGATGCCGAGCGCCAATGACCAGCGCTCCGACTCCAAGAATCCCAACAACCCCGCGCAGAAGTCGTCGCAGGACAACCGCGCCAATCAGATGAACAAGGAGCATGCGCCGAGCAAGGGCCCGGGCAACACCATCCCAGGCGGTGCTCCGGGCAGCGGGCAGCCAGGCTCGAACCCGCCGAAGCACTGACGTCCCCTTGGATCGAGGCCCCCACTCCCGGTGGACCAGCACCGGTGGAGAGGGCGCCTGGCCCCATCACGGCCGGCGCGGTGTGTCGCTCGCGCGACGGAGGTTCACCGCGCCGCCGTGTCGTGCGTCGAAGTGTTTCAGCGCGCGCGGGGCGAGCACTCGCCTTCGCCCCGGAAGTGGCCCGCGGTGCGGACCAGCGCCGTGACGAAGTCGCGCAGGTTGCGCACGTTGGCCGCGCCGCCCGTGCCGTACTGGTCGATGGGCAGCTCCGTGAGGTCCACCGCGGCCAGCTCCTCCAGCGTCACCTCGCCGTCCGGTCCGGCGATGCCCAGCCTGTCCGCCTGGGCGATGGCGTCGAAGCGCATCTTCGCGTCCGGCGACTGGAGGTCGTCGAAGAAGAGGTGGTCTCCGTGGATGGTGAGCTGCACCGTCTCCTCGCCGTCCTTGGGCACCGTCACGCCCGCGCCCAGCTCGGGGCTCTCGCAGTGCTCGTAGAGCGTGTTCGTGGTGAAGCCCCAGTGGAAGCGCTTGGTCTCGCGGTCCTTCGTCGCCTGACCCGCGACGTACACGCTGTAGCCCTCCGTCTTCATCAGCGTCACGTCCGCGGCGTCCGCGTTGCCCGCCACCGCGTCCGCCACCGGCGCCATCGCGAAGCTGATGTGGTCCCACTTCTGCGCGCCAAGGTCCTTGAAGCTCTCCACCACGACGGGGCCGGGCTTGTGCACGTCGAACACGCGCGCCTGCGTCTGCTTCGCGGCCACCTCGTCGTGCGTCTCCACCGTCACCTCGCTGAGCACCACGAGGAACTTGTCGAAGCGCACCGTCCACCCGTCGGTGAAGCCCGCTTCGTCGCCCACCGCGGGAGGAATCTGCTTCTCGATGAAGTCCTCTCCGTACGTGGTGAACGTCACGTTGCCCGTCCCATCACTGCAGGCGACGAGTCCCAGACACGACAACCCCAGCATCCAGTTCTTCATTGCGCGGCTCCCTCTTCCCACGTCACCACGTAGGCGGTTGTGTCCTCCACGCCGCGCACCAGGGCATTGCGCGCCTGGCTGTCGGCGGGGAAGGTGTAGATGCCATCCGCGTCCGTGTCGGTCGCGGTGGCGAAGTCGATGCGGTCCACCCACTTCCACAGGTCCACCGTGATGCGCACCCGGCCCGCTTCCATCCCGAGGGACTTCTCGAAGCGCACTCCGGCCACGGGCTTGGGCAGGTCCGCCTCCACGTCGAAGCGCACCTGACCTCCGTCCGCGTTCGTCGCCGTGCCCACCAGCCGCACGGCGTGGCCCTTCAGGATTCCCCGCGCGTCGGTGGCCGCCGTCGGTGTGGCCAGCGTCAGCTCCACGGAGCCGTACTCGCCCGTCACCGCGCTCGCGGTGCCCAGGGGGGTGACCCCGCTCAGGAGGTCCACCGTGTGCGTCTCCAAGAGCTCGCCCATGGCGTCTCCGGGGACGTAGTGGCCCGGGTGCGCGTGCGCCGTGCCTCCGATGAGCGCGTACCAGTCGAAGGCGCGGGAGAGCAGCACCCGGCCCTCGAAGAAGCGCACGGGGCCCAGCGAGACGTGCGCTGAGTCGAGGGTGATGCGCCAGCCTCGCTCGTTGGGTGTGGCGGACAGTGGGGCCGCGGTGGACTCCACGGTGAATACGCGGCGCTCGGCCTCGCTGCCACAGCCGAGCAGCAGGGCCGCGACGGCCACCGTGCCCCTCAGGACGTGTCTGCGATTCATAGATGGACCTCCAGGGTGAGCGAGGCCATTCGAGGCGACCCCGCGGTGAAATGTCGGGCCGGGACGAGGCTCGCCGGGGCACTCGGGTCGAAGCGGGAGCTGTAGACGAACTCGCCATCACGCCAGCGCGCGTCCAGGAGGTTGCGCACCTCCAGCTTCAACCCCAGCTCTCCCCGGCGCAGGCCGAGGTCCAGGTCGGTGAGGAAGACGGAGCGACTCTGCTCGTCGAAGGGCAGCGGGCGCGGGCCGATGAATGTCAGCCCCGTGCCCACCGTGAAGAGGGTGGGCTCGGCGCTCAACCAGGACCACTCGAGGGGATGCTCCCAGCCCACGTCCGCCCTGGCGACGAAGGGCGCGAAGTAGGGGAGCAGCGTGTCGGTCTTCGTCACGTAGGCGTGCGCCACCGTGCCACTCAGCGCCGCGACGAGGCCGGGCACGGGGCGCGCCTGGAGTGACGCCGTCACTCCCGAGCGGAGCGTCTCACCCGTGTACACGGTGGTGCCCACGGTGTGGTCGAAGAAGAAGTCGTTCTCCACCTGCGAGCCGAAGACGCTGAGCTGCACGGCCCAGGTCTCTCCGTCCTTGCGCGCGCCCACCTCGGCGCCATGCACGGAGACGAAGGGGGCTCGTTCTCCCTCGGAGAGGCTGCGTGCCTGGGGCGAGCGGAAGCCGTCGCCGTAGCTGGCGAACAGCCGCCAGGTGGTCGCGTCGTCCGACAGCGCGTACTCGAGACCCGCCTTCGCGCCCAGGTGCACACCGAAGGCGCTGCGGGAGTAGCCCTGGCCGTCGTAGAAGCGCGGGTCTCGGAAGGCGAGCGCGTCGAAGACCTCGACACCGAGCGCGTCCGCGCGTCCTCCGATTCGCAGCGCCCAGCGTCCGAGGACCATGCGCCCCTCGGCCCAACCCCAGACATCCGTCTGCGTGAAGTGGGCGTCGATTTCGTCGGAGAAGAAGGTGCCGTCCGATTCGCGGTAGCGCCGCTGCGTCTGCTCCACGCCGTCGCGCCTGGCGCCCAGGCCGAGCGCCAGGGCCACGGGACGGCCGAACATCGTCACCGTGCGACGGTGCTCGGCGCGCGCTCCGAGGATGATGGAGTCGTTCGTCTGCTCGAGTCCGTCACCCCGCTCGTCCACCCGGAAGCCGGTGAAGTTGTTGCGCAGCCGCAGGTCCGAGAGGATTCCGAAGAGCTCGAGCTTCGTGCGGCCCTTGCCCGAACGGGGGAGCTCGACGCCGAGCAGGAGTTGGTGCCGGGAGACGGTGCCTCCCTGTCGTGGCGTGGAGGCGGAGAAGAAGTCCTGCTGGCCGGCGAGCAGGGTGTCCTCGCGCACGACGCCGGGCGAGTCGAAGCGTGTGACGTAGCTGCCTCCGAGGGCCCTCAAGGTGAGGCCGTCGGTGAGCCGCGTCGTTGCCTGGGCGAGGAGGGAGGCCCGGCCGTAGCCGCGCTGGGTGCCGTAGTTCCGGGCCTCGCCGAGCTCCACCGCGGCGAAGGTCTCCGGGTCCTCGCCCGGGCGCACGGTGGCCACCAATCGCCGCTGTCGGTACTGGCCCAGTGTGCCCGCGATGTGGACGCCCTGCTCCTTGACGCCCAGGTCCATGCGCACCGTGCCGGCGACGGCGAAGTCACCTTGTGATGCGCGATACGAACCCTCTGTCACCTCGAGCGCCTGGACGACCTCGGGGATGACGAAGTTGAGGTCCGCGTAGCCGAGCGCGTGGATGTGGCTGACCTCGTTCACCGGGAGGCCCGCGACATCGAGCTCCACGTCCTGGCCGTGCAGGGCGTCGAAGCCGCGCAGGAAGAGCTGGTGTGCCTTGCCCTCTCCGCTGTGCTGCGAGGCCACGAGGCCGGGCACGGCGCGGAGCAGGTCCACGGCTCCGCTGCGCGGCGCCGCGTCCAGGATGTCTCGACCGAGGGTGAGTTCCGAGGCGTTCTGGGGTGCCCTCGTGCCTCGGACCACCGTGTTGGTCTTCGGCTCCGTGGGTGGAGGCACGCTTGTGTCCGACTCGGCTCGCGTGGCTTGGCTGGGGTGGGGCTCTGGGGCGGGGGGCGCTTCGGTGTCGGGTTCGGGCTTACGGGGCTGGTGGGGCTTGGGCTCCGGGGTGGTTTGCGCCTCGGTGTCGGGTTCGGGCTTACGGGGCTGGTGGGGCTTGGGCTCCGGGGTGGTTTGCGCCTCGGTGTCGGGTTCGGCCTGACGGGACTGGTGGGGCTTGGGCTCCGCGGTGGTTTGCGCCTCGGTGTCGGGTTCAGCCTGACGGGACTGGTGGGGCTTGGGCTCCGCGGTGGTTTGCGCCTCGGTGTCGGGTTCGGCCTGACGGGACTGGTGGGGCTTGGGCTCCGTGGGGGGCGTGGGCGCTTCGGCGCTTGGCTGTACCGTTGGGGGCTGGCTGGCGATGCGGGTGGGCTGTGCGGGCGATGTCGTCGCTTGCGTCGTGCCCTGCTCCGCACTCGGGAGCCTGGTGTCGATGCGGCGCTGTGCGGACGGCGTTATCGCGTAGGCGCTCAGCGCTGCAGGCGGGGGCGCGACCCGGGGCCATTCGGATGGCGTTGTCGCTTCCGTGTTCAGCCCTTCGTGAGCAGATGGGCTCGTGGTTGGGCGTGCGCTCGTCGACGAGGGCATGCTCACTGCGTCGAGAGCGGGATGTGGCTCCGCCTCTTGCGCCACCGCGAGCAGCGGTGCGCAGAGGACCCACAAACCTGTCGATAGCGCGACGGTCACGACTCTCGTGAACATGAAGGGCACTCACGGCGGGTCGCCTCGGTCCTCGGGCCCTGGTGCACGCGGACCGCGCGTGACACTCCTGGCTCGAAGACGGAGACCCTCCGCCGTCATGGATGTGGGGCAACGACACGCAACACACCGGCGCCTCATCGCGCAGAACCGGTGCGCGGAAGGTCCGAAGCTCACGTTCGATGGATTCGCTTCAGCGCGAGCGCCGTGGACCTAGGGCCCTTGGGGCATCGCCGTCGGCCGCGGCGGTACGCCCGGCAATCGCGTCGGCGCATGCACGGACTCGTGCTTCCACGACACCCACCGCACCACCGGCACCAGGGCCACGACCCACGTCGTCGCCACCACGCTCAGGTGCTCCACCGAGCCGGTCAGGTGCTTGTGGCCATCCGGCCCATGTCCCGCCTCGGGGGACTGATTCGTGGGCTTCGGCGCGAGGCCACGCTCGTCCGCCGCTTCATGGCTGTGCGCCTGACCACCGTGACTGTGCACACTCCCCGTGCCACCGATGTGCCCCGCATGACCCACCACCGCGTGCAGCACCGGCGCCACCGCGAGCCCGTACACCAGGACCATCAGGCCCAGGCTCGCGAGGTCTCGTCGGTCGTGGGGATTCAGCAAGGAGCTGGTCGACAGGGCAGGGGGGTGGTTGCCTCCTACCCGGCTTCACTGGCCCGTGCAAGGCAGCACCCCCGTGCCGCGCGCCGCCCCGTTCATGCGTGGACTCAATGCGCACGCATCGCGACCTCGCAACACGACGCCACCCGGAGAAGGCCCTTCTGCCGCGCAACGAAGTCAGTTGACGGCGCGGCGCCCCCCAAGCCAATGGCATACAGCGGGCCTCCGTCCACGCGCCGCCATCATCGCGTGCGCAGGTGTTGTGCCCATTCCGTGTGCACATGCTGCGTGCGCGGCGGCTCCGGAAGCTTTGTGGCCACGCGCGAGGGTGAAGCCTGGTGACACGGCTGAGCGCGAGGACTTCCTCCGCGTCCCCGATGTAGGCGTCGGACACCCGGCTCCACGGGCCCGCCGTGGAGGTCCCCGGGGGACGGGTCCTCCGCCTCCCACCCGTCACTCTCCCGGGGAGACTGTCCACCGTCCCCGTCCTCGGGATGTGGGTGCTGTGTCCCTCTTGACGCGGCGCATTGATTCCCGTGTCACCCGGGGCGGACCGTCATTACAATATGCGTGTGCGTTCTGAATCCGTAGCGCTCCGCCAGTTGTCCGCAGAGGGGGACATTCCGCCGACGAAGCCTCGCTCCGAGCGGCTGAAGGCCCTCGCCACCGAGGAGTTCGACCTGCTCATCATCGGGGGCGGTGTCACCGGCGCGGGCTCCGCGCGCGACGCCGTCCTGCGCGGACTCAAGGTCGCCCTCGTGGAGCGCGAGGACTTCGCCAGCGGCACGTCCAGTCGCTCGTCCCGCCTCATCCACGGCGGCCTGCGCTACCTCGAACACGGCCACCTGGGCCTCGTCTTCGAGTCCAGCATCGAGCGCCGCCGCCTCCTCACGCTCGCGCCCCACCTGGTGCGCCCGCTCGCCTTCGTGTGGCCCGTCTACGCCGGCGCGCGCGTGCCCCGCTGGAAGCTCAACGCGGGCCTCATGCTCTACGACGCCCTCTCCCTCTTCCGGAACGTGAAGGGCTACCAGCGCCTCAACCGCGAACAGCTCCACCAGTCCGAGCCCGGCCTGCGCACCGATGGCCTCAAGGGCGGCGCGCGCTACTACGACGCCGCCACCGATGACGCCCGCCTCACCCTGGCCAACGCGCTCGGCGCCTCCGAGTCCGGCGCCGTCGTCCTCAACCACGCCTCCGTCCAACGCCTGGACGTCGTCGACGGCAAGGCCCGCGGCGCCATCGTCGTGGACCACCTCACCGGTCAGCAGCTCACCGTGCGCGCTCGCGCCATCGTCAACGCCACCGGGCCGTGGAGCGATGAGATCCGCAAGCTCGATGCCCCCGACGGCAACGCCCACGCCGTGCGCGGCAGCAAGGGCGTGCACGTCGCCGTGCCTCGCAAGCGCCTGGGCAACCACGACGCCCTCACGCTGCTGTCCCCCAAGGACGGCCGCGTGATGTTCGTGCTCCCCGCCGACGACTTCACCATCATCGGCACCACGGAGACCTCCACGCGCGCGCACCCCGCCGAGGTCCGCGCGAGCGAGACGGACGTCGCCTACCTCCTCGAGTCCGCCAACGCCTTCTTCCCCGAGGCCCACCTCACCCGCGAGGACGTGGTGAGCGCCTGGGCCGGCATCCGCCCCCTCTCCGCCAGCGGCTACCACGGCACCACCGACGCGGGCAGCGCCAGCCGTGAGCACCACATCGACCTCAGCCCCACCGGCGTGCTCGCCATCAGCGGCGGCAAGCTCACCACCTACCGCGTCATGGCGCGCGACGTCGTGGATGCGGTGGAGAAGCACCTCGGCCAACCGCGCCGCAAGGCTCCCACCGAGTCACTGCCCCTGCCCGGCGGCGACATCCCCGACCTGAACGCGGAGCTCGCCGCCGCGCGCGATGTCGTCGGCGACGCGGCCACCGCCACGCACCTGGTGCGCGCCTACGGCAGCCGCTGGCGCCGCGTCTGGGCGCTCACCCGCGAGGACACCTCACTCGCCCGGCCGCTCGCTCCCGGTCTGCCCTATCGCGCCGCCGAGGCCGTGTGGGGCGTCACCCACGAGCTGGTGCACACGCTCTCCGACCTGCTCATCCGTCGACTCAAGGTTGCCTTCGAGACCCGGGACCTCGGTCGCGGCGCCGCCCAGGTGGCCGCCGAGGTCATGGCCCCTCGCCTGGGTTGGGACGAGGCCGAGACACGCCGTCAACTCGACACCTACGCCTCCGACGCGCTGCGTATCTTCGGTGTCGACAGCGCTGAATCCTGAGAAGGCGGGCGAAACAACGCGCGTCCGTCCAACGCCGTACGCCCGCGTGTCTCACGTCCCGAGACAGTCGTCCTCCGCCTGACAGGCCCGCGAGCAGCCGGACGGCTGGCGTGCTTAACTTGCGCGTGGGGAACGGGAAGCGGTGTCCTCTCGTTCATCCCGGCCGTCGAATCCGGACCGGGGTGCCCTCCGTACCTACCCGTTCGCCGGGGCGTTCAAGGAGAATGACGATGAAGCGTTGGGTCTGGCTCGGGTTGCTCGGTGGGGCGGTGGCGTGCACCAAGGTCCCCGACAGGGAGCCCTCGGTCACCGAGGAGGTCTGTCCTGGGACGGAGGAGCTGTCGCTGCCGGGGACCGCGAGTCAGGCGCTCAGCCCGCTCGCCGGCGCGGATGGCGCGGAGCCGGTGCTCATCACCTTCCGTCCCCGCGTGTCCGCCAGCGCCGTGTCCAACCTGGACACGCTCACCGAGTCGGCCCGACGCGTGGGCGCCCAGGTCCACCGCCGCTTCCCCCACCTGAACACCGTCGCCGCGAAGGTGACCCCCGAGGCCCGCGCGGCGCTCGAGCAGGACCCCGACGTGCTGCGCGTGGAGCCGGACCGCGTGGTGCGCGCGTTCGGCATGCCGAGCCTGTTGTCCCCGTCCCTGTTGCAAGGTGTGCTGCCCAACACGAGCGGCTCCACGGGCGAGTACACCGCGGGCCTGCACCGGGTGCAGGCGCCCATGGTCTGGGACGCGAACAACGACGGCGTGCTGGATGACGGCGCGCCCTCCGGGACCGGCATCAAGGTGTGCATCATCGACAGCGGCTGGGACAACCGGCACCCGGAGCTGGCGGCGGCGTACCTGGAGGGCAAGGACTTCCTCGACGGGGACGACGAGCCGCTGGACCAGTCGCGCTCGGGCGGCGTGGTGAAGTGGGGTGGCGGCCACGGCACGCACACGGCGGCGACCATCGCGGCGCAGCTGGGCGCGGGCGCGCACGTGCGGCCCGGCGAGGAGCCCAACGGCGTGGCGGGCGTGGCGCCCACCGTGTCGCTGCTGGTGGCCCGCGTGCTCGACGTCAACGGCGACGGCAACACGTCCAACGTCATCGCCGCCATGGACTGGTGCATCGAGCGCGGCGCGCACATCGCCTCGCTGTCGCTGGGCTCCATCGCGCCCTCGCAGACGGAGGAGGAGGCCTTCAAGCGCGCGTTCGAGGCGGGCATGGTGGCCATCGCCGCGACGGGCAACCGGGGCACGGAGGAGAAGTCCTACCCCGCGGGCTACGAGAACGTCATCGCCGTGGGCGCCATCGACGCGAACAACGCGTGGGCGCCGTTCTCCCAGTACGGCAAGGACTTCGTGTCGCTGGTGGCGCCGGGCGTGGGCATCCTGAGCGCGACCATCGTCGGCGGCGCGCCGTACGGCGACGTGGACGTGGGCGGCACGCGCTTCGCCTCCGAGCCGCTGGAGTACACCGGCGTGGGCAAGTACGCGGGGCGGATGGTGTACTGCGGCCTGGGCGAGCGCGTGTCGTCGTGCGGCGAGGGCGCCACGTGTGACGGCTTCGTCGCGCTGGTGGACCGCGGCGGCGGCATCCTGTTCAAGGAGAAGGCGCTCAACGCCATCCGCGCCGGCGCGAAGGCCATCGTCGTCGGCAACAACACCAGCGAGGACGGGGCGGGCAACTTCACGCTCACCGACCCGGAGGACTTCTGGGTGCCGACGACGTCCGTCACCCTGGTCAACGCCAACTCGCTCAAGGGGCTGGTGGGACAGGACGTGACGGTGGACGTGTCGGGCCTGGACTACCTGCGCCAGTCGGGCACGTCCATGGCCACGCCGCACGTGGCGGGCGTCGCCGCGCTGGTGCTGGGCGCGTGCCCCAAGCTCACCAACGTCCAGGTGCGCGAGGTGCTGCAGAAGACGGCGCTGGACCTGGGCGACGCGGGCAAGGACATCAAGTTCGGCCACGGCCTGGTGCAGGCCAAGGCCGCGGTGGAAGAGGCCCGGCGCGTCTGCCCTCCCGCGCCGTGACGCGGGCCTAGTCCCGACGCAGGGCCAGCACGGGTGAGGCGATGAGGCACGCGCCCACCCGGGCCTCCAGCGCGGCGGCGGCGTCCTCGCACGCCTCCACGCCTCCGGTGACGAGCACCTCGCGGCTCCACGGCTCGTCCACGCTGGGGCCGCTCCCGCCGCCCCGGGGCAGCACCAGCCCCACGAAGGCCACGGCCGCGGCGGCGGCCATCAGCATCTTCCCCCAATGTCTCCACTCGCCCTCGCGCGGAGGCTGACGCACGACGGGCGTCGGCGCGCGGGCGGCGAGGCGTGCCTCGAGCGCCTCGAAGCTCAGGGCGGCGCGGCGGGGCTCGCGGCGCGCGCGCTGGGCCATCCACCCGCGCTCGGCGCGCTGCCACGCCAGCGCGTGCTTGCAGGCGGCGCAGGTGTCCGCGTGCGCGCGCACCCTCGCGGCGTCCTCGGGTGAAAGCTCTCCGGCCAGCAGCGCGTCCAGCTCGCTCTCGCGGCACGTGCTCATGGGTGTCCTCCTCCGAGATGGGCGGCCAGCTGCTCGCGCAGGCGCAGGCGGGCGCGGTGGATTTCGTTCTTCACCTTCTGCAGCGACCAGCCCATCACCGAAGCAATCTCCTCGTAGGGAAGCCCATGGTCGATGCGCAGCAGCAGCGCCGCGCGCCGCTCCTCGTTGAGCGTCCCGAGCGCCTGGGCCAGAAGCCCCTCCAGCTCCCGGTCCAGGAGCAGGTCCTCCGGGGACGGCGTGGGCAGCACCGCCTCCAGGTGCGCGGCGTGCTCCTCGTCCTCCACGTCCACGTGGACCCCCCGGGTGCGGCGGGACTCCAGATAGACATGGCGGGCGATGCCGAGCAGCCACGCGCCCACCCGGTCCTCGTCGCGCAGCGCCCCGAGCCTCGCGTGCGCGCGGACGAAGGTCTCCTGGGTGGCCTCGTCGGCGGCGGCCTCGTCGCGCAGCAAGTCCCTGAGGAAGCGCCAGACCGCGGGGGAGTGCCGCTCGAAGAGCGTGCGGAAGGCGGCGGGGTCCCCCGTCCGGGCCCGACGCAGCAGGCGGCGCTCACCCTCCGTGTCGGATGGGGGCGCACCCACCAGGACCATCTTCACCGCGGAAAGAAGAGCCACGCCACCACCGTGTCACGAGCGGCGCGGGAGTTTCAGCCGCCCCGTCGAATCCGCCACGCGCGGGTGCCCGCCTGCTCCGCTCACGAGGGCGGGGAGCCAACCTTGTTGGGGAACTGACGTTGTTGGTATGAGAATCCCATGTCTTCCCATCTCGCCCGTCCGGACGCCGCGGCGTCGGCGGCGCCTGCTCCGCGCCTGCATGGGCACCTGCCCGTGCTCGACGGCGTGCGGGGACTCGCGGTCCTCCTGGTCGTCTTCTTCCACACCACGCACCTGAGCGACCAGAGCGTCGCGGGCAAGGCGACGTGGTGGCTGGCCGGCGCGGGGTGGACGGGCGTGGACCTGTTCTTCGTCCTCTCCGGCTTCCTCATCACCGGCATCCTGTGGGAGGCGAAGGGGCAGACGTACTACTTCCGCAACTTCTACGCGCGGCGCGTCCTGCGCATCTTCCCGCTGTACTACGCGGCGCTGGCGGTGTCGTTCCTGGTGCTGCCATCGCTGGCGGGGCGGCTGAACCTGGACGAGCGCATCACCACGGACGGCGCCGTCTGGTACCTGCTCTACCTGTCCAACTTCTACCAGCTGTGGGTGGACACGACGCACCCCATCCTCGGCGTGGTGTGGTCGCTGGCCATCGAAGAGCAGTTCTACATCGTCTGGCCGTTCCTCCTCGCCGCCGTCTCGTACAAAGGCGCCATCCGCCTGTGTCTGGGCACCATCGCCATGGCGGTGGCGGTGCGCGTGGGGCTCACGCTGTGGGGCGCCAGCGAGGAGAGCACGTACGTGGTGACGTTCTGCCGCGTGGACTCGCTCGCGCTGGGCGCGCTGTTGTCCCTGGCGCTGCGTCACCCGGAGGGCAAGGGCCTGGCGGCCTTCCCGTGGATGCGCTGGGCGCCGTGGCTGGCGCTGCCCGTGGTGGCGGCGATGATTGCCCTGCCGATGGGCCCGGCGTTCAAGACGGTGGTGCGCACGGGCGGCTACACCGCGGTGGGCATCCTCTACACGCTGCTGGTGTATCGGGTGGTGGCGGCGAAGCCGGGCAGTGTGCTCCACCGCGTCTTCTCCAACCGGGTGCTGCTCACGTACGGCAAGTACAGCTACGCCATCTACCTGGTGCACTCGCCGCTGGACGCCATCCTGCGGCGCACCGTGCTCAAGACGCCGCTGCAGCAGGTGGCGGGCTCCGACTTCCCGATGCAGCTGGTGTTCTATGTCGTGGCCGCGGTGCTGTCGTGGGGCATCGCGCTGGTGAGCTGGAACCTGTTCGAGAAGCACTTCCTGAAGCTCAAGGACTACTTCCCGTACAGCGAGCGTCCGGCCCCCGCGCCCGTCCCGGTGTCCACCGGCTCATCGGGCGCCGCGAGCTGAAGCGGCGCGCGCGTGGAGGTGATTCCACGCGCGCGCCCGAGTGCTTCACCCAGCCTGCAGCAGGGCCTTGGCGACCATCAGCGCGTAGGCCTCCGCGGAGTCGAGCTCCGCGCGGGCGCTGCAGTAGCGGTCCAGGCTCTCGTCGGAGCCGTCGCGCAGGAAGATGGCGTCATGCAGCTCGCGCTGCGCACGGCTCAGCCACAGGCTCGCTTGCAGCCGCAGCTTGGCGGCCGAGTGAGGGTCCCTCAGCGACTGCGTGGGCGTCTGGAGCTCGTGTTCCTCTGGGTACAGCATCGTCATCTTGTTGTAACCGGCGTGCTCAAGTGTCGTAGTCATGGATTGAGAATGTGAACCCCAGACCAAGCAGGCACCTGTCCGGTCGGGCAGCCCACTGTCTTGTTCCTGGCAGGTGAGCCCGCGCGAACGCCAGCAGCGGAGAATTCCGAACCCATCGCGTACCGCTGCGGCGCGTCAGGCTTTACTTCAGGCTCTTCATGTCGATGACGAACCGGTATTTCACGTCACCCCGGAGAATCCTGGTGTAGGCGTCGTTCACTTGCTGAATCGGAATCACCTCCACGTCGGAGACGACCTCGTGCTCGGCGCAGAAGTCGAGCATTTCCTGTGTTTCTCGGATGCCGCCAATCATGGAGCCGGCGAGCTTGCGGCGGGTGCCGATGAGGTTGAAGGCGCCGAGCTCCAGGGGCTTCTCCGGGACGCCGACGAGCACCATCTGCCCGTCGCGGCGCAGCAGGCGCAGGTAGGCGTTGAGGTCGTGCTGCGCGGAGACGGTGTCGAGGATGAAGTCGAAGGCGTTCTCCCGGGCCTTCATCTGGGCAGCGTCGGAGGAGACGACGAACTCGTGGGCGCCCAGGCGCAGGGCGTCCTGACGCTTGTTCTCCGAGTGGCTGAGGACGACGACGTGGGCGCCGAGGGCGCGAGCGAACTTCACGCCCATGTGGCCCAGGCCGCCCAGGCCGACGATGCCCACGCGCTGGCCGGCGCGGACGTTCCAGTGGTGGAGCGGGGACCAGGTGGTGATGCCCGCGCACAAGAGGGGCGCGGCGCGCGCGGGGTTCAGGCTGTCCGGCACGCGCAGGACGAAGGCCTGGTCCACGACCATGGCGCTGGAGTAGCCGCCGAAGGTGGGCTGCTGGCTCTGGCGCTCGCGTCCGTTGTACGTGACGGTGGGGCCGCCCTTCTCGCAGTACTGCTCGAGGCCGTCCTGGCAGGACGGGCAGGCGCGGCACGAGTCCACCATGCAGCCGACGCCCACGGAGTCGCCGACCTTGAAGCGGGTGACGTTGGCGCCGACGCGCGTGACGCGGCCGATGATTTCGTGGCCGGGGACCATGGGGAAGATGGAGCCGCCCCACTCGTCGCGGGCCTGGTGGATGTCGGAGTGGCAGACGCCGCAGTAGAGGATGTCGAGCTCGACGTCGTCGACGCCGGGCTCGCGGCGCTCGAACTGGAAGGGGGCGAGGGGGGAGCGGGCGTCCTGGGCCGCGTAGCCGCGTACGGTGGTCATGGTGTTCATGTTCCTTGGGAGAGGGGCACTCTTGCTCCAGGACTATGCGCACCCGCGCGCCCGGGGAAAATCTGTGGAATCCACAAGGGCTGTGTAGGAAAACTTCCGAATGGCTTTTACCCCGCTCAATGCCTTGAACGCTTTCCTCGCGGTGGCGCGCAGGCGCAGCTTCGCCGTCGCGGCGCGAGAGCTGGGCGTGTCCGCCTCTTCACTCAGCCAGAGCGTGCGGCAGTTGGAGGCGCGGCTGGGCGTGGCGCTGCTCACGCGGACGACGCGCAGCGTGGCGCTCACCGAGGCGGGCCGGAGGCTTCTGGAGGGGGCGGGCCCGTCGGTGGACCAGGCGCTCGCCGCGCTGAAGGTCGCGGCGGCCGAGCCCGGCGAGGTGACGGGGACGGTGAAGCTCACCGTGCCGACCATCGCGGTGCCGCATGTCCTCGCGCCCATGCTCACGCGCTTCCTCGCCCGTCATCCCCGCGCCGACGTGGAGCTGCGGGTGGAGGACGCGATGGTGGACATCGTCGCGGAGGGGCTGGACGCGGGCATCCGCATGTCCGAGTCGCTGGAGCGCGACATGGTGCAGGTGCGGCTGTCGGAGGGCTACCGCTTCGTGGTGGTGGCCGCGCCGGCGTACCTGGAGCGAAGGGGTGTCCCGGAGAAGCCCAAGGACCTGCTGTCCCATGACTGTCTTTGCATCCGCTCCAACACCACCGGCGCGCTCTACCAGTGGGAGCTGGAGCGCGGCGCCCGGAGCTGGCGGGTGCCGGTGCGCGGGCCGCTCACCGCCACGAGCTTCCAGGGCCTGTTGCCGTTGGTCGAGGAGGGCGTGGGCTTGATGTATGCCTTCGAGCCGGACGTGGCGGAGCGGGTGCGCAAGGGCGTGCTGAGAATCGTCCTGGAGCCCTACGCGGCCCACGTGGACGGCTTCTATCTCTACTTCCCCAGCCGGGCGCGGGTGTCACCGACGCTGCGCGCCTTCGTGGACGTGGCGCGCGAGGTGGTGGCGGAGCGCCGTGCTGTCTCCCGCGAGGTGCCCCGCTCCCCGAAGCGCCGCGCGTGAGCGAGCCTCAGGCGCTGGGGATGCCGCGGGCGCGGGCCCTGACGCGGGCGGCCTCGTCGAGCGCGCCCGCTTCTTCCAGCGCGGTGGCGGCGCGGTAGTAGAGCAGGGCGGCCTCCATGTGGCGGAAGGCGGAGGCCTCCGCGTTGGCGGCGGCGACGAGGAAGGGCGCGGCGCGCTGGGGCTCCTTGCCCTCCAGCCAGTGCTGCGCGACGACGACGGGCGCGGCCCTGCGCTGCTCCAGGGCGCTGGCCAGCCGGCGGTGCAGCAGGGGCACCAGCGAGGGGGGAATCGCCTCGCGCACCACGTCGAAGAGCAAGTCATGGGTGAAGCGCTCGCCGCGCAGCACGTGCGCGGCCTCCAGCTCGGAGATGTGCGTGGCGAGCGACATGGGCGTCATCTCCAGCACCTCGCTGGCCAGCTCCATGGCGAAGGACGTCTTGGCGAGCGCGGCCAGCCGGGCCACCTGGAGCGCGGGTGCGGACAGCCGCTCCAGCCGCCGCTGAATCAAGTCCCGTCCCCGCCCGGAGAGGTGCACCTGTTCGGGCCAGCCGCGCTCCAGGCCGCCGGACTCCAGCAGGTTGCGCAGCGCCTCCATGATGAACAGGGGGTTGCCGCCCGTGTAGCGCATCACGTTGTCCGTGAGCCCCTCCGCGCCGGCCAGCTCCAGGCTGCCCAGCAGCGTGCCCACCGCCTCCGAGTGCAGGGGCTCCAGCTCGATGACCACCGCGAGCCCCGCCTCCACCAGCTGCTGGATGCAGGCGGCGGCGATGGGCGTCAATTCGCCCCGGCGGTACGTGTCCACGAAGCGGGGGAAGACGCCGTCCGACGGGATGTCGTGCCGGCGCGAGAGCATGAGCAGCGCGAACTCCGCGGTGGCCGCGTCCATGTACTGCAAGTCATCCGCGACGATGGCGTCCATCCCGGCGCACAGCTGGTAGATGGCCAGGCAGTTGGCCTCCAGGAAGCGGCTGCGCTCGGCCTCGTCCACCATGGGCGGCGGCGGTCCCTCCGTGCCGGCCATGTCCGGCATCAGCCGCGACAGCTCCCGGCGCACCCAGGGCGCGAGCGTCGCGTCCGGACAGCGGGCCATGATCTGCCGCAGCAGGCGCACGTGCGTGGAGTAGGCCACGTGCGTCTCACCGGGCCGCGACTCGAGCACCATGTGCACGCCGCGCGACGCGGCGAAGTCGTGCGCCAGGCGCGTCTTGCCCACCCCGGGCTCGCCGCTCAGGAAGATGGTCTTCCCCTCGGCCCAGGCCTCCTCCATCCGGGCCCACTCCCGCTCGCGCCCCACCAGGACGGGCGGCCGCAGCACGGACAGGGGCAGCTTCGCCGGAGCGTTGCGCGCGGGCTGGGCCGTGGCCGGGCCGCGTTCAATCTCCCGCGCCAGGGCCACCGTCTGGGGCAGGGGCTGCGTGGCCAGCTCCTCGCGCAAGAGGCGGCGGCAGCGCTCGAAGGCGTTGAGCGCGGCCATCCGGTCGCCCGCGATGTAGTGCAGCCGCATCAGCCGGCGCCACGCCTCCTCCGAGTACGGGTCCATGGCGAGCAGCTTCTCCGCCAGCACCAGCGCGCCGGACAAATCCCCCGCGCGCTCCTTGGCCTCCGACTCCGCGGACGCGGCGCGGCGGCGCAGCTTGTCCAACCGCTCGCGCGCGCTCTCCAGCCACGACTGGAACTCCGGGCAGTCGTCGAACTCCAGCGCGCCCAGCAGCACGCCCTCCAGCGCGAGCGCCTGGGCATGACGCCCGGCGAGCACGTGGGCCTGCAGCTCCGCGGCGTCGATGGTGACGCCCTCGACGAGCGACAGCACATCCGAGCCCTGCACCAGCTCCGCGCCCACCGACAACCGCAGCCGGCGCAACAGCTGACGCATGTTGTTGCGGGCCGTGGCCTCGCTCGACTCGGCCCACAACAGGCCCGCCAGGCGGTACTTCGGATGCGGCCCTTCCAATGCCAGCCATGTCAGCACCGCCGCCGTGCGGCGCTCCAACGGCAGATGAGCGCCGCCATGCCGCAGGCGGGCCTCGCCGAGCAGCGCGAGATGAAAGACTTGCGTCCCTGCCGCGTCGTCGCCTGCCATGGCCTCCGAGGTTCCAAGAAGGGAAGAGCGTGTCTGGCCTAACGTAACACGCCGCACAGCAGGCTCCCTCGCGGGTAGGGATTAACCCAGGCAAGACGGCCCCATCACGCGGTGCGGCTCGAATTCCCAGTACACGGCAGCTCGCCGTCACGGGCGGACGGCATTGCGAATCGACTGGTGCGGTCACACCCTGGTCACACCTCGTTCGTTATGAATCAAGTCAGGCGGGTCAACCACGGGGGTCGCAATGGTTTGTGACAAGCAGCAGGCCGACATGGAGGTTGATGTCATCATCAGCGGCTGCGGTCCCGTGGGAGCACTGACAAGCAATCTGCTGGGCTCCCTGGGCGTGCGAACGCTGGTGTTGGAGCAGGACCTGGCGCCGCATGGACAACCGCGGGCGTTCTCGTGTGATGACGAAGCCTTGCGCATCTACCAGTCCACGGGCCTGGGCGCCGAGCTGCAGAAGGACATGCGGCAGAACCATTTCGCTGAATATGTGGGTCAGACAGGCAAGCGCTTCGCGGAGGTGCACACCAGCTCCGCGGACTTCGGCTTCGGGTATTCGCCGCTGTGGTTCTTCCACCAGCCGCTGGTGGAGGGGGTGCTGCGCGGCGGGCTGGAGCGCTTCCCCCACGTGACGCTGCAGCTGGGCGCGAGCGTGGAGTCGCTGGAGCAGGACGCTGGTGGGGTGACGGTGCGCTACCGCCTGGTGGAGAAGGGCGAGACGCGCACGGTGCGTGGGCGGTTCCTGCTGGCGTGCGACGGGGCGCGCAGCCCGGTGCGCAAGGCGCTGAACATCAAGATGGCGGGCCGGGCGTACGGCGAGCCGTGGCTGGCGGTGTCCGGGCAGGTGGAGGGCGACGCGCCGGAGCTGTGCCGCTTCGTGTGCGACCCGAACCGCCCGGCCTTCGTCGCCACGGGCGCGGTGGGGCAGTTCCGGTGGGAGTTCATGCTGATGCCGGGCGAGACGCGCGAGGAGATGGAGCGCCCGGAGACCATCAAGAAGCTGCTGGAGCCCTACATCGACCCGGAGCGCGTGCACGTGGAGCGCGCGCAGGTGTACACGTTCCACTGCCTCAACGCGGCGCGCTGGCGCGACGGCAACGTGTTCCTGCTGGGGGACGCGGCGCACACCATGCCGCCCTTCATGGGCCAGGGCCTGGTGTCGGGCATGCGCGACGCGTCCAACCTGGCGTGGAAGCTCCAGCGCGTGGTGCGGGGGCTGGCGCCGGTGTCGCTCCTGGACACCTACGAGGAGGAGCGTCGTCCGCACGTGGAGGCGGTGCAGAAGCTGTGCGTGCGCGTGGGGCACCTGTTCCTCGCGCGCAACCGCTGGGTGGCCAGCGCCCGGGACCTGGTGATGCGCGCGCTGCAGCGCATCCCCCGGGTGCGGCGCTTCATCCAGGGCTTCGAGTTCAAGCAGCCGCCGATGCACGAGCAGGGCTACTACCTGGGGGGCAAGCGCGAGGGTGCCCAGTCGGCGGAGGGCACGTACTTCATCCAGCCCCGGGTGCGGCTGCCGTCCGGCCAGGAGGTCCTCCTGGATGACGCCATCGGCAACGACTTCGCGGTGCTGTGCCGCGCCAACGCGCCCTCGTCGCAGCTGGCCGCGGCGCGCGGGCTGGCGGAGGCCCTGGGTGGGCGGCTGCTCGCCGTCCAGCCGGCGGGCGAGCACGGCGGCGAGGTGCCCTCGGTGGAGGACATCACCGGGAAGCTGGGCGACTGGTTCTCGCGGCACGGCTCGGACGTGGTGGTGCTGCGCCCGGACCGCTTCGTGTTCGGCGCGGTGAAGGCGGAGCAGCTGCCGGAGCTGCGCGACGCGCTGGGCGTGTGAGGCGGCGATTCGAACTAAGGGCTTAGTTGACGAAGAACTAAGCTCTTAGTAGTTTGCTGGCCACGGAGGACCTCCATGGCCAGACAACCCGAGCCCGAGGCGCCCCGGCCATTGACGCCGGTGGAGCTCGAGCTGATGCACATCGTGTGGAAGCAGGGCGAGGTGAGCGTGGCGGACGTGCTGGCCGCGCTGCCGCCGGAGCGCGCGTTGGCGTACACGTCCGTGTCCACGGTGCTGCGCATCCTGGAGCAGAAGGGCGTCATCGTCAGTCGCAAGCAGGGGCGGGGGCACCTGTACTCGGCCACGCTGCCGCGCGAGACGTACGAGGCGCAGAGCCTGCGCCACCTGGTGGACACCGTCTTCGATGGGACGCCCTCCGCGCTGGTGGCGCGTCTGGTGGAGGCGGTGCCGCTGGCGCCCGACGAGGTGGAGCAGATTCGCAAGCTGCTCAAGGCCAAGGGCGGCAAGCCGTGAGCGCACTGGTGTCCCTGTATCTCGCGGTGGCGCTGGTGTTGCCCGTGGCGCTGCTGCTGGCGTGGGGCGCGCTGGCGGTGCTCGCGCGGCTGGGGTGGGCGCTGTCGGCGCGGCAGGCGCTGAAGGTGGGGCGAGGCGCGCTGCTGCTCGCGCTCGTGCTGCCGCTGTTGGCGATGGGCGCGCGGGCGCTGTCTCCCGCGGGGCCGTTGTTCGATTTCGAACGTTCGGTGGCGAGGCAGGCGCAGCGGCTCCCGTCGGCGGTGTGGACGGCGAGCCCCGTGGGCAGCGCGGCTCCCCCGGCGTCGAAGGCGACGTCTGTTCCCCTCGGCGTGTGGATGGGATTGTCCGGAGCGTGGCTCGTGGGCGCGGTGCTCTTCACGGGGCGGGCGCTCTGGCGGCACCGGAGGCTGCTCCGACGATTGGAGCGGCTGCCCCGGGTGCGCTCGGTGCGGCGGGCGGCGGTGGTGCTGGGTGAGGAGGGGACGCCCGCGTTCTCCGCGTGGTTCCCCCGCTCGGGCGCGCGTCCCTCCGCGTGGGTGGTGGTGCCTCCGTCGCTGCTCGAGGACTCGGAGGCGTTCCGGCTCACCGTGCTGCACGAGCTGCAGCATCACCGTCAGCGCGACACGCACCTGGCGCTGGGCCGACTGTTGTTGTCGGGCCTGTTCTTCTGGCACCCGGCGGTGCACGTGTTGTCGCGTTGGCTCGCGTCGTTGCAGGAGCTGGCGTGTGACGAGGCGTTGGTCGCCAGCGGTCGGGCCCAGGCCCAGGCCTATGCGCGCTGCCTGCTCCAGGCGGCGCTCCGACTCCCGGGCGCGGAGCCCGTTCCCGCCGGTGCCACCGGCATGTCCCACCCCACACAGAGGAGAATCCACATGCTGTTCCAGCCGCGTCCCCGTCGTGCCCACGCTGTCCCCGCGCTGCTCGCCGCGCTGTCCCTGTTGCTGCTCCCCGTGGCCGTGCTCGCGCAGGGCGCGGCGAAGGGCCGCGCGGTGACTCGCGCCGAGGTGGAGGCGCTCGCCCGGACGAGTCAGCCGAAGGGTGATGTGTCCATCGTCGTGGATGACAAGGTGGTGGAGCGCGTCAACAAGCTCATCGGCACCGAGAAGGGGCGCGCCTTCATGAAGCGCGCGCTGGAGAACCTGGGCACGCACCGCGCCGCGATGACGTCGACGCTGAAGGCGCAGGGGCTGCCCGAGGGGCTGCTCGCGGTGGCGGTGGTGGAGTCCGCGGTGACGAACATGCCGGAGACGGATGGGCGGCCGTCGCTCGCTCCGGGGATGCGGGGCGCCGGGGTGTGGATGTTCATCCCGGAGACGGCGCGTCGCTATGGGCTGGAGGTGAGCGCGACGAAGGACGAGCGGCTCGACGTGGCGCGGGAGACGCAAGCCGCGGCGACGCTGCTGTCGGACCTGCACGCGCGCTACCAGGACTGGCGACTGGCGCTCGCCGCGTACAACCAGGGGGAGCGCAAGGTGGACCAGGCCCTGAGCGAGGGGGGCAGCCGCGACACGACGGCGCTCAACGCCGCGGGGCACCTCAATGACTATCCCGCCACGGTGCAGGCGGGCCTGCTCATCGTGCGCAACCCGCACCTGTTGGATTGACGCGCACCCGGCCCGGCGGCTGCCTCGCGCGGGCCGAGGGATGTGAGTGATTCGCGCGGGTCCTGCCTGTGATGCATCGGCTCCGCGGTCGTGAGTCAGCGGCGATGACGGTGGTTGGGTTCAGCGTGGGACATCCCCACCTGCTGGGCTGAGCGCCCACCTGTTTCCCTTTGGCTCCCTCCTGTATGCCAATCGTCTGTGCTGGCCGACGTGGGCGCGTGCCCGCGAGGGCTCAGCTGCGCGCGTGGGCTGCCCGGTGTGCGCGGCCCACGCGCGTGGGAGGAACGCTCCAGCCCGCCTGGCTCCATTCAGGCGGGCTTCTTCTCAGCAGGCTCACGACGCCGCACTGCCTCCCAACATGCGCAGCGCCAGCTCCGCGTGCAGGTCCGCCAGGGTGTCCACGTCGAGCGCGCTGCCGGGCTCGTACCAGTAGGGCAGCCGCACCCCCATCGCGGAGATGGCCGCCGCCGCGACGCGTGGATGCGGCGGAGAGAAGCTCCGCTGTGCCACGCCCCGCTCGATGACCTCCGCGAGCAGCGCGGCGGACTTGTCCCGCAACACCACCGCGGGCGCGGCCAGCTCCGGCGTCAACGCGTACAGCTCCTCGTTGACCACCACCGCCAGCTGCGGGTGCAAGGCGTGCGTCCGGGTGTGGGCTCGCACCAGCGCCCGTATCTGCTCGGCCGGCTCCGGGCCGGAGCTCTTCAGCGCGGATTGGAGCGCGTCGTGGTGGGCCTCGTGGCCGATGCGCACCAGCTCCGCGAGCACGTGCTCCTTGGAGGAGAAGTGTGCGTACAGCGCACTCGGCTGGAGCTCCAGCACCTTGGCCAGGTCTCGGATGGACGTGTCGTGATAGCCGCGGTTCGCGAAGAGCTGGAGCGCGGTCTCCAGGATTCGACGACGGGTGCCGTCCGACGGAGCGGAGGGCGGAAGGCTCGCCGGATGGGCGCGAAGCCGGGAGCGGGTCGGTGGGCTCATGTCAGTGGTTGATGAACGAACGTTCATTCAGCTAGGGTGTGGGGAACTGCTGTTATTTCGCGCCGGGAGTTCTGGATGTCCACGCTTCAGCTCACTGATTCGTCTCTTCACTACGAAGAGTCTGGGCACGGCATTCCGGTCTTGCTGCTTCATGGCCTCGGCTCGTCCGGCGCGGACTGGGAGCGGGTAACGCCAAGGTTGTCGGGGAATTACCGGCTGGTGGTGCCAGATGCACGGGGGCATGGGACGAGCGGGAAGCCTCCTGGGACGTACGGAGTGCCACTGTTTGCCCGGGATGTCGCGGCGCTGTGCGATGCGCTGGGGTTGAAGCAGGTCCATGTGGTGGGGCTGTCGATGGGCGGGATGATGGGCTTCCAGCTCGCGGTGGACCGGCCGGACCTGGTGCGCAGCCTGGTCATCGTCAACAGCGGGCCGGAGCTGGTGGCCCGCACGCTGCGTCGTAAGTTCGAGTTCGCGCTGCGGCTGACCTTGCTGCGGCTGCTCGGGCCCGCGGGGCTGGCCAAGGTGCTGGCGCCCAAGCTGTTCCCCAAGCCGGAGCAGGAGCCGCTGCGTCAGCGTGCCATCGCGGCGTTCTCCGCCAACGAGCCGGATGCCTACCTGCGCGCCACGCGCGGGCTCGTGGGGTGGAGTGTGATGTCGCGGCTGAAGGACATCACCTGCCCGGTGCTGGTGGTGCACTCCGAGCGCGACTACACGCCCCAGGCCTCGAAGCAGGCGTATGTCGACCTGCTGCCGGACGCGCGCCTGACGGTGCTGGCGGACTCCGGGCATGCCGCGCCGCTGGACCAGCCCGAGGCGCTGTGTGACGCGGTGGAACCCTTCCTCCGCGAAGTCGATGGCGCCGCCGCCGGTGCCGCGCCTGGCGTTCGCGCCGGGCCTTGAGCGAACTCCCCCAAACAGGAGGCTGGACGATGTCGATGCTTCGACGTGGTGGCGCACTCTCGCGGTCGCTGTTCCTGCTCTCGGTGGTGGTGACGCTCGGCGTGGGGGCCCCCGCCCACGCTGGCTCCTGGGTGCACGGCATCCACGTGGGCTCCTCGGGCGCGCGGGGCTACCAGCTCTGGGTGCCCACCGGGTATCAGCCCGGGGCGCCCATGCCGCTCCTGGTGGCGCTGCACGGCTGTCTCCAGAACCCGGACCAGTTCGCGGGCCTCACGCGCCTGAACGAGAAGGCGGACGCGGAGGGCTTCCTCGTCCTCTATCCGAACCAGGCGATGTTCGTGAACGCCACGCAGTGTTGGAACTTCATGCTCGGCACCAACATGGAGCGCGGCAGGGGCGAGCCGGCGCTCATCGTCGGCATGGTGGAGCAGATGAAGCAGCAGTACGCGGTCGACGCGCGCCGCGTGTACGTGGGCGGCGTCTCCGCGGGCGGCGTGCTGACGGGCACGCTGATGGCCTGCTACTCGGACGTGTTCGCCGCGGGCATGGTGGGCGCGGGCGCGATGTACAAGGCGGCCACCACGGTGTCCGGCACCGCCTTCGCCATGCTCTTCGGCAGCATCTACTCGCCGGATGACCGGGGCAAGGACGCGTGGACCTGCTCGGGCCGGCCGCGCCGCACGGTGCCGGTGCTGGTCATGCACGGCACCGAGGACAGCGTCGTCAACCCGCTCAACGGCGAGCAGGCGATGAAGCAGTTCCTGCAGACCAGCGACTACGGTGACGACGGCGTGGCCAACGACAGCGTCCGGGGCACGCCCACCAGCACCGCGACCTTCCGCGCCGCGGGTGGCCGCGACTACACCGTGAAGAACTACGTCTACGGCGGTGAGCTCGTGGGCCAGAAGCTGGAGGTCCGCGGCATGGACCACGCCTGGCCCGGAGGGGATTCGCGCTATCCCTTCGCGGACCCCGCCGGTCCCGACGCCACGACGTTCATGTGGGACTTCTTCAAGCAGCACGCGCTGTAGGCGTCAGTGCTGGTGGCCCAGGCGCACCGCCACCTCGGGGTGCGCCGCGGCGAAGGCGCGCAGCTTCTCGAAGCTCTGGCGGCCGCGCGCCGCGTCGGCGGTGAAGGTGCCCGGCTCCACGTCGTGCTCCCAGCCCCAGCGGGTGTGGCTGGCGTCGCCCACCAGCAGCACGGGGCCCTTCGTGGAGCGCACCAGGTACGCGGTGCTGCCCGGCGTGTGGCCCGGCACCCAGAGCGCCCACACGGAGCCGTCGCCGAAGATGTCCACCGCGCCCTCGAAGAGGCCGTTCGTCTCGGGGGTGTACGTCCACTCGGAGATGGCGGCCTTGCCCGACAGCGCGCGGTCCGTGATGGACTGGGTGAGGAGGTTGAAGAACGAGCGCGGCGTCGTCTCACCCGGGCCCGCGTAGACGGGCGTGCCCGCGGGCACGTCGGCCATGCCGGTGAGGTGGTCCAGGTGCAGGTGCGTCAGGAGCACGCCCGAAAGCGGCCCGGGCTGCTTCGCGAGCCACGCGCCCAGCGGCTCCTTCACCTGCATCTTCTCCTTCACCTTCATGGCGTCGGCGAGCAGGCCGCTCAGGGCCGCCTGCTCCGGCGCGTCGCGCAGCGCGTTCTCCACGCCGGTGTCGACGATGTAGAGCCCCTTCGTCGGGTGGCGCAGCGCGTGGAAGAAGACCTGGATGGGCTCGTCCCCGTCCACCAGGCCCGCGGACTTCGCGGTGGGGTGGCCCAGGTTGACGAGGCCGCTCCGGTCCACGGCCCAGTCCGCCGAGGCGATGGACTCCAGCTCCACCGGACCGGGCTCGTTCAAGCGCGCGAGCAGCTCCACCGAGGGCCGCGCCGCGCCGAGCGTGGAGCGCTGGTGGGGATGCGAGGTGGTCGCGGCGCCCACGAGGACAAGGGTGGCGACGGCGACGAACAGGACGGCGACGGCGGCGAGGACGATGCGCTTGGCGTTCTTCATGGGTGCCAAGGTATCGATGCGCTGCTGCATGGAAAATGGCGATTCTGGTATGGAGCCATGCATTCATGGATATCTCCTGGGATGACGCGCGGCTGTTCCTGGCCATCGCGGAGACGGGCAGCTTCAGCGCGGCGGCGAAGCGGCTGCGCATCGGTCAGCCGACGGTGAGTCGGAGGTTGGCGGCGCTCGAGTACACGGTGGGCGCCAAGCTGTTCCGGCGCGGCGTGGAGGGCGCGGCGCTGACGGCGGCGGGCGAGCGGCTGGTGATGCCGGCGCGGAAGATGGCGGAGTGGGCCGGAGAGCTCCAGCGCGCGGCCGGGTCGAGCGACACGTCACCCAAGGGGCTGGTGCGGGTGACGGCGAGCCCGTTCCTCAGCTTCGACTTCCTGGCGCCCTTCGCGGGCCACGTGGCGAGCAAGCACCCGGGGCTGCGGCTGGAGGTGCAGTCCACCATCCAGTACGCGGACCTGGGGCGCGGCGAGGCGGACCTGGCGCTGCGCACCCAGTGCACGCGCAACACGGACCTCACGTGTCTCTTCGAGCTGGAGGTGCACAACGCGCTGCTCGTCTCGCGTGCGCTCAAGGAGAAGCTGCCCAAGCGCCCCACGCTCCAGCAGCTGCCCTGGGTGGCGTGGGCGCCGCCTTACGAGGCCGTGCCGCCCAATCCGCAGCTCCAGGCGCTCATGCCGAACTTCTCGCCCGCGTTCACCTCGGACAACTACCTGGTGCAGCTGGCGGCGGTGGAGGCGGGCGTGGGGGTGATGATCAGCGGGCACATCCCGCACCGGTTCAGCTCCCTGCGCGAGAGGAACCTGGTGGCGCTCGACATCGACCTGGGGCCCTACGCGAAGAGCGAGCTTCACCTCATCTGCGCGAAGTCGGCGTTGGACATCCCCCGGGTGCGCCGCGTGTCGGAGCTGCTGGTGCAGGAGCTGGAGCGCGCGAGGAAGCGCTGAAGCCTCGCGCGCTGGGGCCCGAGCTTGCGGTGTACCTCCCTCCCGTCAGGGAGGCGTGCCCGGCGGAGGACCCATGCCGCCATCCCAGCCCGGGGGCGGGCCCATGCCACCGTCGCCGCCGGGAGGAGGGCCTCCGCCTCCGCCGCCACCGTTGCCGCCGGGAATCTGGCACTGCGCGGTGTCGAGCGAGGAGCGGATGATGAGGGTCTTCCACGCGAGCAGGGCGCCGTCGTCCTGGCGCGCGGTCTGGAAGAGGTAGTCGTTCACGGACTCGGCGGACACCACGTTGTCGTTGGCGTTGGTCGTGTCGCGGGGGCCGCGCGTGTCGTAGAGCGGCTGGTGGTTGATGATGTCGTCGTTGAGCGCGTCGTCGAAGAAGAGCTGCGACGTCACGTACTCCGCCTCGCCGATGCGCACGGTGAAGTGGATGTGGACGGTGCGGCTGCTGTACCAACCGGGGAAGCAGGTGTCGAAGTCGCAGCGGCCGTCCGCGTCCGTCACCTGCACGCCGCGGAACCAGCGGGCGCTGGTGGCCGAAGGGTCGTCGGAGGTGCAGAAGGTGCTGGCGTCCTCGCCCGAGTAGAGGCCCTCGGGGGCGGCGTGCCAGATGTCGACGGAGGCGCCCTGGATGGGGCGGCACTGGTCGTCGAGGATGCGGAAGGCGAGCCGCACGGGCAGACCGTCATGGCCCTCGCTGATGTCCTGGCGGACCAGGGTTTCGGCGTAGCAGGGGCCCAGGGTGGCGGCGCAGGTGAGGGCGCAGGTGGTGCCCGGGTCCTCGGTGAAGGGGTTGGCGTAGGTGCCCGACATGACGGCGGTGCCGCCGGTGGCCCAGGCGGTGGCGCTGGTGCCGCCGTCGGGGGTGGAGCCCGAGTCGGTGTCGCCTCCGGGGGCGGGGGCGTCCTCGGGGCCGCAGGCGAGCACCTGCACCAGCGGTATCGCCGCCAGCGTCAGGCCCATGCCGCGCAGCACCTTGCGGCGGCTCATGATGGCCGAGGTGAGGGTCTTGGTGTCCTGGTTGCTCATCGCGAGTCCTCTCGAGGGGCCGACGCGTCCGGCCCGAACAGCCCGTGTCCTCGGGCTCGAGAATCGCTATACCCAGGGAGTTCTTAAGCAGACCTTACGTGCCACCCACGGAGACGCGCGCATGACGACACTCAAGGGGAAGACGCTGTTCATCACCGGGGCCAGCCGGGGCATCGGCAAGGCGATTGCGCTGCGCGCCGCTCGGGACGGGGCGAACATCATCATCGCCGCGAAGACGACGGAGCCGCACCCCAAGCTGCCGGGCACCATCTTCACGGCGGCGGAGGAAATCGAGAAGGCGGGCGGCCGGGCGCTCCCCATCGCGGTGGACATCCGTGAAGAGGACCAGGTCATGGCCGCGGTGGCGAAGGCGGTGGAGACGTTCGGCGGTCTCGACGTGCTGGTGAACAACGCGAGCGCCATCCACCTGACGGGCACGGTGGACACGCCGATGAAGCGCTATGACCTGATGCACAGCATCAACACGCGTGGGACGTTCCTGTGCTCGAAGGCGTGCATCCCGCATCTGAAGCGCTCGAGCAATCCGCACATCCTGAACAACTCGCCGCCGTTGAACATGGAGGCGCGGTGGTTCGCGCCGCACGTGGCGTACACGATGGCGAAGTTCGGCATGAGCATGTGCGTGCTGGGCATGGCGGAGGAGCTGCGTGACGACGGCATCGCGGTCAACGCCATCTGGCCGCGCACGGTCATCGCGACGGCGGCGGTGCAGAACCTCTTGGGCGGCGAGGACACCATCAAGGGCAGCCGCTCGCCGGACATCATGGCGGACGCCGCGTACGCCATCCTCACCAAGCCCAGCCGCAGCTTCACGGGCAACTTCTGCATCGACGAGGACGTCCTGCGCGCCGACGGCGTGACGAACTTCGACAAGTATCAATCCGTGCCCGGCGAAGACCTGTTCCCCGACTACTTCATCTGAAGCCGGGGAGCGCAATCCGGGCTCGCCGCGAACACCGCGACGGCGAGCCCGGTCGGCTGGAGGGAAGACGACTCACCCGCGAAGTGTTGGGGAACAGAGCATTCCAGCGTCACTGATTGCACGCTTGTGGACGCGACACTAGAAGCGCAGGCCACTTCCATTCTCCCGCTGAGCACTGATGTCCGAGCAGGACTCCCCCCCGAATCGCGCCGCTGCATTCCTGGATGGCCACCTTGGCGGAGGTGGCGAGATGGCGGACCTGGTCCGCTCCAAGGACTGGTCCCAGACGCCCCTGGGCCCCCTCGAGGGCTGGCCCACCAGCCTGCGCACCATGGTCGGCGTCGTGCTGGGCAACCGCTTCCCCATGCTCCTGTGGTGGGGGCCTCAGCTCCTTCAGATCTACAATGACGGCTATCGCCCCGTGCTGGGCATGAAACACCCCGGCTCGCTCGGCGCCCCCGCGTCCGTCGTGTGGCAGGAAATCTGGGACGTCGTCGGCCCCATGGCGGAGGGCGTGCGCCAGGGCGGCCCCGCCACCTGGAGCGAGCACCTGCAGCTCTTCATCAACAGCCGCGGCTTCCTCGAGGAGACGTTCCACACCTTCTCCTATAGCCCCGTCTACGACGAGGTCGGCGGCGTCGGCGGCGTGCTCGTCACCGTCCAGGAGACCACCGAGCAGGTCCAGGACAACCGCCAGCTCAAGCTGCTCGGTGAGCTGGCCACCAGCTCCGCCTCCGCGAAGACGGCCGAGGAGGCCTGCCAGACGGCCGCGCGCATCTTCTCCGCCTACGACGAGGACCTGCCCTTCACCTTGCTGTACCTGCTCGACGACGACGCCACCCAGGCGCGCTGCGTGGGCTCCAGCGGGCTGGCCGGCTACTCGGGCCCGGCGAAGCCGGAGTCCTGCCCGTTCCACCCCACGCCGGACATGCCCGAGGCCTGGCCCTTCGCGCAGGCCGCGCAGACCGGCCGCGAGGTGCTCGTCGAGGACCTGCGCTCGCGCTTCGGCGCGCTCCCGGGTGGACGCTGGGAAACCCCGCCCTCGCGCGCCGTGGTGTTGCCGCTGTCGCGCTCGGGGCTGGCGCATCCGTATGGCTTCCTCGTCGCGGGGGTCAGCCCCCGACGCACGCTGGACGAGCGCTACCTGGCCCTCTTCCGGCTGGTCGCGGACCCCGTGGTGACGGCCATCGCCAACGCGCGCGCGTACGAAGAGGAGCGCCAGCGCGCCGAGGCCCTGGCCGCCATCGACCGCGCGAAGACGGCCTTCTTCAACAACGTCAGCCACGAGTTCCGCACACCACTGACGCTGATGCTCGGTCCCACCGAGGACGCGCTGGCGTCGTCGTCGCGCGCCCTCTCCGGTGAGGGCCTGGAGACGGTCCACCGCAACGCGCAGCGCCTGTTGAAGCTGGTCAACTCGCTGCTCGACTTCTCCCGCCTGGAGGCCGGCCGCATCCAGGCGCGCTACGAGCCGGTGGACCTGTCCGCCCTCACCGCGGGCCTGGCCAGCGCGTTCCACTCCGCGCTCGAGCGCGCGGGGCTCGGCTTCGACATCGACTGCGCCCCGCTGCCCGAGGCCATCCACGTCGACCAGGACATGTGGGAGAAGATTGTCCTCAACCTCCTCTCCAACGCGCTGAAGTTCACCTTCGAGGGCCGCATCGGCGTCTCCCTGCGCTGGGTGGACGGCCAGGCCGAGCTCCAGGTCTCCGACACGGGCATCGGCATCCCGGAGCGGGAGCTGCCGCGCATCTTCGACCGCTTCCACCGCGTGCAGGGCGCCCGCGCGCGCACGCACGAGGGCTCCGGCATCGGCCTGGCGCTGGTGCACGAGTTGGTCCGGCTGCACGGCGGCGCGCTGTCGGTGGCGAGCACCGAGGGCAAGGGCACCACCTTCACCCTGCGCATCCCCGCGGGCAACGCCCACCTGCCCCAGGAGCACCTGGGCGCTCGCGACACGCGGGCCTCCACCGCCCTGGGCGCCGCGCCCTTCGTGAACGAGGCGCTGCGGTGGCTGCCGGGGGGCCTGGAGGTGGAGTCGCTCGAGCTGGGCGCGGAGGTGCCCGCGGAGGACAAGCGCCCCGACTCCGCGCGCATCCTGCTGGCGGACGACAACGCGGACATGCGCGAGTACCTGAAGTCGCTCCTGTCCCGCTACTGGGAGGTGGAGGCGGTGGCGGATGGCCTCGCGGCGCTCGAGTCCGCGCGGGTGCGTCCTCCGGACCTGGTGCTGACGGACGTGATGATGCCGGGGCTGGATGGCTTCGGGCTCCTGCGCGAGCTGCGCGCCGACGAGCGCACGCGCCACGTCCCCGTCACCATCCTCTCCGCGCGCGCGGGGGAGGAGGCCCGCATCGAGGGCCTGCGCGCCGGCGCCGACGACTACCTGGTGAAGCCCTTCTCCGCGCGAGAGCTGCTGGCGCGCGTGGAGACGCAGCTCACCAAGGCGCGCCTCCAGGCCATCCAGGATGCGCACGGGAAGATGCTCACGCGCGTCTTCCAGTTCGCGCCGGTGGGCATCGCCATCCTGCGCGGCCCCCAGCACGTCTACGAGTTCGTCAACGCGGGCTACCTGCGGCTCATCGCCAACCGGTCCGTGGTGGGCCTGCCCATCGCCCAGGCGCTCCCCGAGCTCGCGGGCCAGGGCATCTACGAGCTGCTCGACAACGCCTACCGCACCGGCGAGCCGTACATCGGCCGCTCCCTGCGGGCGACCATCATCTCCGACGAGGGCGGGCCTCCGCGTGAGCGGTTCTTCGACCTGGTCTACCAGCCCATGCTGGATGACGCGGGCCAGGTGGACTCCATCGTGGTGGTGGCCTTCGACGTGACGGACCTGTCCAACGCCCGGCGCGAGGCGGAGTCCGCCAGCCGCGCCAAGGACGAGTTCCTGGCGATGCTCGGCCACGAGCTGCGAAACCCCCTGGCCCCCATCCTCACCGCGCTCCAGCTGCTGCGGCTGCGCGGCGGCGGGGCCGTGGAGCGCGAGCGCACCGTCATCGAGCGGCAGGTGCACCACCTGGTGCGGCTGGTGGATGACCTGCTCGACGTGTCCCGCGTCACGCGCGGCAAGGTCGTGCTGCGGCGCGAGCGCGTGGAGCTGGCGGAGGTGGTGGCGAAGTCCATCGAGCTGGCCAGTCCCTTGTTGGAGCAGCGCGGCCACCACCTGACGGTGGAGGTGGCGCGCCAGGGCCTGCCGTTGGAGGCGGACCCGACGCGGCTGGCGCAGGTGTTCTCGAACCTCCTGACGAACGCGGCGAAGTACACCGAGCCCGGGGGGCGCATCACGGTCCAGGGCGCGCGCGAGGGGGACGCGCTGGTGGTGAAGGTGCGAGACAACGGCACCGGCATCAGCGCGGAGATGCTGCCGCGCATCTTCGACCTCTTCTTCCAGGAGCGGCAGGAGCTGGACCGCTCCCAGGGAGGCCTGGGCCTGGGGCTCGCCATCGCCCGGAGCCTGGCGTCCCAGCACGGAGGCACCCTCCATGCGGACAGCGAGGGCCGGGGCCAGGGCAGCACCTTCACCGTGCGCCTGCCGTCTCTCGAGGCGGGGGCGGATGTCTCGGCGGTGGTGGCCGCGGAGTCCGAGGCCCCGCGACAGGAGTCGATGCCGATGCCGCACCGGGTGCTGATTGTCGACGACAACCGCGACGCGGCGGACGTGCTGGCCGAGGCGCTGGACATGCTGGGCTGCGAGACGCGCGTCACCTACGACGGCCCCAGCGCGCTCCAGGTGGCGCCCACGTTCCGCCCGGAGCTGGCGCTGCTCGACATCGGCCTGCCCGTGATGGACGGCTACGAGCTGGCGAAGCACCTGCGCACCCAGCGGCCGGACGGCGGGCTCCAGCTGGTGGCGGTGACGGGCTACGGCCAGGAGTCGGACCGGTTGCGCTCAAAGGAAGCCGGCTTCGACGCGCACCTGGTGAAGCCCATCGACTTCAACACCCTGGGCTCGCTGCTCAAGCGCCTGGGGCCCGTCTCCTGACGGACGGGGGAATCCACGGCATGGCGGCTGCGCTATGCTGTGGGCCTCCGTATGGCTTTGGGGGAGGCCCGGGGAGAACAGACGAGGCGTTCGGGATGAGCAGCGACGTGGCGGCAGCGAAGGACGGAGTGGTGGTTCTCGATTACGCGAAGCTGGTGGAGGGCGCGGACCTGTCCGCGGACATCGCCCGCGCGTATGGCCCGGATGGCATCGGCCTGCTCATCGTCCGGGGCATTCCTGGGCTGGTGGAGCTGCGCCAGGGGTTGTTGCCGCTGGGCTTCCGCTTCGCCGCGCTGCCCAACGAGGTGAAGGACCGCTACGTCCACGAGCGCAGCAGCTACTCGTTCGGCTGGAGCCACGGCAAGGAGGTCCTCAAGCCCGGCCAGTTCGACGAGTTCAAGGGCTCCTACTACAACAATCCCCAGTACGACGCGCCCGCGGTGGCGCCGGCGCTGGTGGAGAAGTACCCGGAGAACTACCTGCCCAACGTGTGGCCGGACGCGGACTTCCCCGCGCTGCGCCCCGCCTTCCAGTCGCTGGGGCGGAAGATGGTGGACGTGGGCCTGCTGGTGGCCGCGCAGTGCGACCGCTACGTGAAGGCGAAGCTGGGGGAGCGGCTGTCCCCGGACGCGAGCCTCGCGCGCACCATCCGCGAGTCGCGCGCGTGCAAGGCGCGGCTGCTCTACTACTTCGCCATCAACGAGGACGCGACGCCGCGCACGCGCGACTCGTGGTGCGGCTGGCACAGCGACCACGGCTCGCTGACGGCGCTGTGTCCCGCCATGTACTTCGACGCGGAGCCCGGCGCCCCGGAGCCTGGACGCCAGGACATCCCGGTGCCGGACCCGGACGCGGGCCTCTACGTGCGCACGCGCAGCGGCGAGGAGCGCAAGGTGGTCATCCCCAAGGACTGTCTGGCGTTCCAGATTGGCGAGAGCGCGCAGATCGTGACGGGGGGGCTGCTGCGCTCCACGCCGCACGCGGTGCAGGCGCTGGCCCATCCGGCGAGCCGCAACATCTCCCGCTCCACCTTCGCCGTCTTCATGCAGCCCGACAACGAGGAGCACCTGCGCGCGCCGGAGGGCACGGACCCCGCGGAGGCGCGCGTGGGCGCCTTCCAGCCGGGGATGACCTTCGGCGACTTCGCGCGCGCCACCTTCGCGCGGTTCTACAACCCGTACGCGTGAGTCCCGCTCGCGCGGGGTGTCGCTTCGGCTTCAGAAGACGGACACCTCGCGCAGCTGGGAGAAGTACCCGCGAGTCTGTGTGGGCAGACCCGGGACGGGGCCGAGCGAGAACACCCGCACCTGGTCCACGCGCGGCGCGCCCTCGGTGAGGGGGATGTCCACGTCCCGCTCGAACGCGATTTGCGTCGCGACGTCATCCGCGTAGGGCGCGTCACCCAGCTCCGGAATCGGCGCGCTCTGGCCCAGGGGCACCCAGGCACCCCCGTCGAGTGAGCCCTCCACGTGGAAGACCTCCTGGGGCCGCGTGCTGGAGTGGCCACGAATCAGCACGCGCCTCGGGTGGACGGGCTCGCGCAACCGGAAGATGAGTTCATCCTTCAGCGAGCCGTAGGGCGAGACGGGCACCCGCTGCGACTCGAGCTTCCCGTCGGTGAAGGGACAGGGCTCCACCACGCCCTCGTCCGTCTCGCACGGCTGCCCGCGGCTCACGGGGACGACGCCGGTGAAGGGCAGCGGCACCGGGGGCGCCTCGTGCACGTCCGTGTAGCCGAGCCCGCTCTGAATCCACGAACGCTCCCCGCGAGCCCGGGCCTGCACGTACGCGAACGGTGACGCGAAGTCCTCCAGCATCTCCGGTCCGAGGAACGCCTCGCTGGAGCGCGTGTCCTGCGTCCACACCACGCCCCACTCGCCGCGCGCCTGCAGGGCATAGGTGTGCGGAGGGATGTCCGCCAGGGCGGGCACGTCCACCCAGGACAGGCGCACGCCGCTGGTGTGTGGATGGGATTGCACGCGACTGTCCCAGCGGCGCAGGGGAGGCAGGTCGGCGTCCCGGGTGAAGTGGAACCGGAGGAAGTCCCTCGCGCCATCGACGGGAGGCAGGTCGAGCCTGAAGGTATCGACATTGGCCCAGGGCGTGGGGCGGTCCAGTCCGTCCGCGCCGGTGTCTCGCGCGGTCAGCTCGAACAGGAACAAGCCCTCCGCGTCGGGCGTCACCTGGGCCCAGGGCTCGTACGCCAGCGTGGGGCGTCCGGTGGGGGGCTGGCCCGGGAGTGGCGCCGTGCCGGGGAGCTTGCGCGGGCGCAGCAGCGTCAGCGGGCCGCCGCGCCAGGGTGTGCCGTCCAGCTCCAGCACGGTGCCGGAGAGGAAGACGGGGGAGTCGGGCTCCAGCGCGCAGCCGGAGGCGAGGAGGACGAGCGGCAGGAGGGCGCGTGGCGTGCGCATGTCAGAAGGTCCCCTTGGCGCCGAGCGTGGGCAGAATCACCGGGATGCCGAAGGGCTTGCGCTTCAAGCGCACGGGCTGGCCGTCTTCGCCCTCGTAGCCGTAGTCGTGCGAGAGCACCTCGCTGCGCGCGGTGACGTTGAAGACATCCAGATACACGTCGAGGAGGAACTGGTCGAAGACGATGGTGCGCGAGGCGCGGAAGTCGAGACGGAAGAACGCGGGCAGGCGGTCCACGGCGCCTCGGCCCACGGGCTTCCACTCGGGCTCGCCGTCCGCGTCCACGCCCTCGCGCATGGTGCGGTAGCCGAACTGGCCCGTCTCCGGACGGCCGGTGTTGAAGTGCGCCACCGTGCCCAGGGTGACGAAGTCGAAGCGGTAGCTGAGCGCGGCGTTGAGCGAGTGCGCCTGCTCGAAGGTGTACGGCAGATAGCCCTCGGCCATGCCGAGCTCCTCGCCATTGGGGCCCACCTTCGCGTAGCGCTCGAAGCGCTTGCTCTGGTTGAAGCCATACGTGAGCCAGCCGAACCAGCGGCGGCCCAGCGGACGGCGCACCATCAACTCCAGGCCGTAGCTGTGGCCGTGGCGCTCCACGTCCTCGGCCTCGAGTCCTCGGCGGCGCAGGTTGCTCAGCACGTCCTCGAAGTTGAACTCCAGCGTGCGCAAGAGCGGATTGAAGTAGCCCTCCGCCGTCACCTCCCAGCCGTTGACGGGGCGCCACTCCGCGCCGAGCGAGAACTGCGCCGCGCGCTGGAGCCCTCGTTCGAGCGCGAGCATCTCGCCCGCGGGCACGGGCAGCAGCACGGTGGCGGGCTGGTGATACAGGCCCGCGCCTGCCTTCAGCGTGAGGCTCTCCGTGAGCGCGTGCCGCACGGCGACCCGGGGCTCCAGCGCCAGCCGCGTCCGGTCTCCGAAGCCGTGGTAGCTGTCGAGCCGCAGTCCTGGCACCAGCACCCAGCGCTCGGAGGGCGTGTACGTGAGCTGTGTGCCCACGCCCGCGAAGGTGCCCAGGATGCCGGGGCGCGAGTACGCGTCCTTCCCGTCGAAGGGGCCCACGGGGCGGAACCGGCCGGTGGCGCGCATGCTCGCCTCGCGGCGCTCCGCGTGGCTGAAGAGCTCCAGCTTCAACGCCGCCATGAGCTCCCGCGTGTAGCCCGCGCGCAGGGCCACGCTGCCCTGCGAGAGCTCGTAGTGGCCCAGGGAGGTGCCTCCCCGGCCGTAGGCGAGGCCGAGCCTGTCATACCCGAGCGTCAGGCCCACCTCGGCTTCGCCCCCTCGAAGGGGTGACGGCCCCGCAGGTCCAGGCGATGGAACAACAGACCCACGCCTCCTTCGTTGTGGTTCTGGGACTCGCGCGAGGTGAGGCCCACCGCGTCCGAGGTTCCCAGCGCGAGCAGGCGCAGCTGGCCCTGGCCCGCGCGCTGCTCCACGCGGGCCTGGTAGTCCCAGTAGTCCGCATAGACCTTGGGCTCGCCGCCGTCGCGGTACACGGTGCCGTCGCCCGCGGTGTACGTGGAGGGCGCGTTGACGGCGTTGACGACGCGGGTGATGAGCAGGCCCGTGTAGCTGACACGCGCGGCGGCGGCGACGGTGGTGCCCGTCTCGGGGATGGGCACCTCGAGGAAGGCGCCAGCCTGGAGGAGGTCCGCGTAGGCGCTGCCGTGGAGGCCCTCTTCGCGAGGCCGGCTCACGTGCGCGTCCACCGCGCCGCCGAGGAGGCTGCCGTAGCGCGCGGAGGGGACACCGACCTGGAAGTCGAGGGACTCGACGAGGTCCGGGTACACCACCGCGTTGCCGACCATCAGGTGGTAGAGGAAGGGCACGCGCACGCCGTCGACGAAGAAGGCGCTGGCCGCGGGCTGGACGCCGCGCACCACGGGATACGAGAGCCCGGAGGCGAGCGTCGTCACGCCGGGCATCAACATCACCACGCGGAACGGGTCGCCCATGGTGCCGGGGACTTCGCGCAGCTCCTGCTCGTGCAGCGTGACGCGGGAGACCTCGGTGCGTGGACGGTCCGCGCGCACCACCGTCTCGTAGGGATTCACCGCGAGGGGTTCCAGCGTGTAGTGCACCTCCAGTCGCTGCCGGGCCTCGAGCGTCTCGGTGAGGTACAGCAGGCGGTGGCCCGGCGCGGTGATTCTCAGCGCGTGGGCGCCGGGGGGAAGCTCCAGTCGGAACAGGCCCTGTGCGTCGGCCTCGACCATCGCCGTGTCGGTGCGGAGGATGGCGCCGGCGAGCGGCTTGCGACTGCCCTTGGCGCGCACGCGGCCCGTGAGCACCGCGCGGGTGTCCTCCACGGGCGGGGGCTCGAAGCGGTAGGTGAAGGGCACGCGCACGGCGATGGGGTGCCCCTGCGACGTGGCGGGGTGGAAGCGCAGGTGCGGCGCGGCGTGCAGCGCGGAGCGGGCGAGCGCGGCCGGAGGCTCACCGATGACCCGGGCCTCGACGACTTCGCCGGCTTCGTCGAGGGTGAGTTCCAACTCGACGGAGACAGGCCCGTCGAGGACATGACCCACGGGGAGCCGCGCCGGGGCGTCCTGGGCGAGGGTGGGAGGCACGAGGGCCGAGGGCTCGTCGGGAGACGAGCCCTGCGCCGGGAGGACACCCAGGAGCAGCAGGATGAGGAGGCCGAGGCGTGTCATCGCGGGGGAAGGGCAGACAATCCTTCCATACGCGGGCTCGTCAGGATTCAGGTCGTTGCCAGGTGATGAGGAGGTTCCGATTCACCCACCACGGAACTGTGTCGGTGTGCCGACTGAGGAGCGGATTGCAGCGAGGGGAGCAGGTCTGTCGATTCACCGGGCGCGGAGTGGGGCCCCTGTCGGAAAGACAAGGGTGGTCGAGCTGGGACGGCGACTCACGGCTTCGAGCTGCAAGAGGAGAGGTCGAGCCCTCCGCGTGTGCGGTCCCCATGGCGCGAGGCGCTGCACGACGGTGGAGGTCTCCCTGGGCCTCGACGCGGAGGCGCGTCGCGATGGCGGAGGCCATCCGAGGAGACGACTCCGCTCCGGAGCGTGGCTCACGGAGCGGTGAGGCGTTCGACCTCGAGTCAGAGGTTCGAGGCGCTGAGCCGTCGGGCGCACCATGCATCCACGGCAGTGGCGCCGAGGACGAAGGCGACGGCGCCCGCGACGTTCTCCCGGCGAGGGCTGTGCTTCCCCGCTGGGCCGAGGCTCGCGAGGTCCAGCAAGTCTCCACCCACGCGGGCCCAGACCCATGGCGTGGGATTGGCGCGGGTCAGGATGCCAACACCCGCGGCGATTTCGCGCAGGCCATAGGCGCGCAGCAGCCCGGTGCCTCGTCGTACGCCCAGAAAGCGGGCCAGCGCACCGGGCGCCACCAGCTCACTCAAACCCAGCCCGATGCTCACCCATCCGAGCACCTTCGCCACTTTCATTGCGTTCATGATGACTCCTTCCGAGGACCGACCGGATGGTCGCGCCCGACGTGTGAGGAAAGGATGGGGGCTCGGTTGGCGCGGTGACGCCGAGGGTCGCCTGCCTGCGTGCCGGATGGACGGCTGGCGGGCCCGGTGCGGAGCGCATGGTGGGGCGCGAGGGCACCGTGGATTCCCGGCCCGGTGCCGCCCTGGAAGTGTCGCCCGTGCACGGGCTGGAGTAGGTACGAGGGTGATGCTCACCCGGTCCTCTCGTCGCCTTGGGTTGCTGTGCCTCCTGCTCGTCTGCGCCGCGTGCGCGCGTGCGCCCCGTCCCGCCGTCACGCGTCCCCAGGATGCGCTGGTCGCCGAGCTCGCCTCCAACGTGGAGCTCATGGACGACGCGGACACGGCGTCGCTGCGCGTGGCGTTGGACCAGAGCCTCATCTGGCTGCGGACCCGGCCCGTGGACCATCGCTTCGTCTACGGACCTCGCGAGGTGACGGCCGGTGAGCTGGTCGCCGCGCTGGAGCGACTGCGCGCGCGACTGACGGACACGATGTCCTCGCTCGAGGTGTCCAAGGCGGTGATGGAGGACTTCGAGCTGCTCGAGTCCGCGGGCGGCGAGGATGGAACGGTGCTCTTCACCGGCTATTACGAGCCGGTCATCGAGGCGAGCCTCGCGCCGACGGACGAGTACCGCATCCCCGTGCTCTCCGCGCCGGACGACCTCATCGAAGTCCCATTGGAGCCCTTCGCGGAGCGCTTCGCCTCCGAGCGCGTCTTCGGCCGACTCGAGGGCAAGCGCGTCGTCCCCTACTGGAACCGCGCGGAGATTCGTGGAGGCAAGCTGGGCCAGCGCAAGCTGGAGCTCGCGTGGGTGAGGGACCCGGTGTCGCTGTTCTTCATGGAGGTGCAGGGCAGCGGCACGTTGCGCCTCATCGACGGCACCGAGCGCCGCGTGGGCTACGCCGCGTCGAACGGGCGCCCGTACCGCAGCATCGGCGCGCTGCTCATCCAGGAGGGCGCCATCCCTCGCGAGCAGATGTCCATGCAGGCCCTGCGCGCGTGGCTCGCGGCGAACCCGGACGAGCGCGAGCGCGTGCTCGACTACAACGAGTCCTATGTCTTCTTCCGCTTCCTGCCGGGGGCCGCGGTGGGCTCCCTGGGACGAGAGGTGACGCCGGGGCGCTCCATCGCCACCGACGCGCGCCTGTTCCCCAAGGGCGGCCTCGCCTTCATCCACACGGACCATCCGGTGCGGATGGCGGACGGCTCGGTGCAGTGGCGGCCGCTGTCGCGCTTCGTCTTCAACCAGGACACGGGCGGCGCCATCCGGGGCGCGGGCCGCGTGGATGTCTTCTGGGGCCGAGGCTCCCAGGCCGAGCTGGCCGCCGGCATGATGAAGCAGAAGGGACGTCTGCTCTTCCTCGTGCCGAAGCCCCGCGCCCCCGCCGTGACGGCGCGGTGACGCGGGGCATGGATTCGCGCTAGCGAGTGGCCACGCCGGCCTTCTTCAGCTCCTCATCGATGACGCGGCGGAACTGGTCCACCGGCACCGCGCCGATGATGGGCCGGCCGTTGATGAAGAACGTGGGCGTCCCCCCGGCGCCCACGCGCGTGCCCTCGCGCGAGTCCTCGGCGATGACCGTGTCGAACTTCCCGGAGTCGAGCGCCTTGTTGAAGCGCGCCACATCCAACCCGAGCTGCTTCGCGTAGTCCTCGAGCGCGGGCCGCTGGAGCTGGCGCTGGTTGGCGAAGAGCAGGTCGTGGAACTCCCAGAACTTCCCCTGCTCATGCGCCGCCAGGGACGCCGCGGCCGCGAGCTTCGCGTTCGGGTGGTTGGGCAGCGGCTGGTGCTTGAAGGCCACGCGCAGCTTGCCCTCGTACTCCTTCTCCAGCGTCTTGAGCGTGGGCACGGCGCGCGAGCAGAACGGGCACTCGAAGTCCGACCATGCCACCAGCGTGACGGGCGCGTTGGCGGGGCCGCGCGAGGGGGCCTTGCCCACCTCCACCTGCTGGCGAGGCGCCTCCTCGGGCGTGGGCGGCGCGGGCGGGCGCTCCACGCCGCGCTCGATGGTGCGCGCGTAGACCTCCGCGCGCGGCACGCCGCCCTTCACCAGCGCCTCCGCCTTCGCCAGCTCCTCGTCGATGACGCCGGTGAAGACCTCCACGGGCTGCGCGCCGTTGATGAAGCGCCCGTTGACGAAGAAGGCCGGGGTGCCGGTGGCGCCGACCTGCAGGGCCAGCGTCTCGTCGCGGCGCACGCGCTCGGCGAGCTTGGGGTCCAGGCGGTCCTTCTTCCAGCGCTCCACATCCAGCCCCAGCTCCTTCGCGTAGCGCTCCAGGTCCTCCTCCTTCTGCGCGCGCAGGTTGGCGAAGAGGACGTCGTGGTACTCCCAGAACCTGCCCTGCTCGGCGGCGGCCAGCGCGGCGAGGGCGGACGGGAGGGCGCGCGGGTGCATGTCCAGCGGGTGGTGCTTCATCACCAGGCGCAGCTTGTCGCCGTAGCGCTGCTGGAGCTGCTTCACGGTGCCGTGTCCGCGCGAGCAGAAGGGGCACTCGTAGTCGGAGAACTCCACCAGCGTGACGAGCGCGGACTCGGAGCCCTGGCTGTGCGAGCCATCCAGGGGGACCTTGTAGACGACGGGCGAGATAGGAGGCCGCTGCCGGGCGGCGGTCGGGGCCGCGGCCGCGGACGGCGCGCGCGGAGCTTCCGCGCCCCTGGCGGCGGGCGCGGGCGCGAACGTGCGTCCTCCCACGAACCCCAACACGAGCCCCACGACGAGGCTCACCCACACCGATGACTTGTTCACGACGCGACTCCCGGAATGAAGACACACCCCGGGCGCGGTTGGCCCGAGCCACCGAGGGGCCAGGCGCGTGAGGCCCGGCGTCCCTTCAGTGCGTCGAGGGCGCGGGAAGTTTCAGCGTGCTTTTCCGACGCGCGACGAAGCGGGGCGCCGACGCGTCAGCCGAGTCGACGGCGGACCTCGTCGTCCCCGGAGGTGAAGGGCGCGGGGAGCGTCCAGAGCGCCGAGGGGTGGCGGTAGCCCAGCTCGAAGGCGGTGAGGATGGCGGGCCAGCGGTCCGCGAGGAGGGCCCAGTTGTACTCGGTGGGCTTCGAGGTGAGCGGGTTGGCGTCCCGGTCGCGCTGCGTGGCCGCGTAGTCGGCGAAGTTCCACGCCACCGTGCCCAGCTCCAGGCGCAGCAGCGGCGTCATCGCCAGGGTGAGGTCCGCGCGGGGGATTTCACCGGGGAGCCGCTCGGGCGGCGTGAAGGCGGGTTGCACGGCGTCGGCCTGCTCGCGCCAGGCGAAGCAGTTGTTGGCGACCTTGACGAGCGCATCCCGCGCGGCGGGGCCGGGGCACTGCCTCGCGCGCTCCAGCAGGGCGAAGCCCGCCACCACGAGGCTCATGGCGGACATGCCCGGAAAGCGGCGCGCGAAGTCGGAGGGCGCGGGCGTCTGGTGGGTGAGGCCCTGCAGGACGGTGAAGGCGTGCTGGGCCTCGTCGGGCTTCGCGCCCGCGAGGGTGAAGTCGCTCAGCACGTGCTCGGGGGTGACGCCGACGGTGTCGGGTCTCCAATCGAGGTAGCGCAGGGCCGCGCCGCCGATGTCGGTGAAGATGGCGACGTTGCCCTCGTTGAGCATGCGCTCCAGGGTGATGGCGAGCGACTCCGCCTTGTCGAGCGGGAGGATGCCCGGGGCCTGGAAGAACAGCCGCGCGAAGCGATGCGCGGTGGCCCAGAGCGTGCGCGGGTCTCCGAGCGGCTCCAGGTTCATGGCCCCCGCGAGCGCGCCGAGCGCGGTGGCCGCGTCCTGGGGCAGGCCATGTCCACCGAGGGCCTCGGAGAGCTTCTCCGCGCCCTGTCGCGCGCTGCCCGTGAGGCCCATGCGGTCATACGTCCGGGCGGGGCCGGGGAGGGCCTCACCCTGCGCGAGGTCGATGATGCGTCGGGCGATGGCCGCGCCGAGCATGCCCTTGCCGGCCTCGTGCGAGGCGTGGATGGCGAAGGCGAACCAGCCCGGAGTCGCCTGGCTGCCGTGCGTCGGATGGAACTCCGGGTCCACCAGCTCCTGGAGCGTGCGCGCCAGGTGCGTGTAGCCCTGGGTGATGAAGCGGTTCTGCTGGAGCGGTGTGCCGGCGGGGACCTCCGTCACCGGCGCGAGCAGCTCCGGCGCGGGCTCGCTCAGGGCGTTGGCGGACGGGGGCCAGTTCGGAACACGAAACCCGGGTTGGGTGGGCGTCTCCTCGGGGGATTTCGTCGTGATGGCCGTGCTCCGGAGCCAGGGTGGGGCCGCACTATCGCCGGATTCGCGTCGGCAGGCAGGTGTGTTGCCCGACCTGGAGCCGGAGGGGCGCTTTCCCGGTGGCCTGCTCCCCGTGCGCCGGCCTGCCCTGTCGCTGGTTGTCCATGGGGGGGCAGGCCCCATCTTCCAGGGACGAGGGGAGGCTGTGACATGCGTCGGAGCGCGGCTGGGATGGCGGTGGCAATCACGGGCTTCTCCGTCCTGTTGTGCGGCGGGGGGTGCACGGCGAACGCGCGATCGAACGAGGACGCGGAGCCTGCGGCGGCGACGGAGCCCCGGCGTCAGGCGACGCCCTCGGAGGGCGAGGTGTCCGAGCTGTGGAACAGCGTCTCGGGCCTGCGCGCGGAGGTGCGCGAGCTGCGCCGGGAGGTCTCGAAGCTGCGCGCCCAGGTGGACGCGGGAGGGACCAACGGCGCGGGCGCTCGGGCACAAGGCACCGGCGGCTCGGGTCCGACGACCGCCGACCGTGAGCCCGCGTCACCGGCGCGCGCTGCTCGGGCCGACGACGCACGGGCGACGGCGAGCGATGCCTCGGCGCGCGCGGGCAACACAGGCGCCGCGTCGGACGAAGGCGCATCCGCGCAAGGCACGGGCGGCTCGGGCACGCAGCCACGTCCCGAGGACGGAACGGGCACGGCGCGCGACGTACCGCCCGCGGGGACGAACGTGCCGGCGCCGGTGGGCACCGCGGTGGTGACGGCCACGTATTCGGGCGTGGTGCGCTCGGTGGCGCCGCCGGACGTGGTCATCGGGCAGGACTCCGGTGAGGCGCTGACGCTGGAGGTCGGTCCCCGGACACGCGTGCTGCGCGAAGGCCGAAGCATCGGCGTGCGGGACCTGGACCCGGGAGACCGTGTCTACGCGGTGGTCGACATGGTGGGGCAACACGAGACGATGGAAATCTCGGTGGTGCGGAAGGAGGCCCCCGAGGACTGAGGGCGAGGGGTCCGCTCGCGTCAGTCGTCCGCTCCCAGCCTCGTCGTCGCACGAAGGGAGGTTCCCGTCATGACGGCCTTTGACCGATACCGCGCACTGTTGCGCAAAGTCTCGAATGTGCGAGCGCGACATCCGGAGGGTGGCTCGCCCGAGGAAGATGCCTTGCTGGACGACCTGGACGACGTCTGGTCGGAGATGAGCGAGGGTGAGCGCGCCGCGGTGTCCTCCGAGCGCGCCCAGACCCTGGGGCTCTCGGAGTCGGAGGACTCCGCGCCGCCGCCCCCGGGCTGATTACTTGCGAGCCGTGGGCATGGGCGTCCCCCGCGTCCCATGCCCGTCGCCCACGGGCGGCCGCGCGGCCTCGCGAGGCTTCATCCGGGCCCGCAGCACCGCGCGCGTGTAGTCCACCACCGACGCCAGCGACAGCAGGGCGATGAGCGCCACCAGCGGGCGCACCGCCGGGGGGAACAGCAGCACGCACAACAGCGCGAGCAACTGCAGCGAGGTGACCACCTTGCCGAGCATCCGCGCCTTGAGCTCCACGCGCCGCAGGGCGGGCACCAATCGCGCGACGAGGAAGCCCACCGCGGTGCCGATGTCCCGCACGAGCAGGAGCAGCACCTCCGGCAGCGACACCAGCCCGTCCAGGTAGCACACCAGGATGGCCGTCACCATGAAGGCGCGGTCGGCCACCGGGTCGATGAGCGCGCCCAGCCGCGTGGCCAGCCCCTTGTTGCGAGCAATCCATCCGTCCAGGAAGTCCGACAGCGCCGCCAGCACGACGAGCGTCGCCCGCACCCTCGCGTCGGGCACGACGATGAAGGCCACCGCCATGGGCAGCCGGGACAGCGACAGGATGTTGAGCAGCACGAGGCTCGCCTGGCGGCGCATCTTCTTGGAAAGGTAGTGCTCGCCCGTGGTCACGCACCTGCCGTGGAGGACGGGCTGTCGTCGGTTCACCGCTCGTCACCCGGACAGAGGGCAGGCGACCTCACCGCCCCGCATTCGCGGGCTGCCAGGGAACTTCCGGCCGGCGACAATCCTCCCAGCAAGACCCCCAGCCTCCTGGAGTCCCACCCTCGTGACTGCCTCCGTACGCCCGCCTGCCCTCTCCCGCCGCTCCTGGCTCCTGGTCGCCGCGCTCCTGGGCCCGGGCCTCGCCGGCGCCACGCCGTCCCCGGACGCGCGCGTCGCCCAGGCCCCCGCGTCGGAGGCGGAGCCCCGGGCCCCCACGCGCGAGGAACTCTCCCGCTACACGTGGCTGTCGAAGGACGCGCGCATCCGTTCCCTGGAGCTCGCGCTGCCCCCACCGGAGGGCTACACGCGGGTGGGCGTGGAGGCGGGCACGTTCGCCGCGTGGCTGCGGGGGCTGCCCCTGCGCGCGCCGGGGACACCCGTGCTGCACTTCAAGGGCGGACAGGTGCTGCCCGCGGACGACGCGCGCCTGGCCGCGGTGGCGGAGCTGGACATCGGCACGGCCAACCTCCAGCAGTGCGCGGACTCCGTCATCCGGCTGCACGCCGAGTGGCTGTGGTCCGCGAACCAGAAGGAGCGCATCGCCTACCGCTTCACCAGCGGGCACCTGGCCTCGTGGACGAAGTACGCCTCCGGCGAGCGGGCGAGAATCTCCGGCTCGAAAGTCACCTGGGTGAAGAGCGCGGCGGCGGACAGCTCACGCGGCGCGTTCCGCTCCTACCTGGACCTGGTCTTCATGTACGCGGGCACGTTGTCGCTGGAGGGCGCCAAGGGCCGGCCCACGAAGGACGACGTGCGTCCCGGGGACTTCTTCGTGCTGGGCGGCAGCCCGGGGCACGCGGTGCTGGTGCTGGACGTGGCGGCCGACGCGGGGGGCCGCCGCGTGGCGCTGCTGGGCCAGGGGTTCATGCCCGCCCAGGACTTCCACATCCTGTCAGGGGGAGGGGACACCGGGCCCTGGTTCCCGCTGGAGACCGACGCGGTGGCCACGCCCTTCTGGAAGCCCTTCCCCTGGACGTCGCTGCGCCGCTTCCCCTGAGCAGGGGTCGGCCGCGCGCGTGTCCAAGCGCTACGAGTGCAGCGGCAGCCGGACGCCCGAGGCCTGCGGCGGCGGCGCGGCGGGCAGCGACTCCTCCACGGAGTCCGGCTTGCGCGTCAGGTACTGCACCAGGCTGTTGTGCTTGCCCAGGTACGTGTCGAAGCGATTCACCCCGTCCTCGAGCAGCCCCGCCTGGTCCAGCGCGTCGTGCATCACCGGCAGGTTGTAGAAGGGCACGGACGGGAACGCGTGGTGCGTCAGGTGGTAGTTGCAGTTGAGCGGCGCCACGAAGAAGTTCTCCAGCAGCGTGCCCTTCACGTCGCGCGTCTCGCGCGTCTCGTCGCCCTTGGGCTCGATGTCCAGCGGGTGCTCGCCCAAGGCGCGCATCCGGAAGAAGGCCATCATCACCGTCGTCGTGGGCAGCACCCACAAGAGCAGCCAGTACATCCACGCGCCCGTCGTCACCAGCGTGGTGACCAGCAGCGCCACGTACGTCCAGTAGCGCGCGTGTTCGGCGGCGCTGATGCGCGGCTTGGCGCCACCCAGCAGCCGGCCCCAGTACGTCCAGGGCAGCACCACCTTCAGGTGGTTGGGCGCGTACAGGCCCAGCGCGTCGCCCACGAACACCGCCGCGGCGCGCAGGGGCGTGCGCGGGAAGTGCCAGGACGTGTCGTCCTGCATGGAGGCCCAGTACGGGTCCTGCTGCGTGTTGACGTACCGGTGGTGCTCCATGTGCTGGTGCCGGTAGCCCGCCGTCGTCATGTTCAGCGGGAAGGCGCACAGGAAGTCCGCCACCACGTCGCCCACCTTCCGGTTGGACAGGAAGTGGTAGTGCGCCGCCTCGTGCATCAGCGCCAGCATCGCGTGCTGCCGCGTGGCGATGATGAGCGCCGCGATGGGCCACGCCCACCACCGGTCCACCCACACCACCCCGGCGAACGCCGCCGCGATGACGAGCCACTGGGAGGCGAGCGCCCACACCGCCCGAGCATTGCTCACCCGCGACATCTCCCGGGTCAGCTTGGACAGCGTCTGGCGGTCGACGCGCCGCGCGATTTGGACATCCGCCTCGTCAACGACTTCGGCGTACATGAGGGGGCTCCTTCGTTTTACGAGCAAGCGGGGTAATCCAGGACTCTTTCTCGCAAGAACGGCCAGTATGGCAAGAAATTTCTCTCTGTAACGTACGCACGCCCTTTTCAAAGAGCTACGGGAAGTCCGAGAAAACCCCTTGGGGGTCAACAATGACTGCCATTTAAAGCCCCGCCCGGGTGTGATTGGACTCTGGTGGGAGGGATTCGGCCACTGAAGTCAGACGCCAGACATGCGCGGGGCCCTGGAGACCGATGAAGGTCCACAGGGCCCCGGGCAACGACATGGAGGCGGTCACGCGCGAGGCGTGAGCGGGCTCAAGGCGTGGCGTCCCACTCCACCTTGAGGTGTCGCATCTGGCGCAGGACGATGCTCTGCCACGTGCCGTAGTCCTGGTTGGGGACCAGGCGCGGGGCGGGCACGGCCTCCACCAGGAGGCGGGTGGTGATCTGCGTCTGGAGGCGGGCCAGGGGCGCGCCCAGGCAGAAGTGGATGCCGCGGCCGTAGGTGAGGTGCTGGGGCGGCTTCTCGCGGTCCACGTCCAGCTTGTTCGCGTGCGGGCAGAGCGACTCGTCGCGGCTGCCGGCGCCGTACAGCAGGAGCAGCCGCGAGCCCGCGGGCAGGGGGATGCCGCCCACCTCCACGTCCTCCAGGGCGGTGCGAATCATGGCGTGCTGGACGGAGTCGAAGCGGCTGCCCTCCTCGATGAACTTGGGGATGAGCTCCGGGTCCTCCCGCAGACGTCCCCACAGGCCGTGCTCGAGCGCCAGCTTCCACGTGTTGGACATCAGCGCCGTGGTGGACTCGTGGCCGGCGGACAGGAAGGACGCGCCGATGGCCATCACCAGCTCGTGCACGCTCAGCGCCTCGCCGTCCGCCTCCACCTCCACCAGGTAGCTGGTGAGGTCCTCACGGGGCGCCTTGCGCCGCTCCTCGATGAGGTTGACGCAGTAGCGCTGGAACTCCAGCACCCCGCGCGCCATCTCCGGCTGCTTCTCCGCGGGCACGTGCTCGAAGGTGAGCGACTGCCAGTCCGCGCTCCACTTTTTTATCTTCCACACGTCCTCCTGGGGCACCCCCATGACGCCGAGGATGACGTGGGCCGGCAGCGGATAGGCCAGCTGCTCCACCAGGTCCGCGTGCCCGTCCTTGGCGAAGCGGCCAATCAGCTCGCGCGCCATCTTCTCGATGAAGGGCTCCATCCCGGCGATGCGCTGCGAGGTGAAGCCCCGGTTCATCAGGCGCCTCAGGCGCGTGTGGTCCGGCGGGTCCATGCCCAAGAGCACGTGGGCGATGGGAAAGCCCTGGGAGAGGATGGCCTTGGCCTCCTCGGTGAGCTGGGTGCCGCTCACCAGCATGTCCCGGTTGGAGAAGCGCGTCGTCTCCTTGAGGACCTGGAGGATGTCGTCGTGGCGGCTGACCAACCACATGCCGAGCATGGGGTTGAAGCTGACGGGCTCCTCCTTGCGCAGCCGCTCGAAGAACGGGTGGGGGTTGTCCACGTGCGGCCCCGCGAAGGGGTTGTACTGGGCGCCCAGGTGGGGGCAGCGCCCTGTCGGGGCGTGGGCCGGGACTCCGGTCTCTTCCTGCTTCTGAACCGTCACAGGCATGGCGTCACTCGCAGTTCGAGCGCGGGCCCCCCAGCTCACCGCTCGGACATGGGTTGATTGAGGCGTGGGGCACAGCCGGTCCGGAGCCAGGACGAGGGAATTACCGGGCGAGATGGAGGCTCTGGAGTGACCGCCTATACAACGTTTCCCGACTATTAAGCCAGTGGGGGAGGATTTTTATAGTACAGCTGGTCCCTGCCAACAGCACGAAGGTGCAGTATTCCTGAAATATGCCGGATTCCGGACGACTGGGGGGCCCCGTTGGGCATGAAGTGGCTCGGATTCTGAGAAATGGGGAGGCGGAGCCGGGACGACCGGGGAGCGCGAGCGGGCTCGACCGCGGTGTCACGAGGGGCGGCTGCGGGGGCCCCGGGGAGGGGCCGCCACGAAAGGCAGACGGACGGCGGGTGCGGTGGGCGGGGTGCTCAGCCGCTCTTGCGGACGTTGGAGCGGCGCTGCTGCTCCACCCAGGCGCGGGCCTCGTCCATCGTCTTGACGAACTCCGTCTTGAACTCGGTCTTGCCGGTCAGGAACATGCCCAGGGAGATGACCTTGCCGAAGGTCTGCTGGACCATGTCCGCGCCCACGTAGACGCAGCCCTTGAACCACTCGGGCTTGCTGTTGTCGGACAGGTAGCGGCGCGCCTCCGCCTGGAGCTGCGAGTTGCCGATGTCCGCAATCATGAAGTAGGGGCCGGCCTTGGCGACCGAGCTGTAGATTTCAACGGCCCGCTTCATGTCCTCCAGGTTCAGCAACCCGCTGAACACCGCCACCAGCACGTCCTGCTGCTCGTGGCGAATCTGGTGCGTCCCGAACTTCCATTCCTGTTGCTGCATGGGCACTCCCTATGGGCTGGCCACACAAGCATACCGCCCGTGGCCAACGGGAGCGAGAATCCAGTCTTCCCCTTCAAACCACGACTTTCGGACGACCCTGGGTCTGGAATGGAACAGCGGGGGTGTCGAGCGGCACACACCCGAGGCCCTCGTCTCAGCCCGCCTTGCGCTGCTGTCGGGCGCGGTGCTGATCGACCCAGGTGCGCGCGTCCGCCAGGGTGTCGACGAAGGTGGTGTCGAAGCTCGTCTTGCCCGTGTAGAGCATGGCGAGCGAGATGGCCTTGCCGAAGGTCTTCTGGACGATGTCCGCGCCCACGTAGACGCAGCCCTTGAACCACTCGCTCTTGTTGTTCTCGGAGAGGTAGCGGCGGCCGGCGGCCTCGATTTGGGAGCGGCCGATTTCCGCGACGATGTAGTAGGGGCCGAGAATCGTGAAGAGCTCCGCGTAGACCTCGGAGGTGCGCTTCACGTCATCGAGGGTGATGGGGCCTTCGAAGACCGCCACCGCCATGTCAGCCGATTCGATGCGAACGCGGTGCGCGCTGAACTTCCACTCCCGAGGCTTCTCCGCCATGTGTTCCCCCACCCAGAGGTCCTGTCTGTCCGAAGAATAACGCCCGCTCCCGGGCGGAAGGCAAACAGACGTCCCGAGTTGTGTGCCCGAAGTTCCAGGGAGACGTTTTTCTCCACATGCACACGAATTACATGGTGCCGGGATGTTCGGGTGAGAACGGGGGCGGTGCGGGTGTGTTGACGGTGGGGGAGTGGGAGGGGCTCATGCCGGGTTCCCATGGTTCGCCCGCTCTTCTTCTCGCTCGTGCTGGGGCTTGTCTTCGTGTCGCTGGGGTGTCGGCGCGGGGAGGGTGAGCGCGAGCGGGGGGCGCGGCTGGTGTTGAAGTATCAGCCGCTCTGGGGGCCGCCGGAGCCGTTCCGGGCGCTGTTGGCGGACTTCGAGGAGGCGCACCCCGGGGTGACGTTGGTGACGGAGGCGTTGCCGAACTCGTCGGACCTGGCGCACCAGTTCTTCCTCACGTCGTTGGAGGGAGGGGCGGCGGACTTCGACGTGCTGGTGGCGGACGTGGTGTGGGTGCCGGAGTTCGCGCGCGCGGGGTGGATTGCGGACCTGTCGGAGGCATTTCCTCCCGAGCGGCTGCGCGAGGAGTTCCTGCCGGGGCCGGTGGAGGCGGTGGTGGTGGACGGCAGGACGTACGCGGTGCCGTGGTACCTGGACGTGGGGGTGCTGTACTACCGGACGGATTTGGTGCCTCGGGCGCCGCGCACGTACGCGGAGCTGGAGCGGTTCGCGTTGGAGGCGAAGGCGAAGGTGCCGGGGATGCAGGGCTTCGTGTGGCAGGGGCGGCAGTACGAGGGCCTGAGCTGCAACGTGTACGAGGCGCTGTGGGGGCACGGTGGGCAGGCGTTGGGGGAGGACGGGCGCGTGTTGTTGGACACGGAGGCGGGGCGCGAGGCGCTCGGGTATCTGCGCGGGTTGCTGACGCGCGGGGTGTCTCCGGAGACGGTGATGGGGTTCGGCGAGGAGGAGGCGCGGCGCGTGTTCCAGGAGGGGCGCGCGGTGTTCATGCGCAACTGGCCGTATGCGTGGAGCGAGGCGCAGAAGGAGGACTCGCCCATTCGCGGGAAGGTGGGCATGGCGCCCCTGCCCACGGTGAGTGGGGAGCCTGGGTTTGGAACGCTGGGCGGGTATCAGCTCGCGGTGAACGCGAGCGTGTCACCGGAGCGAAAGAAGCTCGCGGAGAAGCTCATCGCGCACCTGACGTCGCCGGAGGCGAACCTGGTGCTGGCGGTGCACTACGCGCGCAACCCGCCGAGAGCGGCGGTGTATGACGATGCGAGGCTGAAACAGGGCTCACCATTCATCGCGAGCCTGCGCGAGATGGTGGAGCGCGCGCGGCCCCGGCCGGTGACGCCGTACTACAACCTGATTTCGGATGTGTTGCAGAGCGAGTTCTCCGCGGCGGTGGCGGGGATTCGCACGCCCGAGGAGGCCTTGGGGCGCGCGCAGAAGCAGGTGGACCACCTGATGGGGGAGGGGCGATGAGCGGGCCGGTGCGTGGCTCCCTGGAGCGGGAGCGGAGGCAGGCGTACTGGCTGGTGGCGCCGGCGGTGGTGGTGCTGGCGGGCGTGGCGCTGTACCCGATTCTCGCGGCGGTGTGGCTGAGCCTGCACCGCTTCATCCTGGTGTTCGGCGAGCGGAGGTTCGTGGGGTTGGGGAACTACGCGTACCTGCTGGGGGACGCGCGGTTCTGGGCCGCGTTGGGGAACACGGCGTACTTCACGGCGGTGGCGGTGACGGTGGAGCTGCTGCTCGCGGTGCCGCTGGCGCTGTTGCTCCAGAAGTCGTTCCCGGGGCGGGGCTTGTTGCGAGCCTCGGTGCTGGTGCCGTGGGCGATTCCCACCGTGGTGAGCGCGAGGCTGTGGGCGTGGATGTTCAATCCGGACTACGGGCTCATCAACCGCTTGCTGCTCGGGCGGGACATCAACTGGCTGGGGGCGCCGGGGTACGCGCTGCACGCGGCGATACTGGTGGACGTGTGGAAGACGACGCCCTTCGTGGCGCTGTTGGTGTTGGCCGGGCTGCAAGGGATTCCGGAGGACTTGTACAAGGCGGCGCGGGTGGATGGGGCGTCACCGTGGCGAATCTTCCGGTCGATAACGCTGCCGCTGCTCAAGCCGGCGCTGCTGTTGGCGGTGTTGTTCCGCTCGTTGGATGCGTTCCGGGTGTTCGACGCCATCTATGTGCTGACGGAGGGGGGGCCGGCGAACACGACGGAGACGTTGAGCATCTACGCGTACAAGACGCTGATGCGCTCGGGGGACTTCGGGTACGGGAGCACGTTGTCGGTGGCGACGTTCCTGTGCGTGGTGGTGCTGGCGGCGGTGTGGCTGCGGCTGTTGGGGCGTGAGGAGCGGGCGCGATGAGACAGCGCGTGGGGTTGGGGACGGCGCTCGCGGTGGTGGCGTTCCTGACGTTCTTCCTGGGGCCGTTCTTCTGGCAGGTGCTGACGAGCCTGTGGCCGGACGGAGAGCTGACCCGGCCGTGGCCGTCGCACCTGACGTGGGACAGCTACGCGAGCGTGCTGTGGGGGCGGCCGTTCCTGCGGGTGGTGGTGAACTCGCTGGTGGTGGCCGCGCTGACGACGGGGTTCTGCCTGGTGGTGGGCTCGGCGGCGGCGTTCGCGTTGGCGAAGCTGGAGTTCCGAGGGAAGGGGTTGTTGTTGAGCGCGGCGTTGGCGGTGAGCATGTTCCCGCCGATCGCGACGGTGAGCCCGCTGTATCTCATCCTGCGCGCGGTGGGGCTGAGGGACAGTCTGGTGGGACTGGCGTTGCCCTATGCGACGTTCGCGATGCCGTTGACCCTGTGGGTGCTGACGTCGTTCTTCAAGCAGTTGCCGGATGAGTTGTATCGGGCGGCGAGGGTGGACGGGTGCACGCCGTTCCAGGCGTTCCGGAGGGTGCTGTTGCCCTTGGCGGCGCCGGGGCTCGCGACGACGGCGATATTGGTGTTCATCTTCGCGTGGAACGAGTTCCTGTTCGCGCTGACGTTCCTGACGACGCCGGAGAAGCGCACGGTGCCCGTGGCCATCAGCCTGTTCGCCAGCGAGTACCGTGAGCCGTGGGGAGAGATTGCCGCGGCCTCCGTGGTTGCGACGCTGCCCCTGGTGGTTCTGACGGTGCTGTTCCAGCGGAGGATTGTGTCTGGGCTCACCGCAGGGGCGGTGAAGGAGTAGGGAGGACGGGGTGGGAGAGACCCGCCCCCGTGTGGGGATTTCTCGCGTGGGGCCTGGCGGAGTAAATCCTTTCGCATCCCATGCTCAGTGCTCCGTCGTCCCAGGTTGGCCCGTTCCGGTTGCTGAGGCGGTGTGGCTCCGGAGGCATGGGCGAGGTGTTCGAGGCCGTCAACGAAAACACCGGGCAAATGGTGGCGTTGAAGCTGCTGTCCAAGGAGGCGTCGCGGGAGCCGCAGGTCGTCGCGCGCTTCCTCCAGGAGGGGCGCGCGCTGGTAAAGCTCAACCTCCCGGATGTGGTGCGAGCCTTTCATTGCGAGAAGCAGGCGGACCAGGTGTTCCTGGTCATGGAGTTGCTCGAGGGCCAGAACCTGCGGAAGTGGATGGACGGGCACTCGGGACGCGTGCCGCGTGAGACCGCCTTGGCCCTGTGCGCCCATGTCGCGCGAGTGATGGCGGAGATCCACGCGAAGGGCATCGTCCACCGGGACCTGAAGCCGGAGAACGTGTTCCTCTGCACCGACGCGAGCGCGGCCCTGGGCTATCGGGTCAAGCTGCTGGACTTCGGTATCGCCAAGCTGCCTCCGTACCGTGATGACGGAGTCGCCGCGACCCTGGTCCATACGCATGAGAACGTGCTCATCGGGACCTATCACTACACGGCACCGGAGCAGCTCAGGAGCGCCTCATCGGCGAAGGTCTCCGCGGACGTCTACTCCCTGGGGGTGATGCTGTTCGAACTGCTGGCGGGGCAGAAGCCCTTCGAGTCGAAGGAGATGGTTGAGGTCATCTCCGCGCACGTGAACACGCCGCCGCCCGCCCTGGGGCAGCTCGTGCCGACGATTCCGGGAGCGCTTGCCACCTTCGTGGCGTCGATGCTCGCGAAGTCGCCCGAGGAGCGCCCGACGATGGCGCGGTGTCGGGACATGCTGCTTCGTCCCTGGGCGCAGGAGCAGGACGTCTGTCCCGTGCCGGGGTTGGCGGCCTTCAATGAGGCGCAGGCGGAGCTGTTCTTCGGGCGCGGTGCAGAGACGCGCAGGGTCCTCGAGTACCTGGACGAAGCACGCTCGGGAGGGCGGCGCTGGGTCTCGCTGGAGGGGCCGAGTGGCGTGGGCAAGTCCTCGCTGCTCCATGCGGGCGTGCTGCCGAGGCTTCGTGAGCCATCTCCGCCAGGGCTGCCGCGCTGGGTGGTCGTCGTGGCGAGGCCGTCGTATGAGCCGGTGCGGAGCCTCGCGAAGGCGCTCGTGACGGCCTTCCCAGCGCAGGAGGTCGACGCGGTGGAGCGAGGGCTGCGACGCGGGCCCGAGGGCCTGCGAGCCTTCGTCCAGACGAACGTCCCTGAAGACAGCCTGATGCTGCTGGTCGTGGAACCCTTGGAGGAACTCTTCACCTCGGGGAGTGCCGAGCAGTCAGTGCTGGATGGGCTGCTGGTCACGGCCTTGTCCCAGGAAGGGCGGCTGCGGCTGCTGACGTGCTTGCGCAGCGACTTCCTGCACCGGCTGGAGCAGTTGCCGAGGCTTCCCCACCAGCTTCAAGAAGCGATGCGCTTCCCGCTCTTGCCGATGGACGAAGCGGCCCTGAAGGAGGTCGTCGATGGGATGGCGCGTCAGGCGGGGATGCAGCTCAGTGAAGGATTGGCGGAGCGGATGGTGCGCGACGCGAAGGGAGAGGGCGGCGGGCTGCCGTTGCTCGGGCATGCGCTGCGCTCACTGTGGACCTTGAGCGGTGGTGCGCCCCTGACGCACGAGCACTACGACCGGATGGGAGGCGTGGGCGGCGCGCTGTCCCAGCAGGCGGAGCAGTTGCTGGCGAGCCTGGGCGAGCAGGGTCGGGAACGTGCGAAGTGGATCCTGCTGTCCCTGGTCCAGGTGGGACGTGGCGTGCAGGACACGCGGCGGCCTCGCCCCAGAAGCGAGGTGTTGGTGGAGGCTGGCGGGGATGCTCGCACCGAAGAGGTGCTGCTTCGCCTCAGTGGGCTGTCCGGAGTGGCGGGTGGCGAGCCCGGACCTCGGCTGGTGCTCCTGTCCGGAGGCCCCGAGGTCGAGTCACAGCGCGTGGACCTGGTGCACGAGACGCTGTTGCAGCGGGTCCGCCCGCTCGTCGCGTGGCTGGAGGAGGAGCGGAAGGACCTGGAGGTGAGCGCGGACGTCGAGGTCGCCGCGCGGAGCTGGGAAGAAGCGAAGTGGCCGAATGAAGGGCTTCCGCAGGGGACGATGCTTGCGCATTACCAGAAGGGCGTGAGCACCTCCGGGCGGGGTGTGCGCCGGCTGAGTCCTCGCGCGAACGCGTTCCTGCGGGCCGCGACCTGGCTGGAGTGGCGTGGGGTGTGGACCCGCCGCGCAGGGGTGGCCACGGCTTTGTTGGCCGTGGTCGTGATGCTCGGAGTAACGGTGCAGGCGTGGGAGCAGCGGGAGCGCGCCGACCAGAACCTCCATCGCATCATGAACTCCGCGGAAGGCATCGTCTCCGATGCGGACTGGGAGCTGAGCTGGATTGCGAACACGCTCGAGGTCCGGCGGGCGTTGTTGCGCGGCTTGTCAGCCTCGCTGGAGGGCTTCTCCGCGGAGGAGCAGGAGCGGCGAGAGGTCCTCTGGCAGCGCATCAGTCTGGCCCACCGGATGGCCGACCTGAGCTTCCTCAATGACACGCTCCATGTCGCGGGCGAGCACCTCCGCCACGCCAGGAGCCTCCTGACCCAAGGTGAGGCGCTTGGTTTTGGAGACGAGGGTTACCGCATGCAGTGGGCCTTCAATCACTCGAAGCAGGGCAAGGTCGACCTGGCGGCAGGGCGACTGTCCGAAGCGCGAGCCCTCTTCCTTCAATCCGTCGAGTATTTCGAAGCTCAGCGCGCTGCTGAGCCTCGCTCGGTCTCTGGAGACCGGGACTCCGCGGTGGGCCTCAGCGAGCTGGCGGACCTGGAGCTTGCCGAGGGACGCGCGGGCGAGGCCCTGCGTTGGCTCGAACGCGCCGTTCCGCTGTTCTCCACGCAGGACCCGGATTACGGCGCGGCCCTGTACGCGCAGGGCCTGGCGTATCAGGCGGAGGTGATGCGACGGGCGGGGCGCCTCGCGGACGCACGACCTCGATTGGACGAGGCGATGAGACTCATGACCGAGGAGGTGAACGCCCACGGTGGAGACCAGCACCGCAAGTGGATGCTGGGATGGGTTCGACTCTGGAGCGCGAGGTTGGCGGTGGCGGAGGGGCGCGGGGTGGATGCAGGGGTGGGTTATGCGGCTGCGGTGACTTCAGGGCGCGAACTGGTCAGGGGCGAGCCCACGAGCAAGCGATTTGCCCTGGCGCTCCTGGAGGCCCTGCGCGGGGCCGAGGCGTTGGCGCTTCGGCGAGAAGACGCTGACCAGGCGAAGGCATTGCGAAATGAGGGATGTGCGCTGGTTCATGAGTTCGTCGCGCGCGACCCGGAGGACGTGCGCTTCAAGGCCCTGGCGTGCGAGAGTTTCAAACCGTGACGTGGGGGATGCGCATGGCCAAGCCTTCTTTGTCGGAGTGGTCTTTCGAGGCGCTGTTGATTCGTGTTCGTGATGGCGATTCGTCGGTGCGTGACGAGCTGGGGCGTCGCTGCCTGCAGCAGGTGGAGCAGTGGACCAAGTCACAGCGTTCTCAGGTCGAGAAAGCGGGAGCGCGCCCCTCGGATCTCACTCAGGACTCCTTGTTGAAGGCCTTCCAGCATCTCGAGAGCTTCAAGGGCTCCACGGAGAAGGAGTGGTGGGCCTGGCTCCGCCGCATCGTGGCGAATGAGGCGGTCGGGACGTATCGACACAGCAGGCGGAAACAGCGTGACGTGTTGGAGACGATTCCCTTGGACTCGGAGGATGCGCTGAGCGTCAAGGCGCCAGGTGCCACCCCGAGCCACGTGACGGCTGTCCAGGAGGAGTGGCGGCGCCTGCTCATGGGCCTGCAACAGTTGGCGGAGCATGAGCCGGACCAACAGCGAGCCCTGACGCTGTGTTACCTGGAGAACCAGCCCAGGAAGGATGTCGCCGAACTCATGGGCAGGACTGTCCGCTCCGTGGAGGGACTCGTGGCGCGTGGTGGTCAGGCGCTGTGGCGCTTCATGACCGATGAGCCGGATTCAAAGGACCCGCACTCCACCGAGGCCGCAGCGATGTTCAACGAGGTGGATGCCGCCATCTCCAGGTATCTGCGGCTTCTGGAAGCTGGAGAGCGGGTGGAGGTCGACGCATTCGTGATGCAGCATCCTGTCTGCGGGCGCGAACTCCGAGGCATCCTCCACTCGATGGAGCGATTGCGTGCACTGGACCCGGCCAGGACGTCTTGATGCTGGCGCCTGGTTCACGGGCAGGCGACTACGTCATTGTCCGCCTCGCGGATGTGGGAGGAGCGAGCAATGTCTATCTGGCGCGCCATCTCCAGAGTGGCGCCCATGCCGCGGTGAAGGTTCCGAGCGCGAGCGCGAGCCTCCAGCAGGAACTGGTGGCCCGCTTCCACAACGAGGCCCAGACGCTCCTCGAACTCCAGCACTTCTATCTGGTCAAGGCGCTCGCATTCGGGGTGCTCACGGATGAAGGGCTTCCGTTCCTGGTCTTGGAGTGGCTTCCCACGAGCCTCCACGCGCTGCTTCGACAACAAGGAGGTCGACTCTCGTTGGGCGATGGGCTCCAGGTGCTCCGACAGCTCGCGAACGTCTTCTGTTTCCTTCATGGGCGTGGCGTCATCCATCGTGACCTGAAGCCGGAGAACGTATTGCTCGCCAACGCGCTGCCAGGGGCGTTGGAGGTGCGGCTCGCAGACCTGGGATTGGCCAGGCTTGTCCCAGAGGAAGGTGCGCCTCATCCGCCGCTCCCTGTGTCCACGGCTCGGGGCGCCTTGTTCGGGACGGGCGAGTACATGGCTCCAGAACAGTGGGGCACCCCCAAAGGGGTGGATGCGAAAGTCGACGTCTATTCGTTGGGGGCACTCGCCTTCCATCTGTTGGTAGGGGAACCACCGTTCGGCTCGGGGGCGCTCCCTGGCTTGAGCTTCAACCACATGGTCCGGCCCCCTCCCTTGGACCGATTGGAGGGCCTGGCCTCTGAATCACTCCGGACACTGGTCGGGGCGATGCTCGCGAAGGTCGCCAGCAGGCGCCCTTCCATGCGGGACGTCCTCCTGGCTCTGGAGAACCTTGAGGCCTGACCCGCGAGGGATGGTGGCGGGTCCTGGCGTCTCTCCTCCTGGGTGTCCTGGAATCGGAGAGGTGCGACATGTGGACGGTGGAGCAGGCGATGCAGCAGCTCGTCGAGGAACTGGAGCTGACTGCCGACGAGGATAAAAACGTGAAGCGGCAGCACGGCGTGGTGCGCGAGGTGCTGCGCAGGCGGTTGTTCTCGGTAGAGGAGTTTCTTTCGGGCTCCTACAGCCGGGGGACGGCGCTGCGTCCGCTGCACGACGTGGATGTGTTCGTCGTCGCCCGGCCGCCTCGTGGGTCTCGGACCCCGGATGACCTGCTGCGGGAGGTGCGGCAGGTGTTCAAGGCGGAGTGGTCTGACCGGGCGCTGCCCGTCCTCCAGCGGCACTCCCTGCGCATCGACTTCTCCTCGGGAATCAGCGTCGACATCGTGCCGGCCTTCGCGCATGAGCAAGGGGGCTACCTGATTCCCCAGCGGGATACGGGCGCCTGGATTCGGACGGACCCGAAGGCACATCAGGAGGTCTGCGCCCAGGCGGACCGGCTCGCGCAAGGGCGACTCAATCCGCTCATCAAGCTGGTGAAGCAGTGGAACCGCGCTCGGGACAACAGTCCGCTGCGCTCGTTCCATCTGGAGGCGATGTGTTACTCGGCGTTCCAATCACCTCCTGAGGGCTCGTATCTGGAGCGTCTCGAGGTCCTGTTCCAGCACCTGTCGGAGCGCGTCATGCAGACCTGCCGTGACCCGGCGAAGCTGGGCGTCGCGGTCGATGAGCGGATGGCGCTGGGGCACCGCGAGGCTGCTCGGAATCTGTTCCAGAACGCCATCCGTGAGGTGCTCCTTGCCTTTCAGGAGCGCACGTCGAACCCGGACCTGGCGCACCAGCGCCTCTCGAAGCTCTTCGGGCCCGTCTATCGCAAGCGGGCGCCCTGAACCCTCGCGAGAAAAGTGAGCGCCCGCGCGAGGGTTCACCTTCGCGTTGACGTCTTCCTCGGCGGACGACGTCAACCGAGGTGCGCACATGTCGAACGTGGAGCTGTCCATCACCCCCAGGACCCAGGCGCTCATCCTCCGGTATGAGCACGACCGGCCCGTCATCGAGGACGCGGCGCGACAGACGCTGACGCGCGAAGGCCTGGACGGCTATCGCGACGTGGCCTGTGCGGTGCTCCATCCGGATGACAAGGAGTTCCGTGTGCGCTCGCTGAGGGGCGAGGAGTGGGCGGGGGCCTTCCTCGAGAACGAACAGTTCGCGAGCGCGCTCATCAGCAAGGAGAAGGAGCTGGGGCTGGACCACCTGCCGGTGCACATCTTCGGCTTCGCTCCACTGGAGCTGATGCTCCACCTTGCTTCGTGCCTGCCCCGACGTCGCCTCCGGGTGTACCAGCAGTCCGAGAGTAACGAGTGGTCGCTCGGCTTCGACCGGACGCTGGCCGCCGCGCCTGAGGACTTCCTCGTGGTGGAGGGCCTGCCGAAGGCGAAGCAGGGCGGCTCGGGTGTGGTGGCGCTCGTCGTGGAGGTGACCCACGCCATCGGCGACCAGGCGCTGGAGGCGTTCCGCAAGAAGCATGGCGCGAACCTCCTGGCCGAGGTCCGCGTGCGCCCTGTGCGCGGGCCTGGGCCGGCGTCCATCCAGAGCCCTTCGGAGGTGTCGCGCGCGGTCGAGCAGCTTCGAGGAGTGCTCGGGGATTTGCACGAGCGGCTGGGCGGCGCGACGTCGGTGCTGCTGGCCATGGGCTGCTCCGCGAGCTTCGCCGCCGCGTTGGGCACGGCGGTGAACGTGAACACGCAGCTCCCGCTGTGGCTCCACCACTACGATGGTGGCAGCAGGCAGTACATCCCCGTTCAGGAGATGAAGGCCGGACGCGCCGCGCCCTTGACCGCGAAGCTCACTCCTGAGCAGCTCTCCGATGCGACGAAGGTGCTCGCTGAGGTGCGCAAGGTCCACCAGGAACTGGTGGCCTGGATGTCCGAGTCCGCGCAGCAGTGGCTGGTGGATGCGCTGGATGGGAAGAAGTTCCTGCGGAGCGTCGTCGAGGATGTGCCGTCGATGACGCCCATCCAGCTCTATCGCCATGTCGGCGGAAAATGGGGCTTCGAGGTGGGGATGCTGCTGGGGCTCAAGGCGCTGCGGGAGCGCGTGGGCACCGAGGACTGGAAGGAGTGCATCCGTCTGTTCATGGTCCACGAGGTCTTCCACGTGAACCAGGGCGGGCTGACCTCGTACACGTTCAGCGGGAGCGGGCGCACGGGCTTCGTGCTGGAGGCGGCGGACTTCGACGCGGACGCCATCGCGGTCGAGGCCATGCTGGCCTGGCGCAAGTCGAAGCAGGCCCGTACGGTGGAGGATGACGGCGAGACGCGCACGATGGAGTCCATCGTGTGGAACGCGATGGAGAGCCTGCGCGTCTTCGAGCCGGAGAAGCCCGTGCGCACCCTCTCTGAGCGCCGCCTTCGCCGCTACCTCATCTGGCTGTTCCAGGTGTGTCGGCTGAACGCGCTGGTGCTGGTCGACGAGGGCGGCCCCGCGCCGAAGCTGGAGCGCGCGACGGTGGAGATCGCCGGCCTGAAGATGTCTCCAGACCTGTTCGAGACGTACGCGCAACAGCGGCTGGGGCTGCTCGACGTGGACCCAGGGGAGGAACTCATCACGGGCATCTACTTCCAGCGCAAGCTGGTCAGAGACAGGGATGGCCACTGGGTGAAGCGCGTGCTCGAGGCACTCAGTCGCTGGGACGAGAAGTCGCGCGAGGACGCCCAGGAGGACATGAAGCGGCTCTTCGAGGAGTTCTTCAACCGCCACCGCGAGCTGATTCAGTCCCGCTGAGGGAGCGCGGCCCGCCATGGGAGAGCAGAGCGCATCCCGGCTCGAGGGAGACCGGTATCAGTACCTGTACGCCTGGCACGAGTTGCTCCGGCTGCTCGACGCGGAGTGTCCCTTCGAGCACGGCTACCTGGAGCATCCCGAGGCGGGCTCCGCGGACGACGTGACGCTGCACGCCCGAGAGGGCTCGGGTGTGGCGAGCCGCTTCGTGCAGGTGAAGTGGCACGTGGACCACAGCACGGTGTACTCGCTGGATTCGCTCACAGAGGCGCAGCGCGGGAAGGGACGCCCGCTGCTGCACAAGCTCTTCAGGAGCTGGCGTGCGCTGCGTGCTCGAGGGCCCGTGGAGGTGTGGCTCGTGAGCAACTGGGGGGCGGAGGAGCGGCTCGGGCGCTACCTGGTGGGACGGGACCACTCGTTGGCGCCGGAGTTCTTCTCGGAGTCTCGGCCTGGCGCGTTTGGAGAGGGGGGCTCGCGGTGGGCTTCGCGGTGCGAGACGACGTCGGAGGAACTGGCGCTGTTCCTGCGAGATCTGCGCTTGCGTTTGGGGTTTGCGGGCATCCGGGACCTGGAGGAGCAGGTTGACTGGCGCATGGACGGGCTCGGGTTGCGGCAGGGCGTGAGCCCGAGGGCCATCGTGCTCGATGGGATGCGTGAATGGGTGGAGCGCTCAGGGGAAGCGAAGCGGGTGACGCGCGAGTCGCTGGTGGCGTTCCTGCGGGCTCGGGAGTTGTTCGCGCCGCGGGAGGAGGAGCCCACGGTGAGTCTGTGGGTGCATGGGTGGGCGCGGCGGAGGTGGGAGGGTCCTCCGCCGACAGAGGAGCTGGATTGGACAGGGTGTTTCGACCGGGACACGCGGCGTCATCCGGAAGAGGCGGTGTGGAGTGGGCGGCTGTGGCCGGAGCTTCGGGCGGCTCGGAAGAGGCTGATGGAGAGGGTGGAGGGGGCGCTGGTGGATGTCCGGGGGAAGGTGCCGCTGAGCGTGTCGCTGGCGGTAGGCTCGCAGTTTTCGGAGGCTGCGGGCTTCCGCCTCCGCGCCGAGCAATTCACGCGGGGCGAGACGTTTCTGTGGCGCTCGGACGTGGGGGCCTCGGAGCGGAGGTTGCGCGTCGTGGAGCGCGAGGGGGCGCCAGAGGGGCAGGCGTTGCTCGTGGTGTTCCAGCTTACAGGGGACGCGGGGGCGGAGCGGGAGCGCTTCGAGGCCGAGCACCCGGGAGCCCACCGCGCGGTGCTGGTGCTGGAGCCCGAGGAGGGGACGGGGGACGGGGCGGTGCGCTCTGCGGGGGACGCGGTGGCGTTCGCCGTGCAGGCGCGGGAGCTCATCCGCCGCGCGCGGAGCCGATACTGGGTGCGGACGATGCACCTGTTGCTCTACGTGCCCTCTACGTGCGCGCTGTTTCTGGGACAGCGGCTCAACTCCGTCGGGCCCGTGGTGGTGCATGAGCTTGCGCTGGATGGACGGTATGTGCCCGTGCTCACGGTGCAGACGGGGTGAGGTGGTGCCGTGCGTGGAGCCTCTCGAGGTCGTTTCGTTCCATCGCTCGCCGTGATGCCGGAAGGCGTTGAGCACCTTCACGCGACGTCCTTAGCTTGCTCGGATTGCGCGGGATCTCGTAAGGGAAGGGTCCAAGCTACGGAAGCTCATCGTGAAGGGCGCCGAGGAGTGAGTCGTGGAGCGACGGTTCTTCGATTTGAGCTCGGACGAGTACGTCAAGGGACGCTGGTATCTCGGGGACCCGGTTCGTCTCGACGGTGGGGACGTTGAAGACGTCTGGCGGTTCTCGGACGGTGTTCCCGTCGAACTCTCCGAGAGACTGCGCGTGCTGGTGCGCACGCCCGGAGCCGCGCTCGATATCGAGTTCGCGGGAGCAGGCCTCGTGCCGATTGTCTCCGAGCGAGTCGCGTCCGTCTTTCGCTCGCTCGCGTCCGACGATGTTCAACTCTTCCCCGTGGAGGTCGAGGGGACGAGCGAGACCTGGTTCCTGCTCAACGTGGCCAGACAGCTCCGCTGCATCGACGACGAAGCCTCCGAAGAGGTCCAGCTTCGCACGGCGGAGGACTATGAGGACCGGCTTGGAGAGTATGGCTCCGTCATCGGGTTGCGAATCGACAAGTCGAAGGTCGGCGCCGAGAAGATGTTTCGATTGTGGGGTTGGCGGGTACCGCTCATCGTCGACGAAGAGGTGAAGGACGCCCTCGAGGCGAACGGCATCCTGGGGGGACGCTTCGACGAGGTTTGAGGCGACGACGCGCAATCCACGCCGCTGAACCCTCGCTCAGCGGCGTGGATCTCACGGCCTCAGGGCAGCGTCACCGGGACCGACTGGAGCGCTCCACCCGGGATGTCCGTGGGGAGCATCAGCTCGGGGCGGCCTCCCGGCGTGCCACCGTTCTTGTACGTGTTGAGCTGCCCCGAAATCATCCACTGGCCCGGCTGGCCCAAGGGGCCCTGGGTGTAGTGGATGAAGGGCGTGGAGCCCGTCGGGAGGTTGTGCTTGCCGGTGGGGTGCGAGTAGTCGCTGGGCGTGTAGCTCCCCGCGGGCTTGAGATGCGGGTGCTGCGACAGGAAGCCGTCCAGCTCCGCCTTGCCGTTCTTCGAATAGTCCGCGTGGTGGAGGAAGGACAGGTTGTTGTTCTTCGTGTCGTGCAGCGCATGCACGGCGCAGCCGTTGAGCGCGCCCGTCACCACCATGTTCGGCTCGCCGGGACGCGGATGCAGCGGCACCCCCTGGATGCCCGCGAACTTGCCCTCGCCCGTCGAGAGGTAGTGCATGTAGTGCGCCGGGACGCCCGGGCTTCCCGCGGGCGAGACCGACAGGTTCGTGTTGTTCTGGTACTTGTGGGCGTTGAGCGACACCAACGAGTCATTGGCGTTGACGAAGGGCTTCTGCGCGGTGGGCAGCGCCACGCCCTGCGGCGCGCCGCCCGGGAACATGTTGTAGGAGTTCAGGACGTTCTGCCCCGCGTGGCCCGTCGGATTGGCGCCGAACGAGGAGGTGACGTCCTTGCCCGGCTGCTTCGTGGGCGGGGTGTTCACCTTGCTCGACGAGGGCTTGCTGCCCTGCGCGTCGAACCCGTCCTTCACGGTGCTCGTCTTGCCAGGCGCGGGCTTCGTCTCGACGGGCGGCGGGGCGCTCGGCTTGCTCGCGCCGCTCCCAGTGTCCGATGGGCCCTTGGTGCTGAAGGGGTTCTTGAAACCGCCGAGCTTGATGCCTTTCACGAGGAGACTCCTGTCGTCGAGGGTGACTTGCATGGCGCCAAGGCAACTTCCACGCCAGCTGGGGCCCTCCTGGGGTTTCAGGAAGCACGGGTACTTGTGAAGAGCGGGACCTCGCCCCGGCGCACGCCGGCCGATGTCTCCTGTCCAGTCCCTGATGTCTCCAGTCACCACCCCGCGGTCTGGACGCAGGGGGCAGACCGATGACCAAGGTCCCTGCTCCCGTTTCATGGTCCTGGTGCCCCGAGGACTCGGGCTTACATTCCAGCCGATGCCCCTCGTCTTCCTTCCCGACGCAGAGACGCTGTTCCTGTGGGGACCCGAGCCGCTCCCTCGCGTGCTCTCCGACCTGCGCGGCACGGGCGACACCTCCTCCGCCGTCCTCGTCACGCCCGACGGGCCGCGTGAGTGCGAGGGGCGCGTGTTGCCGCTCGCCGCCACCGTCGAGCGACTCGCCGTGGTGCCCGCCTCCGAGGTCGACACGTTCCCCGGCTCCCTCGCGCTCTGGACGCTCGCCAGCAAGCTCGCGCTGGAGCTCATCGCACGGGAGCGCGTGGTACCCACCCTCCTGCGCAGGAACGAGCGCATCGAGGCGCGCTGGGCCGCAGCCCTCTCCGCCGCAGAGGACTCCAGCCGCGTCGTCGCCCTCGCCCGGAGCATGCCCGCCGCCGCGCACGCCGTGCCCGTCGACTCCAGCCCCACTCCCTCCGTCTGGGCCCCGGAGGCCCTGCTGCGCGCCTTCCTCGACGCCACCGTGGATGCCTTCGTTCGCGCCGCGCGCGGCGGTGGGCCCTCGCTGCCTCCTCGCGCCACCTCGCGTCGCCCGGCCTCGTGGGACGAGCGCTGGCGCGCGGCGCTCTCCGGGCCTCGCCGCGACTTCGCCCCCGAGGGCTTCGCCGAGCGCTCCGTCGTCGACGAGCTGACGCGCTGGAGCGAGCCCGCGCTCGGTGCGAGGGACCGGCTGCGCGCCTGCTTCCGGCTCGAGCCTCCGACGGCGGACCGCGAGCCCTTCGTGCTGAGCTTCCACCTCCAAGCTCCGGATGACCCGAGCCTGCTCGTGTCCGCCGCCGACGTCTGGGAGACCCGCGGACGCCACCTGGAGAAGCTCGGCCGCGCCTTCCGTGACCCGCAGGAGTCGCTGCTCGAGGCGCTCGGCCGCGCCTCCCGGCTCTTCGCCCCCATCGGCCTGGTGCTCGAGAGCCCTCGCCCCCAGGCCCTCCTGCTCGAACCCGACACCGCGTGGACGTTCCTCTCCGAGGGCGCGCGGTTGCTCGCCGACGCGGGCTTCGGCGTCATCGTTCCCGGTGAGCTCACCTCCTCGGGCCGGCGCCGCCTGCGTCTGCGCATGCGCGTGGGCGCGAGCGTCCAGGCCGCCGGCGTCGTCGAGGGCACCTCGGGCCTGGGGCTCGACTCGCTCCTTCGCGTGGACTGGGACGCCGTCCTGGGCGACACGCCGCTCTCCGCGCGCGAGCTCACGCTGCTCGCCCAACGCAAGGCCCCGCTCGTGCGCTTCCGCGGCGCGTGGGTCGCGGTGGATCCCCACGAGCTCGACGCCATCCAACGCCACCTGGCCGAGGGGCCCGGCCACCTGTCCGCGAGCGAGGCCGTCCGCGTGGCCCTGCTCGGAGAGACGCGACACGGACAGCTCCCCGTCACCGTCCTCGCCACCGGTGCACTCGAAGATCGCCTGGGCCGGCTGCGCTCGGGTGGCACCACCGCGCAGTCCGCTCCCGATGCGCTGCGTGCCACGCTGCGGCCCTATCAGGCGCGTGGACTGCACTGGCTGGACACCCTGGCGTCGCTCGGGCTCGGCGCGTGCCTGGCCGATGACATGGGCCTGGGCAAGACGGTGCAGGTGCTGGCGTTCCTGCTGCGGCGGCTCGAGCGGGCTCCGCGCGAGGCGCGCCCCACGCTGCTGGTGGCGCCCACCTCCGTGGTGGGCAACTGGGAGCGCGAGGTCGCTCGCTTCGCCCCTTCGCTGCGCCTGACGCCCCACTACGGCGCCGAGCGCGCCCGCGCGGTGAAGGACCTCCCGCGCGGCCCGGGCTCGCTCGTGCTCACCTCCTACGGCCTCCTGCGCCGCGACGCCGAACTGCTCGCGCGCGTGGACTGGGCCACGGTGGTGCTCGACGAGGCGCAGAACATCAAGAACGCCGCCTCGGCCACGGCGCGCGCGGCCCGGGCGCTGCGTGCCAGCGAGCGCTTCGCCCTCACGGGGACTCCGGTGGAGAACCGTCTCGCGGAGCTGTGGTCCATCCTCGAGTTCGCCAACCCTGGCCTGCTGGGGCCGCTGGAGACCTTCCGGCGCGAGCTGGCGCTGCCCATCGAGCGCTATGGCAGCCAGGAGGCCGCGCAGCGCCTGCGCCGCATCACCGGCCCGTTCGTCCTGCGCCGCCTCAAGAGCGACCCGAACATCATCGCGGACCTGCCCGTGAAGAACGAGATGAAGGTCGTCTGCACGCTCACGCGAGAGCAGGCCTCGCTCTACAAGGCCGTGGTGGACGAGGAGCTGCGCCGCATCGAAGACTCCGACGGCATCGAGCGCCGGGGCCGCGTGCTCGCGCTGCTGCTGTTCACCAAGCAGATAGCGAACCACCCCGCGCAGTACCTCGGCGAGTCGGGGCCCTTGCCTGGGCGCTCGGGGAAGCTGGCGCGCGTGACGGAGATGCTCGAGGAGGCCCTGTCCGCGGGGGACAAGGCGCTCGTCTTCACCCAGTTCCGGGAGATGGGGGACCGACTGGTGGCGCACCTGTCGGACCAACTGGGGCAGGAGGTGCTGTTCCTGCACGGTGGCACGTCGCGCAAGGCGCGCGATGCGCTGGTGCGGCGCTTCCAGGAAGAGCCCCACGGCCCGCGCGTCTTCGTGCTGTCCGTCAAGGCCGGAGGCACGGGCCTCAACCTGACGGCGGCGAGCCATGTCTTCCATTACGACCGTTGGTGGAATCCCGCCGTCGAGGACCAGGCCACGGACCGCGCATACCGCATCGGCCAGACGCGCGCGGTGCAGGTCCACAAGCTGGTGTGCGCGGGCACCGTCGAGGAGAAGATTGACACGCTGCTCGAGCAGAAGCGGAGGCTCGCCGAGCGCGTCGTGGGCACGGGTGAGCACTGGGTGACCGAGCTGGACACGGCGGCGCTGCGCGAGCTGTTCTCGCTGTCCTCGGGCGCCGTCGCGGATGAGGTGGAGGAGCACGAGGCGCCCGGGCCGAACGCACCTCGACGACGCGCGCCGCGCCGGAAGGAGGTGGCGTCATGAGCCGCTGGGACGACTGGGGTTGGACGTCCGCGCCGAAGCGGCCGCCTCCCGAGCACGGCATCAAGATGAAGAAGGCCGGCGTCACGTGGTGGGGCCAGCGCTGGTTGGAGGCGCTCGAGCGCGTGCTGGCGGGGGACTCGAAGCGACTGGCCCGAGGGCGCACGTACGCGCGGGCCGGGCGGACGCATGACCTGGTCATCCGCGGGGGAGAGGTCACCGCGAGGGTGACGGGCTCGCGGCCCCGGCCCTATGTCATCTCGCTGAAGCTGGGACAGTTCGACGAGGATGTGTGGAGCAAGTCCATCGCCGGGATGGGCGGCAAGGCGCAGTACAGCGCGGAGCTGCTGGCAGGTTCGATGCCCCAGGACATCGACGCCGTGTTCCGCGCGGCGGGCGTGAGCCTGTTCCCGCAGCGGCGCGAGGACCTGGTGACGAGTTGCTCCTGCCCGGACTGGGGAGACCCGTGCAAGCACGTGGCCGCCACGCACTACGTGCTCGGCGAGGCGCTGGACCGCGACCCGTTCCTCCTGTTCGAGCTGCGCGGCAGGACGAAGGAGCAGGTGTTGGGCGCCCTGCGGGCCACGCGCGGGAGCGGGAAGGCGGGCGCGCGGCGTCCGGCTTCGCCTTCGACGAAGAAGCGGGTGAAGTCGGAGGCGCCGGGTGTCGTCCCCGAAGTGCCAGGGGTGAGGTTGGGGAAGCTGACCTCGGCGGACTATGACCAGCCGCGCGCGCCGCTGCCCGCGCTGAGTTTCTCGTTCAACGCGCCGGAGGTGGAGGGGGCTGTACTGCGGCAGTTGGGGACGCCGTCATCCTGGGGCGGGCAGGAGGGGCCCGGGGAGGTGCTGGCGCCGCAGGTCCGCGCGGCGGCGGCGGTCGCGCGGCGCATCGCGCTGCACGAGGTAGGCGAGGACGCGGCGCCGAAGCCGCGCGCGAAGGGGATGGCGCGGGCCTCGAAGCGGCGAGGGCGCTGAGCGGGGGCCGGCGAAAAAAGCGAGGGGACGCGAGGGGACGACGTGGCGTTGACGTCTTCCTGGGTGGAGCTGCGTGATGACCCCTGCTTTCCGAGCATTGGATGTGCCTGGGCTACCTCTCGAGAGGTATGGCCCGTGGCGTCGTTCCGGCGTTCCATGCGTGGGTGGGTGCCATCACCTGAGTGCCCCTTCGTCCAGGTTGTCGGACGAGGACTTCCCCGCAGGCTGGTCCCGCCGTGGTGGGGCCATCGAGGATGAACATGTCAGTGATTGACCTCGTCTACCCCGCGCGAGGCGGTGGGGTTCCGTTGGACCATGGGTATGCGTTGTTCTCGGCGCTGTCCCACCGGCTGCCGGGGCTGCATGAGCGCAAGGACGTCGGCATCTTCAACCTGCGGGGGACTCGGGCGAGCGGGAAGAGCCTGCTGGTGGGGCATGGGACGCTGCGGGTGCGGTGCCCGACGGAGGCGTTGCCGGTGTGGATGCCCTTGGGGGGCTCGGCGATTGAAGTGGGCGGGGGTGAGGTGACGCTGGGGGCGCCACGGGTGTTTCCGCTGGAGGCACCGGTGTCCCTGTCCTCGCGGCTGGTGACGTTCAAGAACGCGGTGGATGACGCGAGCTTCCGGAGCGCGGTGCAGCGGACCCTGACGGCGCTGGAGTGCGAGGCCACCGTGCACGTGGGGCGACGGCGCGTGGTGCGCATCGCGGGGAAGAAGGTGATTGGGTATGGGCTGACGCTGAGCAACCTGTCTGCGTGCGCGTCCGTGACCTTGCAGGAGCAGGGGATGGGCGGACGGCGGCACATGGGGTGCGGCCTGTTCCTGCCCACGCGCCTGCGCGTCGGCGCGGGGAACTGGCAGGGCGGGCCGCGGGAGTTGGCGAGCCCGGCGTAGGGATTGTGATGGGTAAATTGGGCCCGGGCGTGGAGCGCGGACCGTGTGACGAGAGTCACCCGGGCGTCATGGTCGGGAGGGTGTGCCCGCCGTGGTGTTGGAACCCGTCGCGTCGCGCAGGGTACGCAGCGCCGCGTCCGGGTGGGCGAAGGCGAGGGTGATGAGCTGGTCCAGCGTGGCTTCGCCCAGTGCCGCCAGTCGCTCCTGTGAATCCGGGGGCAACGTCAGCTCCCGGACGCGCGCGAAGTTGATGAGCGTCCGAGCCCGGTCCCGGGCGCGCTCCAGCGCGCGCTGTTCATCCCAGAAAGGCGAGTCCATCATGATGTTCCTCAACGATGAGGTGAGTTGCGCACTCCCGAAGCGGCGTGACGTCAGGGTACCCAGGACGACGAGCAAGTCCATCTGCTCCCGCGGAGAAAGGTCGGTGGCCTGTCGGATACGTGTCTCCGCCCAGGTCGCTCGCTCGGGGCCTGCTCGGGCGTCCAACACAGAGAGAGGCAACAGCGGCGTGGCGGCCTGGAGTGCAGGCTGCGAGAAGTCCACCTCCCACAACCGGACCACCACGAAATCCAAGGTGAGCTGCGGTCGCCCTCGACAGCGGATGACGTAGGGAGGGCGGATACCTTCGGCCTCGGGGACCACGAGGATGACCACGGGCAACACCGGGAGGTTCTCGCGCAGGTGGACGCGCACGGTGTAGTCGAGGAGGCGCCGTGCGAAGTCCGAATCCGCTTGTGCCTGGAGCTCGAGCTCCACCGCGAAGCGCTCCGAGTCCGACTCGACGACGAGCACCGCGTCCGCGCGTCGTTCGGATTGAGGGAGGCTGCTGTCCGCGGCGCGGACGAAGCGTGGTGCTTCCTCTCCGAAGAGCAGGAACAACAGCTGCGCCGGATGGCGCTGGACGAGCCCACGGAGCACCAGGTCGAAGATGGGTTTCATGTTGAACCTGAGAGGTAGCATCCTGGTCTGACATCCATCAGGTAGGGTCCCGTTTCGTGGCCTCTCGATGGGGCCGGCGCCGTGCCTTGACCCCCTGAAGAAAAACGCACGGAGCCGCGAGGGGGGCGCGCGGCGTTGGCGTCTTCCTCGGTGGACATGTGCACCGCCGCTCCATCCGCCGCTTCATCCACCACCTCCGGGAGCGCTCCGCCGTCCATGGCGGACCGGAGTCCGGCTGCGCGCCGTGCGCCCCTTCCCGTGGGCGAGGTCGCCCCATGTCTTCACCCCCATCACCGTCCCGCCCTGGCGGGTCGAGGAGGAGTCGAGGTGTGCCCAGATTCTTTGAACCTGCCCGAGCCATCCAAGGACCCGCGCCCCAGGCGCAGACTGCCCACGGGCCCTCGGCGAGAGACCTTCACCGTGGACCTGAAGACCGTCACGCCCATCCTCGGGGGCGCGCCTGTCCCGCGTCAGCTCTCCGAGGTGGACATCATCCGCGTGCCCACGCTGCGCGGACACCTGCGCTTCTGGTGGCGCGCGCTGTATGGCCATGCCTACGGCGAGCACCAGCGGCTCGAACTGGCCCGGCGTGAGCGCGCGCTGTGGGGCGGGATGACGCTGGGCGAAGAGAAGCCCTGTCGCTCGCAGGTGGACCTGTGCGTGCGTGCCGTCACCGTCTCGGCGCAGGACTCGCTGAACATCTCGCTGCGCGAGGAGCCGTCCTATGCGCTCTGGCCTGCCCGCGCCCCGAAGGATGGGAAGCCCGCGCCACGTTGGAAGCCGGGTCTGTGCTTCACGCTGGAGGTCAGCGCTCCGGAGGGCGCGCTGTCCGACGAGGTCCGTCACGCCCTTCGCGCGTGGGTGCTCTTCGGTGGGTATGGCTCACGGCCCCGTCGTGGCTGCGGCACGGTGACGTTCGCCACCGAGGCGCAGTGTCGGCAATGGCTGCCGAAGAACGCCACTCGCATCGAGCTGCGCCGACTCTTCGGCGATGTGCCCCTCTTCCAGCCTGAGCTCGCGGGGGCTCCGCGCGACCTGCCTCTGCTGCGCGGCGCGTGGCTCCTGCGGGGGCCTCGGGACGAGTCCACGGTCGATGGCACCAAGGCATGGCTGGAGGCGCTGGGCTGGCTGCGCGCGTTCCGCCAGGGCACCGCGGGTATCGAGGGCGCGCGTGCTCGCAACCCGAGTCCCACGGGAGACAATCGCGATGGCCGCTCCAACTGGCCGGAGGCGGACAAGATTCGCCACCACGCTCGCTCCTATCCCGAGGTGCATGCGCCGCGCCCGGCGTACTCGAGGACACCCGCGTGGCCGCGCGCGGGCTTCGGACTGCCCATCGTCATCCATTTCCAACAGGAGAAGCGGGGCTCCAAAGACGACCACATTCCCCCCGAGCCCAAGCACATGCAGCTCCAGTGGGTTCGAGACCGGGAGCGCGAGCCGAAGGACCGCCTGGCCTCGCCGCTCATCGTCAAGGCGATGCCGCTGGCCAACGGGCGCTTCGAGCCCATCGCGCTGTGGCTCGAACGCGGCTACCCCGGGGGCGGCAAGGTCCTCCTGGTGCAGTCCAACCGTCCCCTCGAAGCGACACGCGCGGACTTCGACGTGCTGCGGGCGAAGGACGACCAACCCCTCTTCACGCCGCTGCGCGAGGCGACGTCGCTGCGCGAGGCGTTCTTCAGCTGGCTGCGTGACACGAAGAAGGCTCGGGAGGCGTAAGCCGATGACGACTCAATCCTATGTGCTCGTGCTCAAGATCGGCCCGGTGCAGGGCTTCATCGCCCAGGCCCGACGCACGCGCGACCTGTGGTTCGGCAGCTATCTGCTCTCCTCCTTGAGCCGCGCCATGGCGTGCGCGCTCCGGGACGCGGGCGCTGAGCTCATCTTTCCGCATCCGGAGCAGCTCGACGCGGCGGTGCCGAAGCCCTCGGGGCGTGTCACGAAGACCGACCAGGCACTGGCAGACGCCGAGTCCGTGAAGGGCTTCCCCAACAAGGTCCTCGCAGTGGTGAAGGGTGACGCGGCCGAAGTGGCCCGCGCGGCGCGTGAGGCGGCTCGGGCCACGCTCCGCGCACAGTGGAAGCGCGTGCGAGCGACCTGCGGGCCGCTGCTCACGGACGGCGCGGACGCGTGGGCGGACGAGCAGCTCGACACCTTCCTGGAGTTCCACGCGGCCTGGGCGCCGATGGGGGACGGCGAGTACCCGGTGGCCCTCGAGGAGGCCGAGGCCGCGCTGGAGGCTCGCCGGGGGCTGCGCGAGTTCAGGGCCTGGACCCAGGCGCCCCCGGCGGGCACACACAAGTCGAGCCTCGACGGTGGACGCGCGTCGGTGCTGAAGCGTGAGCGTCCGCGGAGTGGCGAGTGGAAGCGGCTGCGCATCGGCGAGCGCGAGGAGCTGGACGCGCTGGGGCTGCTCAAGCGCGCGGGGGGCGAGCCGGACCAGTTCGTGCCGGTGCCGAGCATCGGGCTGGCGGCGTGGCTGGATACGGCGAGCAAGAGTAAGGACGCAGGCCCGGAGCTCTCCGCGCTGCGTGGCGCGTGCGCCGACCATCGCGGGTTCACGTCGGTGCACCGGACGGACCTGGCGTGGGTGAACGCGTTCCCGTTCGACGGCCAGCTCCTGCTGTCCGAACGCTGGCGCCCGTACTTCGCGGAGTGGAGTGAAGACCCCAAGGAGGCGAAGCAGGAGGCCGAGCGGTTCGCGGACAAGCACATCCGGCCGTTGCTCGATGCCATGCCTGTGGCGCCGTACCCCTACGTGGCGTGTCTCGTCGCCGATGGGGACCGGATGGGCGAACTGCTCCGAGGACTGGCGGAGCACGGAGGCATCGAGGCGCACCGACGTGTCTCCCACGCGCTCGCGAGCTTCACGGAGGAGGCACGAGACATCGTCCAGTCGCGCTACCGCGGGATGCTCGTCTATGCGGGGGGCGATGATGTCCTGGCCTTCGTGTGTCCGGCGGACGCGCTCGAGTGTGCCCGGGCGCTGGCGGCCGCCTTCTCGAAGCACCTGGCCCCTGTCAGCGGAGAAGCTGTGCCCACGTTGTCGGTGGGGCTGGGCATCGGTCACGTGATGGAGAGCCTGGGGCAGCTCCTGTCCCTGGGGCGTCGAGCGGAGAAGGCCGCGAAGGACGCGGGGCGCGACGCGCTCGCGGTCCTCGTGGCGAAGCATGCGGGGCGCGAGCGGCTGTGGACCGCGAGCTGGACTCCGAAGGGCGCCGCCGCGGAGCCGCTGACCCGGCTGTCCCAGGACATGGCGCTGCTGGGCGGAGACCGGCTGCCCCTGGGCAAGGTGCACGAGGTGGAGACGATGGTGCGCCGCTTCCCCGCGGAGACGGCGTCGGAGGAACAGGCGGGAGTGCTGGTGGCCGAGGTGTCGCGAATCCTGGCTCGCGCCGAGGGGCGGGCTCGTGGCTCCGAGGCCCGTGAACGGAAGGACAAGGCCCTGTCCCTGACGGACGTGGGGCTGGCTGCTCTCGCGGAGGAGCCGCCGGAGTGTGTCGAGAAGGTCCACGCGGAGCTGCTCTCGTGGGTGGACCGGATGTTGGTGGCGGGGACGCTCGAGCGTTCGCGTCGCGGCCTGGAGCTCAAAAAGGAGGTGGCGCATGAGTGAGGAGTGCTTCGCGTTGCTGCCGCGTGACGGGCTGTCCGTGAAGGATGGCCGCGGCTGGTACACGAGTGAGGTGGGGCGCGGGTATTCGCATCCGTGGCCGCTGCCGACGACGGTCCGAGGCGCGCTGCGCGCCGCGTGGGGACAGGACCTCATGTCGAATCAGCCGGGCGTCCGGCTGACGCCCGAGGCGTGGGAGCGGCGCTCCGCGAGCCTCGCGCTGACGGGGTTCGTCGCCTTGCGGCGCGACCTGGGAGAGACGTCCTTCACCCCGAGCCACCGGATGTGGCCCGCGCCCGCGGACGCGGTGGTGGTGGCGGGCAAGGACGGCGAGCCCGCGCGGGTCGAGCGACTGCGTCCCTGGTGGCCCGATTCGGAGGGCGTCATCACCTCGCTCGGCCCCGATGAGGACCGGGCGAGGGAGGCGCTGTGGCATCCCCGGCCGGACCACGAGAGGCGGATGGGCAAGCCCTCGGGAGATGCGCCGGCGTTCTGGTCCGAGGCGGACATGGTCGCGTGGCTGATGCGCAAGGACATCGCGGCGCCGGCGACTCCGGGGCCCGGCCATCGCACCGACGCGCACGTGGCCATCGCGCCCGACAAGCAGACCGCGGAGGACACGATGCTTCACTCGCGCCAGGTCGTGGAGTTGCTGCGCCTGGAGAAGCGCGAGGGCGCGGCGGCGCGAGTCGCGGTGGAGTGGGCGCTGGGTGTGCGCTGCAGGCAGCCCGAGGGCGAGGCGGTGACGGGCTTCCCCTCGGGCGTGCTGGGGCTGGGAGGCCGCAGGCGATTGACGGAGGTGGATCGCTCGACAGTCGACCTGTTCGCCTGCCCCGAGGACTTCCAGCCGGAGCCCTCGATGGGCTTGAAGCTGGTGCTGGCGACGCCCGCGAGCTTCGAGCGTGGGTGGCTGCCGGATGGCTTCGCGTGCGCGGAAGGTGGCGAGCCCGAGTACGTGGGCACGTTGCCTGGCGTGGAGGGGCGGGTGGTGTTGCGCGCGGCGCTGGTGCCTCGGGCGCAGGACGTGTCCGCGTGGGACATGGTGAAGCGCCAGCCCCGGGCGGCGCGGCGGTGGGTGCCGGCGGGGTCTGTCTATTTCTTCGAGAAGGTCGGTGGTGGTCGGTTCACCACCGTGGAGCTGCGCGCGTTGTGGCTGGCCTCGTGGGGCGGCGGCCGCGACGAGGCGCTCGGGCAGGTGTTGCCCGGCGTCTGGGAACTGCCCCCGGAGTGTGGAGCGTGAACATGGAAAGCCGAGCCTATCTGCTGCAAGCCCTGTCCCCCCTGCACGTCGGCACGGGGCAGAGCGTGGGAGTCATCGACCTGCCGCTGATGCGGATGCGCTCCACGGGCATCCCCATCATCCCCGGCTCGTCGCTCAAGGGCGTGCTGCGTGACGCGAGCGCGAGCGACACCGTCCGGACCGACGCGGTCTTCGGCCCCCGGCGCGCGAAGAACGGGCCCGAGGGTGACGAGCCCAGCGAGTACGCGGGGGCGCTGGTGGTGGGGGATGCGCGGCTGCTCGCGCTGCCGGTGCGCAGCTTCGTGGGGACGTTCGCGCTGGTGACGTCGCCGTTGCTGCTGACGCTGGCGCGTCGGGACTGGGGTGGACGACAGGGGGGCGGTGAGGCGCCTCCTCCGGTCCCCTCGCTGAAGAAGCACCGCGCGCGGGTGGCCTCGTTGAAGTCCTGTGTCTGTCTTCACGAGCAGGCGGGCGGGGCGCGTGTCTACCTCGAGGACCTGGACCTGGAGGTGGACGCCGAGGACGACGCGGTGCTCGGGGCCTGGGCGGAGGCGCTCCAGCGCGCGCTGCCCGGTGATGAGCGGGAGCTGCTCGCGCGGCGCCTGGTGCTCGTGGATGACGAGACCATGAGCTTCCTGTGGGAGACGGCGATGCAGGTGGACACCCGCGTGAGCATCGACCCGGACACGGGCACGGCCGCGAAGGGGCAGCTCTGGACGGAGGAGAGCCTGCCGGCAGAGACGCTGCTGATGGGGGTGATGGCGGCGTCTGCGTCCTGGAGCCCGAAGCAGGCGATGGCGGCGAGCGCGGTGCTGGACGCGGCGCTCGGCGGGCAGGGGACGATGCTCCAGTTGGGTGGCAAGGCGACGGTGGGACGCGGGTGGTGCCGGCTGTTGTCGTGGACGACGGGCGACGCGGAGGCCCGGCGATGAGCGGCGTGACGCGAGAGCAGCAACGGGCGACGGATGCGTATGCCCGCGTGACGGCGGTCCCCGCAGACCTCCGGCCCGACTACAAGCCGCGCGTGCATGGCCTGGGGGCGTCGGTGCTGCGGGATGGGCTGGCCGCGGCGCTCACGTTCCTGGAGCGGGAGCGGGACCCGAAGGAGCCGAACGCCGCGATGTTGCTGCTCGAGGACCTGGCGAAGGTGCTCGGCAAGGCACGGCTGCCGGGGCTGTCCGCGCCGCTGACGGGGGAGACGCTGCCGGGAGCCGTGCGGAAGCTGGGGCTGGAGGAGTACATGCTGGCCACGCGCGAGACGCTGCGGCTGGTGGTGTGGTTCCGTCGCGCGGTCCAGGCCACGTTCAAGGAGGCTCCCCGTGCGTAAGGTCCTGGCCGCGCTCCCCCGTTTCGAGGAGATGGGCCCGAGTCATGCGGGGCTGGCCCATGAGCGCTACGCGCCGCAGAAGGACGACGAGTCGAAGGACGAGAACAGCTCACCCTGGCGGGGGTGGTTGAGCTGGATGGACGGGGCGCGGGAGCCGGAGCACTACGGGGTAGCGTACCGCCGTTGGCGCGGCGCGCTGACCCAGTGGCACACGGCCTCCGTGGAGATGCGGGCGACGGGGCGGCTCCTGGCGGGGCACGGGAATGCCTCGCCGACGGGGGTGGGGTTGACGCTGCATCACACCTGGGGCGTGCCGGTGATTCCGGGCTCCTCGCTCAAGGGAGTGCTCGCGGCCTACCTGCGCGCGAGCTTCGAGCCTGCCGAGGTGGCGGAGGCGTGTCGTCGACTGTTCGGTGTGCCTGGGGATGAGCGGCTCGGCCAGAAGGCGAGCGTGGGGCAGGTCCTCTTCCACGACGCGCCGTGGGTGTCGAGCCGGGGCAAGGAGGGCGCTGGGCCGCGGATGCTGGCGCGCGATGTGCTCACGGTGCACCAGCGGGGCTGGTACGGGAAGGCGGAGTCGTGGCCCAACGACTACGAGTCGCCGAACCCGGTGGCGTTCCTGTCGGTGCGCCCTGGTGGACGTTTCCTCGTGGCGCTGAGCGTGGCCCCGGGGGCGGACGACGAGACGCTCCGCTTGTTGCGCTGGGCCGCGGACCGGTTGTGCGAGGCGCTGCGTGATTGGGGCGTGGGGGGCAAGACGGCCGCGGGATACGGGCGGCTGGAGCCTGAGGGGAGCGTGGTGATCAATCCACCGCGCGCGGTGTCTCGGCCGTCACCGGAGCGGGACGCGTTCAAGGCGTGGGGGGAGGAGCAGCGGGCGGCGAAGACGGAGCAGCGTAAGGTGCTCGAGGACTTCGATGCGCAGTGGCGACCGAAGTTGATGCCCCTGTCGCGCGAGGCGCGGATGGAGTGCGCCCAGGCGCTTCGCGTGTTGGTGCGGAGCCCCAAGCTCCAGGAGCGTCGCGAGGAGTTGCTCAGGCTTCTTGTGGACGGCGCCTGATGGGAGGACTTCGGGGGGCGTCACGAATGCGGCGTGACGCTCCTCGATGCATTGGTTGCGAGTGCTCTTGAAGATGCTTCGGGGCCTGGAGGGCGAATCCGGAGTGGTCGACGCTACATGGGAGTGCGTTGGCGGTTCTCGTGGTGACAGCGGAGCTGGGTGAGTGGCTGGGAGGCGGGAGGCGGCCTGGTACGGCGGGCACTGGGTGAATGGATTTCAGGGGCGCGAGTCGAGCTCGCCCCGTGGCTATCTTTGGCAGTGTGCGGTGCGGGGTACGAGCTGTTGGATGGGGAGTGCGTTGTCTGGAGTTGGACTTTCAAGCACCTCCGCGTGGCGGAGGGCCAGGAGTGGCCTTCGGGCGAAAACCCGAGTCCTGGCGCGGGGTTGGGGCTCTTTGACAGGTGAATAGGTGCTTGAATGGGGAATTCGTGAGGAGTTTCAATGGGTTGGTGGATGTGGGATGCGCGGTTGGCGTGGTGGAGCTCGCGGAGGGAGGGGGGGCTTGAAAACAGGGGGGACAAGATGGCGGAATCGTTGGCGATTCGAGGGCGGCTCCGCCGCTCGCCGTGATGCCGGAAGGCGTTGAGCACTAGACCTGCGGCGTGCCGCCCTGCACGCAGTACAACCCGCCGCCGCTCGCCGTGATGCCGGAAGGCGTTGAGCACCGGAGCGCAGCCATGACCTCTTGGCAGCCCGTGGCGCTCGCCGTGATGCCGGAATGCGTTGAGCACACGATTTCCGCCCAGTGCTCACGCCCCATGGTCGACGCCGCCGCTCGCCGTGATGCCGGAAGGCGTTGAGCACCCGCTGAACAACGACTGGCTCTACATCGACGGCGACCGCCGCTCGCCGTGATGCCGGAATGCGTTGAGCACACGACGCGGTTGAACGAAGCGTGAGCTGGGGCCCAGCCGCCGCTCGCCGTGATGCCGGAAGGCGTTGAGCACGGGCCGTTGGCCGCGAGCTCGCGGAGCGCGGCCCCGTCGCCGCCGCTCGCCGTGATGCCGGAAGGCGTTGAGTACGTGGGTCTGGAGGTCGAACAGATGAACCTCTCCGTCGCCCTCCCGCCGCTCGCCGTGATGCCGGAAGGCGTTGAGCACCGTTCCACCCGCCCGACGCAGCCCCCTCCCCCGCCGCTCGCCGTGATGCCGGAAGGCGTTGAGCACGAGTACTCCGGCTGCCAGAACCACGGGACGAAGATCCGCCGCTCGCCGTGATGCCGGAAGGCGTTGAGCACGACCTTCATGGGGAGGGGAGGGCCCCGGCTCTTCACCCCGCCGCTCGCCGTGATGCCGGAAGGCGTTGAGCACCCGGCCTCGCGCAGCACCTGCCGCGCCTCCTCAGCCGCCGCTCGCCGTGATGCCGGAAGGCGTTGAGCACCCGCTGAACAACGACTGGCTCTACATCGACGGCGACCGCCGCTCGCCGTGATGCCGGAAGGCGTTGAGCACGAGACAGGCACGGACTCGGGAGCGCGCTCCAGGCCCGCCGCTCGCCGTGATGCCGGAAGGCGTTGAGCACATACGTACCTCGGGGTTGGTGTTGCATGGGCCGGATCCGCCGCTCGCCGTGATGCCGGAAGGCGTTGAGCACCGATTACGGCGACGCCGTGTTCCCACTCGTCGGGGACGCCGCCGCTCGCCGTGATGCCGGAAGGCGTTGAGCACTTCGCGAGTGACCCGAACGGCCTGCATGCCGCCAGCCGCCGCTCGCCGTGATGCCGGAAGGCGTTGAGCACCGTCTTCCCCTCGCTACCAGGACGTCACCAGTGGTCCCGCCGCTCGCCGTGATGCCGGAAGGCGTTGAGCACTTCTGGTGGGCGGCCTGGTCGACTCCTCGAAGGCCCGCCGCTCGCCGTGATGCCGGAAGGCGTTGAGCACCGCGAGGCCGGGTTCACCCCGAAGGAGGGCCGGGATCCGCCGCTCGCCGTGATGCCGGAAGGCGTTGAGCACTCGGGGAGATCGTCGAGCGATGCAGAGGCCAGCCCGCCGCCGCTCGCCGTGATGCCGGAAGGCGTTGAGCACGTGCGCCCCGCGTTGGGTCCAACAATCACCATCTTCCGCCGCTCGCCGTGATGCCGGAAGGCGTTGAGCACGCGTCTTGCTCTCGAGCTGCCCGAGGAAGGCGGCGTCCGCCGCTCGCCGTGATGCCGGAAGGCGTTGAGCACTTGCCCAAGTAGGTATCGGCATCCTCGATGCTGGGAGCACCGCCGCTCGCCGTGATGCCGGAAGGCGTTGAGCACGGGACCTTGGTGCACAGCGGCTTCCCGCCCATGGCGCCCGCCGCTCGCCGTGATGCCGGAAGGCGTTGAGCACGGCCGCCCGGTTCTGAGGCAGCGCTCGGTGAGGGCCCCGCCGCTCGCCGTGATGCCGGAAGGCGTTGAGCACTTCTCGGAGCTGTTCGGCGTGCACAAGGTGCTGCGTGCCGCCGCTCGCCGTGATGCCGGAAGGCGTTGAGCACACTGGATGTGAGGTGACAAATGCGTAGGTGGAAATACTCCGCCGCTCGCCGTGATGCCGGAAGGCGTTGAGCACGATTCGCGCGCTCTTCGAAAGTCATGTGCTGCCTCCCTGCCGCCGCTCGCCGTGATGCCGGAAGGCGTTGAGCACTTCTCCGTCTTGAGCGCGATGCTCTGCTGCATCTCCGCCGCTCGCCGTGATGCCGGAAGGTGTTGAGCACCTGCGCCACCACCGCCGTCAACAGCGCGGCGCCGTACACCGCCGCTCGCAGTGATTCCGGAAGGCGTTGAGCACTTGGCGAGGTCATAGACGCCTCTGCCGGGGCTCATCACTCCGCCGCTCGCCGTGATGCCGGAAGGCGTTGAGCACAGTGCGCAGCAGCAGACCGTCGACAACCAGTTCCGCCCGCCGCTCGCCGTGATGCCGGAAGGCGTTGAGCACATGTGCTCCGGATGAGAAGAGGAAACAACTACTGCTGGGCCGCCGCTCGCCGTGATGCCGGAAGGCGTTGAGCACACCTTGTTGACGAGCTGCGCCTCCGCGGTCTTCTGCACCGCCGCTCGCCGTGATGCCGGAAGGCGTTGAGCACCCGCCACCTTCGACAGCCTCCCGTGGCGTGGCTGTCCGCCGCTCGCCGTGATGCCGGAAGGCGTTGAGCACTGTGGACCGGCCCGGACTGCGCCGGCATCGCCCGAAGGCCGCCGCTCGCCGTGATGCCGGAAGGCGTTGAGCACTAAACGTCCCCGTAGCTGGACACCGGGCGTCCGGGGTCCCGCCGCTCGCCGTGATGCCGGAAGGCGTTGAGCACCCCAACCCCTGGGACAAAACGATGGTCGCACGGACCGCCGCTCGCCGTGATGCCGGAAGGCGTTGAGCACCGGGGCAGGATGAAGCTGGGCACGCCTATGCACACCGCCGCTCGCCGTGATGCCGGAAGGCGTTGAGCACGTGAGCATCTGGGAAATCGAGCCGGGCGACGCCTGCGCGCCGCCGCTCGCCGTGATGCCGGAAGGCGTTGAGCACCTCTTGAGCTGCGCCATCATCTCTTCATCACTCTGGACCGCCGCTCGCCGTGATGCCGGAAGGCGTTGAGCACACCGGCACCGCTTCCTTTGCGAGGATGGCCAGCCCGATGCCGCCGCTCGCCGTGATGCCGGAAGGCGTTGAGCACGACATGGCGGAGGTGATGTTGCAAAGGTCGAAGCCGCCGCTCGCCGTGATGCCGGAAGGCGTTGAGCACTGGCACCTCCAGTCCCAGCGTGACACGCAACTTGACCGCCGCTCGCCGTGATGCCGGAAGGCGTTGAGCACTCCCAAGGCTGTCCAGTGAGTGCGCCTCCCGTGCCCCGCCGCTCGCCGTGATGCCGGAAGGCGTTGAGCACTAGTTCCGCAACTCGGACACCGCCTCGTCACCCAGGGGCCGCCGCTCGCCGTGATGCCGGAAGGCGTTGAGCACCTGACGTCGCTGAACGAGATCGGCGTGGAGGTGAACCGCCGCTCGCCGTGATGCCAGAAGGCGTTGAGCACCTCACCAACGGGCAGCAGCCGAACCAGCAGTTCGCCCCGCCGCTCGCCGTGATGCCGGAAGGCGTTGAGCACTAGATCTTCGCCCCGTTCGTCATCGTCACCGTCTCGGTGCCGCCGCTCGCCGTGATGCCGGAAGGCGGATGCCGGAAGGCGTTGACCCCTAGCGTTCGCGGGCGTTTCGGTGTCTGCGGTTCAGGTCCCCCGCCGCCCGCCGTGATGCCGGAAGGCGTTGAGCACGGGTGAGACTACGTTGCACGAAACACCGGCTCCTGTCCGCTGCTCGCCGTGATGCCGGAAGGCGTTGAGCACGGGCGGTGGTGGGAGATGGCCGTCCGCTTCACCACCGCCGCTCGCCGTGATGCCGGAAGGCGTTGAGCACCGCCCGATGGGGCACTGAGAACCTGACGGCCCTGGGCCCGCAGCTCGCCGTGATGCCGGAAGGCGTTGAGCACCAGGACTTCATCGGGCGCCTCGCGGACACCATGCCGCCCGCCGCTCGCCGTGATGCCGGAAGGCGTTGAGCACTACAAGAAGCTCAGGGCACAGGCTGAAAAGATCGAACAGCCGCTCGCCGTGATGCCGGAAGGCGTTGAGCACTAAGGCCCCTTCTTCGCCAACCACGCATTGACACTTCCGCCGCCGCTCGCCGTGATGCCGGAAGGCGTTGAGCACCGCGCCACCACGGTGACGTGCCACTGGGGCAGCAGTCCGCCGCTCGCCGTGATGCCGGAAGGCGTTGAGCACAGGTCGCACTCGGGGCAGTCCTGCGTGATGACACCGCTCCCCGCCGCTCGCCGTGATGCCGGAAGGCGTTGAGCACCAGGCAGTTTCCTCCAGCGCCGCGTTGCGTGCATCCGCCACCGCCGCTCGCCGTGATGCCGGAAGGCGTTGAGCACAGGTTGGCGGGCAGATGGTGGTTCAACTGGTACGTCCGCCGCTCGCCGTGATGCCGGAAGGCGTTGAGCACCGGAGCACGCTGCCGGCGTGGCGCACGAGTTCGGTATCCGCCGCTCGCCGTGATGCCGGAAGGCGTTGCGCACCACTTCCCCTGCGCGGCGTTGGCCAGCGAGCACTCGGCGGCCGCCGCTCGCCGTGATGCCGGAAGGCGTTGATCACGCAGTCACCTCCAGCCAGACGTACGGGCTGGTGAGCTGCCGCCGCTCGCCGTGATGCCGGAAGGCGTTGAGCACGGTAGCGACGTGGACCCGGCCTGGAGTGCCGTCCCGGCGCCGCCGCTCGCCGTGATGCCGGAAGGCGTTGAGCACTTGAGGACGTCCACCTCAATGGCGAGCGCGTCGTACGGCGCCGCCGCTCGCCGTGATGCCGGAAGGCGTTGAGCACACGTTCCTGGGGGCCGAGGGCTTCACGAGGTTGGCGTCCCGCCGCGCGCCGTGATGCCGGAAGGCGTTGAGCACGCCGTGTACGCGTCTCGACGCTCGTGCAATTCATTCCCGCCGGTCGCCGTGATGCCGGAAGGCGTTGAGCACAGAGTGGTCTTCTTGATGGGCTCGTCCAACTTGGCCTCCCGCCGCTCGCCGTGATGCCGGAAGGCGTTGAGCACCACTCAAGGTCCACACTTGACCCGTCTGGCCGAACCGCCGCCTGCCGTGATGCCACCAGGCGTTGGACCTCGGCCCCGTGGCTCCACTCGCAGCCCTGTCACACAGACGCATGTTTCGCGGTGCGAACGGGCCCGGCCCACTGGTTCTGGAAATTTATCGCCGGACCGTCCTCGCGGCTTGTTGGCATTTTTGAGCTTTGACTTTCGAATCAATCCTGTGCGCGAATTGGACGTCTTCCGGAAAATCCGGAGGACGGAACAATCACGGATGTATCTCCAACGGCACGTCGGCGGGTGAGCCCTGCTGGCGGGAAGGAACCATATGAAGGCGTTCCAAGTCTCTGGTCGCGCGCGGCTGCCCCGGTGGGCGCGAGCCCTCGTCGTCACGACGCCCATGCTGCTGGTCGGCTGTGGCCTCGGTCAGCTCATGAGCGCCCCGTGGATCCCCAGTGCGGACAACAACGACGTCGTGTTCCTGGGCGACTCCATCTTCGCGCTCTCGGGGGAGATTCAGACCGCGCTCCACGCCAAGGCGGGTGGGACGTTCCGCAACTACACGACCTCCGGCGCGGAGATCGAGGGTGGCGTCATCACCCCCTCCATCCGCGGGCAGTTCGACCTCGCGGAGTCCGCCAATCCGAACAGCCACATCGTGGTGATGGATGGCGGCGGCAACGACATCCTCATCCCCACCATCGCGCTCGCCGACCCGTACAACTGCAAGACGCAGTGGTATGAGTTCGGCCGCCTGTCGCAGAGCTGCAAGGACTACATCGACGACATCTACGTCGAGGTCGCGGACCTGCTGAACGACATGTCGACCAGCGGCGTCACCGACGTCGTCTACCTCGGCTACTACCGCACCAAGTTCGGGCTCCTCAACGCCAGCGACCTCGACCAGGCCGTCGACTACGGAGACCTCATCCTCGGAAACGCGTGCGCGAACGCCGCCGTCGACTGCGACTTCGTCGACCCCCGCTCGGCCATCACCAACGCCGACATCAAGGCCGACGGCGTCCACCCGACGACCTCGGGCTCGAACAAGATCGCCAACCTCATCTGGTCCAAGCTGGAGCCGCGGCTCTGATGCTCGGTCGGCGCGGGAACATCATCGTCCTTCTCGCGGCCGGCACCCTCCTGTCGGCTGGCGCGTTCTCCCTCTTCCGAGGCGGGGACGCGCCGGTCGCACAGGCCGATGTGTCGCGGCCCGTGCCTGCTCCGGTGTCGCCCCCAGGAGAATCGCCTCGGCCACCCGCCAGGCAGGACTCCGGACCGACGCAGAAGGACCCGACCGCCGAGGTGTCCGCGCGCTGGATGCAGGAGGCGCAGGCCCTCAGCCAGGAGGAGGAGGCGAAGCGGCGCGAGCTCCTCGACGTGGACCCGACGCTCCCGCTCGAGGCGCAACAGGCGGTGTTCCTCGACCGGCTGTCGACCATCGCCGGTGTGGATCCTCGGAAGACGGAGGCGCAGTTGGTGCGGTCGCAGGCGACGGAGCTGTTCCTGCGGCTCGAACCTGTGCAGGCCCACCTCGTCGGGATGCCGGTCGAGGAACGGCGGGTCGCTCTCGCGGATATCCGGCGGCGCATGGGCTACTCCGAGGAGCAGATTGCACGCAAAGCCGCGGAGGACGTGTACCGGGACGCCCGCTGGGAGAAAGGGCACGCGTACATGAAGGCACGGGAGGCGTTGCTCTCACGGCTCGGGCAGGCGGACTCCCTGGGCGCCGAGCTGGGCTCCTTGCGAGAGCAGTACTTCGGCCATGAGGCATCGACGCTCGCTCGTGAGGAGGCCGCAGGGTTCTTCCGCTTCCAGCGACGCCGCATCTACGGGCGGAACTGAGCGCGGCAGGACGACGCGCTCGAACCGCTCCAGTGCGCCGCCTCGAAGTCTGTACGCGTCGCTCACGGCGCTTCAGCGGACCGCAGGGCTGACGGGCGCGAAACCACGCCGACTCCAGGGAGGAAGGGCGCACAAACCCCTCCCTCCCCAAGCCTTCAACGACTCCAGGTGATTACGGGCTGAACGTCCCCGTGAGCACGCTGGCGCGGGCGCGGGGCAGCGCGCGCTTGAACGGGCTCGTCGCGAGGTCAGAGCCGGGCTGGTACCAGCTCTGAATCTCCGCGAAGTACGTCTGTCCCGACAGGAGCACGCCCGGCGGCAGGTACACGCTCTGCAAGTCGGTGTGCAGCGACGTCACGCGCGAGGCGATGGTGGCGCCGTTGCTCGTGCTCAGCCGGTAGATGTTCACCACATAGTTCGTGGCCGTGCCAATCGCCGGCTTCGACCAGCGCAGCGAGGCGTCCGTCCCCACGCCCGTGAGGTTCTGGAACGCGCCACGGGTATTGACGAGCGGCGCCTGCACCGGACCGACGAGGGGCTCCACCGGGGCGGAGGCGAACGCGCTCGCATCCTGGTCCACGCGAATCTCCACGCTCATCGTGACGGGCGTCGCCGTCCCCAGCGCGTAGGTCTTCGTGAAGCCCGCGGTGGCGAAGGCCACCTTCTGCCACGTCGCCGGCAGCGGGTTGTTGTAGGCCATGTTCCCCGTGACGATGTCCGTCTTCAGCGCGTCAGGATTGAGCTTCACCAGGACCGGCGGCCCGCTGATGGACGCGAGCGCCTGACCCACCGCGGCCGGCCGCGCGGACATCCAGATTTCGTTGTACGTGCTCACCGCGCTCGGGTTCACCTGGGCGCGCAGGGCATCGAACGCCGAACGCCTCCAGTCCACCGAGAACGTGCCCGTCGCCGCGGGCTGGGTGAACGTCCCACTGACGCTGGCAGACTGGCCCTCCGTCTGCGTCAGGTTCGCGCTGAGCACCTTGTGCATCGAGCGGTAGGGCACGCCATGGGGGCTCGACTGCAGCCGCATCTGGGCCAGCGAGAACACATCCCCGAGGCTGCTGTCGAGCAGCATGGGGTTGAGCATGTTGGCGTAATCGAAGTTCAGCGCGGAGAACGACGTCGCGCCCGCCAGGGGGAACCCCGGCTCGTTGCCGTAGAGGTAGCCGAACGCCCCCGGGTTCAATGAATACATGTCCATGTAGTCCCCCGACTGCCAGGGAGACAGGCCGGACGCGGACACCGTCACGGGGGTCGACAGCGAGGCGAACGAGCCATCACGGCCCCACTCGGTGGAGCCCAGGTCGAACGTGCGCCCCGTGCTCACCAGGTAGCGCGTGCCCACCTTCAGGTAGATGCGGCCGGACGGGACGTTGGGCACGGAGATGCTGCCATCCGCGGCGCCCGAGCCGGGGTACGCCGTGAACGCCCCCGTCGTCGAGTCCCGCGTGTAGGCCACCACGGGCGTCGCGGACTGGTTGTAGGGTGTCGTCACGTTGCCCGACGCGGTGACGAACGTCACAGGGCTCGTCCCCGTGACCTGCGTGTTCAGTCCCTGGATGACCTGGGAGGCGGAGTCCTCCGCGACGGAGGTCTCCATCGTCTCGCCTTCCTCGAGGCCCGCGCAGCCGGCCCCCGTCAGTCCGACAAGGAGACCGAGTGAAAACAATGAGCTTTTCATGTGGATGAATGATGTCCCGTTGAGACGGCGTCCGGAGTGGAGCCGCTGGAAATGGTTTATATCTCGCGGGTCTGACATTGATTGATGTGTCTGGGTTTCGGTTTTCCCTCTCGAAACCCGTGAAAACTCGTCCGCCGACGGGCCGTGCGGCACCGGTCGCCGTGTTCCTGGTGTCAGGAAATCCTGCTCGATATTTGAATGTGTCTTTGAATGGCGGCGTCGGTGTCGGGCTGCGATGGAGGCCGGGCTGCTCGCCGTACCGACCTGGGCCCGTGCGACCCGACCCCCAGGGCCATGTCAGAGGGGGCTGGTAGGGTCCTTCTCGTTCGCAAATCCCCGAGCGGTCGAAGCGGGGTCCCCATGCGCGTATGGGGCGGATTGTACCGCTACCGCTGCTCGTGAGAGTCGCGGACGTCTCACCGCGAGCGGCCTTGACGCATCACGGCCGCGCGAAGTGATGTTTCCCACCGTCAAGGTGGGCCGTTTCCAGGGCCCCTGAGCCTTGGCCGGGTGGAGGTTCGCATCTGCGCTGTCGCCGGCGACGGCGCTGGTGCTCACCTCCAGTGCCTGTGGGCTGGCGCACAGGCCGCCGAGGTGCGGCGCGCTGGCTGGGGTGTGGCTCCGGCCGAGGTTGGGGACGCGGGTCCTCGGCGGCGGCGTGAGCCGTCGAGGTCGGGATCCCGCTGGTGGAGCCTGGTCCTGGAGCAGGCCGCGCCCGGTGCTCCAGCGCGTGGATGTCCATCTGTCCAGCGACACGCACGAGCGCACCTATGTCCCCATCGAGCAATCGGGCTCGTGGGTGGTGGAGCCCGGCGCGTTCGGCTCCTTCCTCGGCCGGCTGGACCTGTGGCTCGAGGAGGGGCGGGTGGTGGACCGCCGCTGGGAGCTCGTCGAACTCACCGCGTCGCGCTTCCCCGAGGATCCCGAGATGGCGCGGCACGTGGAGGCCGCGCTCACCGCGCACGACCAAGCGCTCTCCGCGCAGGTGGGCCACACGGACGTGACGCTCGCGCGCTACGCGGTGGTGGAGAACCCGTTGGACAACATGTTGGCCGACGCCATCCGCGCCGCGGGTGGGACGGAGATTGGCCTGTCCAATGGCTTCCGCTTCGGCACGCCGCTGCTCTCCGAACCCGTGCGCGAGGCGGACCTGTGGAACCTCTTCCCCGTCACCAACAAGTTGAAGACAGGCAAGGTGAGCGGCCGTCAGCTCCGCGCCTTCTGGGAGCAGGAACTGGAGAACGTCTTCGCGAAGAACCCCGAGCACCGCTTCGGCGGATGGCTGCCGCGCCCCTCGGGGATGACGCTGCGCTTCCGCGCGGACGCACCCAAGGGACAGCGCCTCCTCGCGCTCGAGGTCGCGGGCGAGCCGGTGGTGGACTCGCGCCTCTACTCCGTGACGGCCTGCGAGCGGGACGGCGACGCACCGGACATGCTGTGTCGAATCCCCGGCGCGCTGGAGCCCCGCGTGCTCGACCTGGACGCGCATGAGGCGGTGCGCCGCTTCCTCGCCCGTGCGCCTCGACTGAGCGACACACTGGAGGGCCGCGCGGTGGGCGAGGACCTGCCCGCCGTGCTCCGCACCCAGCAGGTCTCGCGGTAGACCCCGCGCCAGAAACCGTCAACGTCATGCCCCCGGGTATCGAGCCTCCGAGATGACCGCACCTGCCGCCGCTTCCTCCTCGACCGTCGTCCCCGACCCCCAAGCCGTGTGGCGTCGACGTCTGCCGGGCCTGGGGCTCGCCGCCGCGCTGGCGGGCCTCAGCCATGGGCTGGCGCTGTTGCCCGGCCTGCAGGTGGTGGGGCCGCTCACGGTGGCCCTGCTGCTGGGCATCTCGCTGCGGACGTCGCTGGGGCTCGCGCCCGTGTGGATGGAGGGCACGCGCTACTCGGCGCGCACGGTGCTGCGGCTGGGCATCGTGCTGATGGGGGCGCGGCTCGACTTCGGGCTGGTGGCGAAGGTGGGCCCGCGCGTGCTGCTGCTGTCCGTGGCGGTCATCGTCGGCGGCATCCTCGGCATCCGCTGGCTCACCCGGCGCTTCGGCGTGCCGGAGAAGCTGGGCACGCTCCTGGCGCTGGGGACGTCCATCTGCGGTGCCAGCGCGGTGGTGGCCGCCAGCTCCGTCACGCGCGCGGAGGAGGAGGACACCACGCTGGCGGTGGGCCTGTGCGGAATCCTGGGCACCGTGGGCGTGCTCTTCTACGTCTTCGTGGGGCCGCTGTTGGGGTTGAGCGATGCGCAGCTCGCCATCCTCTCCGGGGCCACGCTGCACGAGGTGGCGCAGGTGATGGCCGCGGCCTTCACGTGGGGCACCGACGCGGGGGACCTGGGCACGCTGGTCAAGCTCACCCGCGTGGTGCTGCTGGCGCCGGCGCTCGTGGTGCTGGGGCTGCTCTCCGGCGTGGGCGGGAAGGTGCGCTACTCGCTGAAGGAGCCGCCCATCCCCTGGTTCGTCATCGGCTTCCTCGCCGTGGGCGTGCTGGGCACGGTGGGCGTGGTGCCCGCCTCGGCCCGGGCATGGCTGTCCACCGCCAGCGTCTTCCTCATGGTCATGGCCATGGCGGCCATGGGGCTGGGCACCCACCTGAGCATGGTCCGCCGCGCGGGTCTCCGGGTCGTCTACGCGGGGCTCGTCGGCTTCGCCGCGCTGGCCCTGTTCGCCTGGGGCCTCATCCACCTGCTGTCCATCCAGTCGTCCTCCCAGGTCGACGTGGTGGACAACGGCGTGGCGGAGCGGGCCCGACGGGGGGCCGAGGGCTGTCAGGTCCTCCGCTCTCGAGCGCGGGCCACGCCCCACCGCTCAAATCATGTTCCCCGCCGCCCAGGAGCCCCACGCGGTGAGGCTGGTGTAGCTGACCTGCAGGTCCGCCAGGGTGAGCGGGACGATGTTCACCTTGCCGTCCTGCTTGCCCACGTTCTGCTCCGCCGCCGCGCGCCACTGGCTGACGTTCTTGGGCATCCCCCAGTGCTCGAAGAGCTCCTCCCGCATCGCCTTGACGAAGGCCCCGTCCTGGATGACGGCGCTCACCTCGGCGTCGAACTGCATGCTGCGGTAGGTCCAGTTGCTGCTTCCGATGAAGGCCAGCTTGTCGTCGACGATGGCCACCTTCGAGTGGACGTACGGCGACTTGCCCTTCGCGCCGTTGAGCAGCGGTGAGTACATGCTGAACGAATCGGACTCGATGGCCGTGATGTTCTCCAGGTACTCCCACGTCCCCAGCCAGGCCGTCTTCAGCTTCCAGTGGAAGCCGCGGTTCATGAACTGCGACGCCGGACGGAACGGCAGGTTGGGGTGCTTCCACGACTGCATCAGCGAGTCGTCACCCGCGTGCAGCCGCTTCTCCAACTCCGTGATGTACGTGTCGTTCTCCAGGCAGCCCATCTTCTGGACCTGGGGTGACGGCGGCAGCAGCAGCGAGCGGCCGCTCAGCAGCCACCCCTCGTAGCGCAGGCTGCAGTCCTTGATGTCGCTGGCCTTCACCTTGCCGGCGCTCTTCGAGGTGAAGCTCGTCATCCCCGCCATCGCGATGGCGCGGAAGGCGAAGTTCATCACGTACGCATATCCGCTGTAGTCCCCGAGCACCGTCTCCTTCGGGTGCGGGACCATCAGGATGATGCGCACCCCGCGCGCGGCCGCCGCGACCAGCGCGTCGATGATGCCTGGGTCCGTCAGCGCCTGGTTCTCCATGTAGACGAACGCGCGCGCCATCTGGATGTGGCCCACCAGCTCCTTGCGGATGTCCCGCTCGGCTTTCTTGCCCTGGATGTCCGTGGTCACGAACGTCACGGCCTTGCCGCCGCCGCTGCGGTCCGGAGTGATGGGCGCCGCGGGAGGCATCTTCCCCGCCCACAGCTCCGACCAGTAGTTCCCCACGACGCGGTGGATGTCTCCCTTCAGGTGCACGGCCGCGTCATGCCAGTGATTGGCCGCGTCGTGCGTCGTGGCGGATTTGTAGTCCTCGCCCAGGTTCATCCCGCCCAGGAGCAGGTCCTCGCTCCCGGACGTCTTGAACAGGGCAATCTTGATGTGGAGGCTGGTGAAGGGGTGCAGCGTGGTGCCCGCGTAGGAGTGGTATTTGAACTCCAGGCTCCCGTCGGGGAACTTCCACTCCTTGAGCAGGTGCTTCCACTTGTCCAGCCACGCCGTCCAGTCCTCGCGCCAGAAGTGGTGATGCGGCACGAAGCACTCGGACTTCCAGCCGTTCCACAGGATGACCTGGACCTTCACCCCCGCCTTCGCGGCCGAGGAGAGCGCCTGCGCGAGCGTGCGCTGCTGCGCGCCATCCACCGCGGGCAGCGTCAGCGCCGGGTCCGCCTTCCAGTACGCCAAGCGGATGGTGGCGCCCTTGCCGTCCAGCTCCGCGCGGCGGATGTGCCGGTGCAGCTCGAGGAAGAACTTGTCGCCGTCGAGGATGAAGTTCGCGGTGTCGCAGCTGGTGTCGACGCGCATCGTGGGGGGCTCGCCAGTGCAACCTGGGTGCCACACGAAGCGGACTGGAGGCGCGTCTTGAAGCGACACGCCTCCGGAGGTCTCGCGCGTTCAATCCCTACGCAAGCGCGTTCCCGCGCGACGCCCGGCTACCTTCCCTCGAGCTCCGCCGCCCAGATGTCCTTCACGCCGCCGATGTGGTCGAAGGCGCAGTGGGCCGCACCCGCGACGACCTTCTCCTCCAGCGGGAAGGCGTAGCCACGGAACGCGGTGAGGCTGGCCTGGATGTCGGTGAGGTACTCGTCCTTGTCACCGTAGGCATAGACCAGTCGCGTCGGCCCCCGCAGCTCGGGGCGCGTGCTGTCCCAGTCCAGCTTGCCGCCCCAGGGCGCCTCGCCGCCGCAGCCCAACGCATACACGCCCCGGTAGCGGTTGCCGTGCTTCGGCAGGAAGCTCGCCGTGAGGAACACCGAGCCCCCCGAGGAGCCGCCGAAGAGGATGGGCTCGTTGATGATGTTCCAGCCCTTGCGCAGGGTGTCGAGCACCTCCACCAGCGTGGCCGCGTTGTCGCCCGCGAGGTCGCGGTCGGCCTCCGTCCCCTCCACGGCGCAGTTGGTCACCGAGGGCTTGGTCCACCACGCGCACTTGTTCGGCGCGAGCACGGAGACGTAGAGCGTGTCGTTCTCGTAGGCCCACGGCGCCTGGAGGCGGGGCGCGGTGTCGCCCGTGTGCGCCCGGGCTCCGTCACCGTGCAGGTAGATGGCCAGGTGCACCGGCGAGGGGACGATGCCCACCCGAGGCTCGACAATCTTCAGCTCCGCGCCCGCCACCTGCGCGACGCAGTACGGATACGTCTGGTTGTTGCTCGTCACCGAGCCGGTGCGCTCACAGGGCAGCTTCCCGGAGCCTCCGGACGTCCCCGGGCCCGCGTCCGGCTGGGGCGTGGGGCCGCCGTCCCCCGAGCCCGCGTCCGTCCCCGCGTCGGTTCCGGAGTCCGAGCCATCGGGTGTCCCCGCATCCGAGCCGGCATCCGGCGTGGGGGTGGGGTCGGGGTCGTCCGAGCAGGCGGTGAGGGACAGGACGAGGAGGGCGGAGGCGAGGATGCGGAGCATGGCGTGTCTCGCGAGAGGAATGAGAGCCCCTCCAGGCTACCGCGTCCCCACCCACGCGGCGGTGTTATCCGCCACTGAGTGACCCCTGCCACTGTTCACCGGTGGCCCTTGGCTGCGCTCGCGGAGGTCCTCGCCACCGCCTGGGCCGCCAGCCCGAGCAGCCACTGCAGCCCCGGATCGCTGTCCTTCGTCGCCAGCCACAGCGCCGACACGGAGAACTCCGGCAGCGGCACGGGCACGGCGCTGACCTGCAACCCCTGCTCCTCGCGCCACTGCTCCGCGAGCATCTCCGGCACCGTGGCGATGGCGCGCGTCGAGCGCAGGAGGGCCGGCAGGGTGCCGAAGCGCGTCGTGGAGTAGGCCACCGTCCGCCGCAGCCCCTGGGACGTGAGCCACGTGTCGATGGTGCTCTCGAACACGCCCCGATAGCTCACCATCAGGTGGGCATGGCGGGTGTACTCGGCCAGGGTGAGCCCCTTGGAGCCGCGCTTCAGCTCGCGAGGGTAGATGCAGCGCATGCCCAGGGTCCGCAGGGGCCTGCGCCGCAGCCACGCCGGGGGCGGGGTCTCCTGCGTCTGGAGGATGCTCGCGTCCATCTCGTTGCGCTCGAGCATCGCCGTGCTCTCGAACGGGTCCGTGGGCTTGATGGCCAGGCGCGCGCGGGGCGCGGCCTCACGCACGCTCGCGAAGAGCGCGGGGCCGAGCCACAGCTCCACCCAGTCCGGCATCCCCAGCACGAAGGTCCGGTCGGTGTCCGCCGGCTCGAACGTGGGGGGCTCGAACATCGTCTCCTGGATGCGCTCGAGCGCCGGCGCGAGCCTGCGCTCCAACTCCAGCGCCTTCGCCGTGGGCTCCATCCCCTTGGGCGTGCGGATGAACAGCGCGTCCTCGAACAACTCGCGCAGCCGCGCCAGCGCGCCGCTCACCGCCGGCTGTCCCAGGTACAACCGCCGCGCCGCCTGCGAGACGCTCCGCTCGCGCAGCAGCACCAGGAAGGTGACCAGCAGGTTCAGGTCCACGTGGCGTAAATCGCGCTCCCTGATGCTCAATATCGCCTCAATCGATTGGAGTGATGAGGGCGTGGAGCGCATCATCCGCGCGCTGTCGATGCAAGCCGCATCCGCGCGGCAATCCCTCTCACGGAGCGCTCCCCATGGCCTTGTCCGCCTCACGGCGATTCGTCGCCAGCCTGCTGCTCGTCACGCCCGTCGTCACCCTGGCCGCGCCGCCGCCGCAGGTCAGGACTTCATCGCCTGGCTACTACCGGATGATGCTCGGCGACTTCGAAATCACCGCGCTGTCCGACGGCACGGTGACCCTCCCCGCCGACACGCTGCTGACGAACATCACCCCCGCGGAGGTGAAGGCCCGGCTCGGCCGGCTGGGCATCGACCCGGGCCGCGTCGAGGCCTCCATCAATGCCTTCCTCGTGCACACCGGCGAGCACCTGGTGCTGGTGGACACCGGCTCGGGCACGCTCTTCGGCCCCACCATGGGTGGACGCCTGCTGTCGAGCCTGCGCGCCGCGGGCTACCAGCCCGAGGACATCGACGCCGTGCTGCTCACGCACATCCATGGAGACCACTCCTGTGGCCTCACCCTCGACGGCAAGCCGTCCTTCCCCAACGCCACCGTCCACGTGGAGCAGCGCGAGGCGGACTTCTGGCTCGATGCCTCCCATGCGAACCACGTCGCCAAGGAACACCACCACGGCTTCCAGGAGGCCGCCGCCGCGTTCGCGCCCTACCTCGCCGCGGGCCGCGTGAAGCGCTTCAGCGGAGACACCGAGCTGTTCCCCGGCATCCGCACGCTCGCCACGCCGGGGCACACGCCCGGCCATGCCTTCTACGTCGTGGAGAGCCAGGGGCGGCAGCTGCGCTTCTGGGGCGACCTCATCCACGCGCAGGACGTGCAGTTCCCCTCGCCCGGGGTGACGATTCGCTTCGACCTCGACTCGACCGCCGCCGCGCGTCAACGCCGGAAGGCCATGTCGGATGCCGCCGCGAAGGGCTACCTCGTCGCCGCGCCCCACATCTCGTTCCCTGGCATCGGCCGCGTGCTCGCGGACGGAAAGGGCTTCGCGTGGGCGCCCGTGCACTACAGCGTCGCCGGCCTGTCGCCTTGAGGCGCTGAGCGGCCGTTCATTCGTTCAGGAGCACACGTTCGTTCGCTCGTTCTGGCCTTGTTGGCAATGATTGTGGATGGGGCTCCCACGGTTCCGGTGTGGCTGTTCTTGGAGGGTGTTTGTAGATGCGGGGCCCATGCAATCCCTTGCGGGCTGGCGGTTTGCACCGCCGGTCACCGTGGCGTGTTGCTGTAAGTCCTTGATGGAAGGCTGTCAGCCCGAGGGGCAGGCGTGTGGGACGTCTGACTCTGAAGCCTGATAGTCATCGCCCGGCAATGATCGAAACGCCTCGCATCCGGAGAGGGAACGTTTTTTCCCTTCTTCCGATAATCAGGTGTCGATTCAGAAGAAAAAGGGGAGCGCCATGAGTCTGGCACCTACGGGTGGAGCAGGGTCTTCGAGCGCGGCCGCGGCGGCCGAGGCACAACGCAGAGCGGCAGAGGCGGCGCGCAGAGCGGCGGAAGAAGCCCGTAGGGCAGCAGAGGCGGCGCGCAAGGCGGCGGAGGCGGCGCGCAAGGCGGCGGAGGCGGCGCGCAAGGCAGCGGAGGCCGCGCGCAAGCAACAGGCGGAGGCGAAGAAGGCGGCGGACGCGGCGAAGAAGGCGGCGGAGAAGCCGGGCCAGAAGCCGGAGGAGGCGAAGAAGACGCAGGCGGACGCGGCTGCCGCGGAGAAGGCGAAGACGGCCGCGGACGCGAAGGCGGCGGAGGCGGGGAAGAAGCTGCAGGCGGCGGAGGAGCAGGTGGCCTTGTCGGCGAAGAAGGCCGAGGAGGCGATGGGGAAGGCGAACACGGAGGCGGTGAAGGAGAAGAAGCCGCAGCCGTACAGCCAGAAGGACATCGAGAGCGTCAAGCCGAAGAAGAACGAGCTGGTGTCGGCGTTCGACGGGACTGCGCGCAAGGGGGAGCTGGAGAAGCTGCTGGGGACGACGGCGCCGCCGCCGGAAAACGCGGTGAAGCCGGTGGAGGGGGAGAAGCCACCGGAGGCGCTGGACGCGCTGGACGCGAAGGATTTGCAGGACGCGGCGAAGCTGAAGGACGGGGAGAAGTACAAGGACCCGTCGTCAGGCGCGACGTATGACGTGAAGAAGAACGCGCTGACAGGCGACACGACGCTGTCGGATGCGAAGAGCGGGAACACCGTCACGGTGAAGAAGGACGGGAGCTACACGTCCACGATGACGGCGAAGGAGAAGGGGAAGGAAGGGGTCACCGGCGAGACGACGTGGACGAAGACGTCGGACGCGCAGGGGAAGACGACGGGGCTGGAGTCGAAGAAGAGCCAGACGCAGCAGCACCCGGAGACGGGCGAGACGACGACATCGTCGACGACGAAGTACGACGTGACGAAGTCGCCGCCGAAGCTCCAGTCGAGGACCGAGGAAATCCGGATGGAGAAGCCGCCGGCGTCGCTGGCGAGCCGCCCCGGGACACCGAAGGGTCCCGCGACGCAGACGACGCAGACGGACTACAACGAGTGGGGCATCCCGACCAAGCAGGTGAAGAAGACGGAGATCAAGACTCCGGGCTTCAACGCCGACGCGGTGAACGGCTTCGAGTCGGCCCAGAACAAGGCGCTGAACGACGCGTCGAAGGGCGAGGACCACCACAAGACGAACAACGCGCCGACGTCGCTGAAGCCGGGGGAGTCGAGCCTCACGGTGACGGAGGAGACGAAGTACAACGCCAAGGGTGAGCCGGCGGTCTCCACGCAGAAGACCGAGTCGGTGGCCACGCAGCCCTTGGCGTCCGACAAGAACGGCAACGGCGTGCAGGTGGTGCGCAACCAGCAAGAGGTGTCGCGCGGCCCGAAGGACGCGGTGCTGACGGACTCGCTGCCGGCCGTGTCGCAGAAGACGCCGGGCAACGTCACCAGCAAGACGACCGTGACAGGGTATGACCCGGACGGCTCGCGCTTCGACGAGGGCCACGCCAATCGCACACAGACGGTCTCGCAGGCCTCGGGCACGGTGGACGCGAACGGGCAGTTGCAGATGAAGCACCAGCCGACGGAGGTGAAGAGCCTTCAGGAGGCGGGTGACAACCGCTGGAAGTACGACCACGTCGGCTTCGACGTGGACGCCAACGGCCAGGTGAAGAAGGACCAGGAGCCGAAGGAGCTGGACAAGGAGCGTCAGCTCCCCTGGTACGAGGACGCGAAGGACTTCGTCACCGAGGGACTCGGGGACCTTGCCGGGATGGCCGGAGACTTCGCCAAGGATGCGCTGGGCTTCGCGAAGGACGTCGTCCTCAAGCCCATCGACATGGCCATCGACCAGATCACCGCCCCCATCGAGGGCGCGGTGGCGGACGAAATCAAGAAGCTCAACAGCCCGGGCGATACCATTACGCTGAGCGGCAACCTCGACGTGAAGGTCGGCCTCAAGGCTGGCATCGACGGCGAGGTCGAGGTCGAGAAGACGGCGGATGGGAAGTACCAGCTGTCCGCGGAGGTGACGGGCGATGTCGGCGTGGGCCTGGTGGGCTCGGCGTCGGTGTCCGCTGGTGGCCGCGTGGAGATGAAGTTCGACACGCCGGAGGAAGCGGCGAAGGCGGCGGTCATCCTGGGCAAGGGCCCCGCGGCGCTCGCGTCGGGCGGTGAAGACCACAAGTTCATGCTCGACCACCTGTCGGCGATGGAGGTGAACATCGGCGCCGAGGCGGAGGCGGGTCTGGGCGGCAAGTTCGGTCCCGCGAACGCGGAGCTGTCGGCGAGCATCGGCGCGACGACGAGCTACCGGGTGGAGTTCGACAAGGGCAAGCCGACGAACCTGGTGCGCTCGATTGAAATCGAGGGCTCCGGCGCGGCGAGCATCGCGGGCGGCCTGAAGGGCAAGGCGGGCATCAACATCGGCGGCGAAGTGACGGGCTCCGTGAGCATGGAGACGTCGATTCCGCTGGATGCGAGCAAGGTGGACGCGAAGGACATGCTGGCGTTCATCGCGAGCCCGGCGACGGCGGCATTCGCGGGCCCGGCGGAGACGAGCATCTCCATCGAGGGCTCGGTGGATGCGGGGCCCGAGGGCCGCTTCTTCACCGCCGAGGTCAGCGGGCTGAGCGGCGAGGAGGTGCAGACCATCACCAAGAACCTGGTCAACGGCAACTTCGACAACGCGTTCGAGGGGGTGAACGTCGACGCGCAGATGACCACGGGCTCCTTCAAGGACCGTGAGCTGGGCGTGGGCGCGAAGCTGGGCATCGTGGACTTCGAGGTCAACGCGCGCCACCGCGACGTCACGGCCGAGGGCGGCAGCGGCGGCGGCGGCACCACGGTGAGCCTGGGCGGTGGTCGTCGGCGCAGTGGCACCAACGGCTCCGATGGGTCGAACGGCACCAACGGGAGCAACGGCACCAACGGGAGCAACGGCACCAACGGGAGCAACGGCACCAACGGGAGCAACGGCACCAACGGCTCGAACAAGCCGGGCACGACGACGGGCACGGACTCGAAGCCGGGGACCACGACGACGGGGACGGACTCGAAGCCGGGGACCACGACGGGGACGGACTCGCGTCCCGGGACGACGACGGGCACGGACACGCGTCCGGGGACCACCACGAACCCGGAGCAGGCCGGCCGTCCTCCGCAGAACCGCGTGGAGAACCGGCCCACGGAGTACCGCGTGAATCCCGCGACGGGACAGCTCATCCCGGTGCCGCGCACGAACGGTCCGCAGAACACGCGCCCCACGCAGCCCGAGGTGGGCACGGACAACACGGGTCGTCCGCCGGTGCCCGTGGTGCGCAACCCCGAGCTCAACGGCCGCACGACGCAGGTCCGCTACGACAACGGCAAGGTGCACATCGAGGCGGGCCCGGACGCGACGAAGGAGGACATCCAGGCGCACATGGAGACGGCGCGCGTCCTCCAGCGCTACGAGGGCGCGGCGGGCAAGGTGCGCCAGCTCATCGACAAGGTGAAGCAGGCCATCACCGGCATGCCGGGCTACGGCAGCCAGGGCTTCGAGTCGCGGCTGGAGGTGCAGAAGCTCAACGGCATCCTGCAGAACCTGGAGGCCACGCAGGCGAGCCTCACCAACGCGGCCTCGGGGGTGACGGGCCAGAACACGCCCGCGACGGCCGACCAGCTCAAGAGCCTGGAGCAGCTCATCTCCAGCGTGGAGAGCCAGCTCGCGACGCACGCGTCGCAGGTGGACTCGCTCGCCAACGGACGTGGCTACGTGGCCATGGAGGACACGCGTCCGGTCAACCCGAGCGACGCGGCGAGCGTGGACCGGGTGCGACAGCTCGCGACCGAGCGCATGGCCGCCGAGCCCGACCTGTTCAAGATGCGCTACAGCAACGAGGAGCTCCAGGGCATCGTCACCCGGGGCCGGGAGCTGGGCCTCAATGAAGAGCAGATCGCCGACATGGTCCATGTGGGCTCGCGCGAGAAGAAGCCGCTGACGGCGGAGCAGCTGACGCAGCAGATGGCGAACTGGAAGATGGTGGAGGAGCGTGGCTTCCCGTACCACTTCGACAGCCCCGCGCAGCTGGCGCAGTTCCAGCAGAACCTCCAGGGCCTGAGCCAGACCTACGGGCTGCCACAGGGGGAGATGGTCATCCAGGGCTCGTCGCTCCGGACGCCGGACGCGAAGGACGTGGACGTGGCGCTCTTCGTCTCGGACGCGGACTTCAACGCTTATGCGCAGCGGGCGCGAGACGCGATGGAGGCGAACTTCAAGGACCCCACCTCGAAGAGCGCTCATCGGCAATTGCGTGAGTTCGATGCGCGTGTCGCCAAGGGCTTCATCCCCACGTACAACTTCGCGCGGCCGGGGACGACGCGTAACTACGCCGATCCGTTCGGCACCCAGCCGCGCACCATGGCGAATGATCTGCGCGAGGACATCCTGGGACCCATGGGCCTGCCAGGGTTGGATTTCTCCATCATGAGGGAGTCCAGTAGGATGTCCCTCTATCCGAGCATCTCCTTCTGAGGACCACTTCGCACATGAGCGCGAACATTCGTGAGAAGTACTACGAGGGGTTCCTGGTGGATCCTCAGAACGAGGTCCCCGCGGAGAAGGCTCGTCAGGCTCGCAGGTACTCCCGGGCGCTGTATGGCCCGGCGGAGCAGCTCCAGAAGGTCGAGCAGTATGAGAACGGAAAAGTCCGGCGCGTCGACTACTTCGAGGTCGCGCAGGATGACGCCATCAAGAAGGCGCATGTGCCTCAGTACGGGAGCGTCCCGTTCGTGACGCACCGGCAGCTCCCCCAGTCGAAGGGCTTCTCCTGGAAGTCGGTCCACATGTTCTCGGCGTCGGGGGAGTTGAGCGAGGTCATCACCATCCTGCGTGATGCCTCCCTTCGCGAGTGCATGGAGGTGTCGGCGAGCGCGGACCGGAGGGTGTCCAAGATCTCGAAGTACTACTGGGCCTCCGCCGAGACCTTGAAGTTCGTCTTCGAGTACGACGGGAAGGGCACGCTGCTGGAGGTCGCGGATGTGCCCGAGGGCGGGCACACCTCGTTGCCCGAGGTGCGCTCGCAATTGCCCGATGTCTCCTTCTTCGAGGATGGCCTGCGGCTCCCCGCACCGCTCGCGGGAACGTCCATTCCCTCCTGATTAGCGGACCTGTCCGCGTGGCCAGGAGGCTCGCTCCACGGGGCGAGCCTCCTTTGCTCCACCGGGGCTCACTTCCCGGCCGCCGCCACCTCGCTCCACAGGCTGTCACCCTCGAGCACCGCGCCCAGCGGTGCTCGCCGCTCCGCCACGCGCAGCAGCACGGCGGCCAGCTGGTCCAGATGGATGGGACGCAGCCCGCCGAGCAGCGGCAGCTTCGCCAGCGCGCGCAGGATCGCGGGCGGGTGGTGGTACTCGCCCTCGAACGCGGGCGGACGCACCACCGTCCACGGAATGCCGCTCTCGCGCACCAGCCGCTCGGCCTCGGCCTTCGCCTTCAGATAGGCGCCCACCGGCCGCCCCGCGCCCACCGAGCTCAACAACACGAGGTGGTCCACGCCCACGCGCTTGGCCGCCTCCACCAGGTGCCGCGTCGTCCCGATGTCGCTCGTCTCGTACGTGTCCCCGGACCCGAAGCGCTTGCGCATCGTCCCGATGAGCTGGAGCACCGTCGTGCTCCCCTTCATCGCCTCGGCCAGCTCGTCCCCGCGCACCAGCTCCACCAACGCCTTGCGCGGCCAGCTCCGCGCCGGCTCCGTCTCCGCGCTCTTGGGCCGCACGTGCGCAATCAACGGCACGTCGCGCTCCAGCGCCTGCTTCACCACGTTGCGCCCCGTGGCCCCCGTGGCTCCAGCGACGAAGAGAAGACGGGAGGGCTCGGTCATGGCGCGCGGACTCCGACAGGCGAAGAGGGGAAGAGGCCCGCTCTTCAGCACACCCGCCCGGTCCTGCCCAGTCCCCCGGTGCTCCTCCGTGCTCAGCGAGACACCTGCCCCGTGGCCCCCACCTCACGCGCGTGTGAAAGGTCCTCCAGGAAGAACGCCTCCATCTGCTTCGCCGCGTCCACATCCTCCAGCACCAACGAGCCCTCCTCCAGGATGTTGAACGACAGCGGGTCGTAGTTGATGGACCCCACCAACACCAGCCGGTCATCCACCAGCATCGTCTTCGCGTGCATCATCGACGGCTGGTATTCCCAGACGCGCACGCCCGCCTTCCACAGCGCGTCGTACGTGGCCCGCTGCGCCACCGTGATGAACTTCTGGTCGTTGATGTCCCCCGGCGCCAGCACCCGCACGTCCACCCCCGCCCGGGCCCGCTCCTGGAGCAGCTCCGACAACGGCCCGTTCGGCGTGAAGTACGACTGGGCAATCCACAGCCGCTTCGTCGCCGCGCGCACCAGCAGCTGCGTCAGCCGCTCCGCCCGCGTCACCTCCGGGTTCGCCGTGCTCCCCACGAACGCCGCCCAGCCCTCGCCCGCGCCGTCGAGCCCCGGCACCGGCAGCGACAGCGTGGGGAAGTCCTCCCCCGGCAACAGCTCCCCCGTCGTCTCCTGCCAGTTCTCCGCGAACGCCTGCTGCATCTGCTCCACCACCGGGCCCGTCACGCGCGCGTTCGTGTCGCGATACTCCCGCGGGCTCAAGCCGTGTCCCAGCCACTCGTCCTGGATGGCCAGGCCCCCCGTGACGCCCACCCGCCCGTCGACCACCAGCACCTTGCGGTGGTTGCGCGCCAGGGTCTCGTCCGCGGGCAGCGGGCGGAACAGGTGCGCCCGACACCCCGCCGCCTCCAGCTTCGGCTTCACCTCCGCCTCGAACCCCGCGCTGCCGAACGGGTCCACCAGCACCCGACACGCCACCCCCGCGCGGGCGCGCTCGGTCATCACCTCCACCAGCCGGTCCGAGGCCCGCCCCGGCCGCCAGATGAACATCACCAGGTTCATGGAGACCTTCGCCCGGCGAAGCTCCTCCACCATGACGTCGAACACGTCCCCGTTGTTCGTCCACGTCAGCTGGTTGCCCGGCGCCATGCGCACGCCCACCGTCTGGTAGAGCGCCACCGCGAAGTCCGGCCCGCGCGAGCCCACCTCGCCCTTGAGCTGGAACACGCGCGGCCGCTCCTTCGTGCACGCGACGGGACACCCCGTCACGGACACCGCCGCCACCACCAGGCACGCCATCCACCACCGCATGCCCCTGCCAGCTAGGCACTCGCGGCCCGCGCTTCACCCCGGGGGACGAGACAAATGTTCACCGGAGGAAGTCTCGACCCACCCAGGACCTCGGCAACCTGTCGGATGCGGTGCGCGCTGTCGGCTGGCTAGCATGCCGCCCGCCTTGGACACCCGCGAGCCGCTCGTCTTCCCCCAGAGCTTCGAAGGACTCATCCGCGCGCTGGGAGACCAGCTCGACGAGCGCTGCGTCGGCCGGCTCAAGCAGGTGGGCATCAACACCCAGGGCAAGCTGGCCCCCGCCTACCCCCTGGAGGTCTGGCTGGGCGCGCTCAAGGTCGCCGCCGACACGCTCGCCCCCCAGCTCCCACTGGAGGAGGGCGCCGCCGTCGTGGGCCGCCGCTTCGTGGAGGGCTTCCGCGGCACGCTCATCGGCGGCCCGCTGCTCACCACCGTGCGCCTGTTGGGCCCCGAACGCATGCTCGCGCGCATGACGCGCAACCTGCGCACCGGCACCAACTACCTGGAGGCCACGCTCGAGCTCCGGGGGCCTGGCCGCTACGCGCTCACCTGCCGCCCCGTGGTGGTGGCGGGCTTCTACGTGGGCCTGTTCCTGGCGGGCCTGGAGGCCAGCGGCGCTCGCCACCCCTCCGTCCAGGTCAGCCGTCGGCAGGGCGAGGAAGCGGTGTACGACATCGCCTGGGGCTGAGCGTCCCCCGCCGGAGCGTGATAGGGGAGCGACGTCCATGTCCACGACGCCCTCTTCGTCCTCCGCCCAGTTCTCCGACACCCAGGTCCAGCTCTCCACCACGCTGCGCGCCCTGGCGGCGCGACTGCCCGAGTCGCTCACGGTGCGCGAGCTGATGCAGGCATGCGGCGAGCAGGGCCTCCTGCTCTTCTGCTGCATCCTGACCTTCCCCTTCCTGCTGCCCGTGTCCATCCCGGGCGTCTCCACCGTGTTCGGCGCGCTCATCGTGCTCATCGGCATCGGCGTGACGCTCAACCGGGTGCCCTGGCTGCCGCGCAAGCTGCAGGACAAGATGCTGTCGCGCGCGTCGCTGCAGCCCGCGCTGGAGAAGGGCGCGGACGTGTTCACCAAGGTGGACCGGCTGAGCAAGCCGCGCCTGCTCGCGCTCACCCACGGCGCCAGCACCAACCGTTTCAACGGGTTCATGCTCTTCGTCGCGGGTGTGTTGCTGATGATGCCCTTCGGCTTCGTGCCCTTCAGCAACACCCTGCCCGCGCTGGCCGCGCTGTTCTTCGCCATCGGCATCCTGCAGCGAGACGGCTACGCCATCCTCCTGGGCCACGGCATGACGGTGGGCACCATCGTCTACTTCAGCGCCCTCATCTTCGGCGCCGTCCAGGGTGGCCGCAGCCTGGCCAGCCTCATGGGGGGCTGAGCACAAGCCCCCCTCACGGGTGGGGCTCCTGTCCCAAGGGGCAATGGGAAGTCCGAGGGTGCCGGGTGTGTAACAACCCGTGTATCACTGTAAGGAAACCAACCCCCCGGATTCCCTGAAACTTCGTTATCATCACCGGCGGGCGGCCCCCCGCACATGCGTTCCATCCCACTCGATGCGCCACAGCCTCGTTCCGAGGAACCCGCGCGCCTGTCCGGCGAGGGTGAGGTCGTGGGCGGCCGCTACCGCATCATGGAGTTCCTGGGGCGGGGCGGCGCGGGCACGGTGTGGCGCGCGCAGGACTTGCTGACCGGCCCGGTCGCCATCAAGCGGCTGCACAAGACGGTGGAGGACCTGGTGCGGCTGCCGCCGGGGGAGAACACCCCGTCCTCGGCGGCGCGCCACGAGCTGGCGCTGTCGCTGGCGCACGAGTTCCAGACGCTCGCGTCGGTGCGCCACCCCCATGTCATCAGCGTGCTGGACTACGGCTTCGACGCCGAGAACCGCCCGTACCTGGCCATGGACCTGCTGGAGGACGCGCGGCACCTGGTGAAGGCCGGCACCCACCAGCCGCTCGACGTGCAGGTGGACCTGCTGGTGCAGACGCTCCAGGCGCTGGCGTACCTGCACCGCCGGGGCATCATCCACCGGGACCTGAAGCCCGCCAACGTGCTGGTGGCGCGCGGTCAGGTGAAGGTGCTCGACTTCGGGCTCGCGGTGGGGCGCGAGCAGGTGCACCGCGCGCAGCCGGGCGGCACGCCAGGCTACCTGGCGCCGGAGCTGTTCGAGGACCAGCCGCCCTCGGAGGTGACGGACCTCTTCAGCGTGGGCGCCATGGCGTGCCAGATGATCTTCGGGCGGCTGCCCTTCGACGGGAAGGCGCCGCCCGCGCCCGCGGGCTTCTCCGCCGAGCTGCACGCGGTGCTCGAGCGCATGGTGTCGAAGGACGCGCGCAAGCGGCCCCGGAACGCGGACGAGGTGATTGCCGCGCTGTGCGCCGCGACGCGCCGGCCGCTGCCCGCCGAGTCCGTCACCACGCGCGAGAGCTTCCTGCAGGCCGCGCGCTACGTGGGCCGCGCGCGCGAGCTGTCGCTCCTGTCGTCCGTGCTGGACGCGGCGCTGATGGGGCGCGGGGGCGGGCTGTTGGTGGGCGGGGAGAGCGGGGTGGGCAAGTCGCGCCTGCTCGACGAGCTGCGGCCCCTGGCGCTGGTGCGCGGCGCGGTGGTGCTGCGCGGCCAGGCGGTGGCGGCGGGCGGCAGTCCGTACCAGGAGTGGCGGCCGGTGTTGCGGTGGCTGTCCATCCTCACGCCGCTGGATGACCGCGAGGCGAGCGTCCTCAAGCCGCTGGTGCCTGATTTGGAGGCGGTGCTGGGGCGGCCGGTGCCGGACCCGGCGGACCTGGGCGCGGAGATGGCGCAGGCGCGCCTGCTGCAAGTGGTGGAGGACATCTTCGCGCGGCTGACGCAGCCCACGGTGGTGCTCCTGGAGGACCTGCACTGGGCCCACGGTGAGTCGCTGCTGCTGTTGTCCCGGCTGGCGGCGCGCGCCACCGGGTTGCCGTTGTTGCTGTTGGGCAGCTTCCGCGATGACGAAGCCCCGGGGCTGCCCACGCAGCTGCAGGCGCTGGACGTGCTGCGGCTGCCCCGGCTGGACGCGGGCGAAATCGCGGTCCTCAGCGAGTCGATGATTGGCCCGGCCGGCGCGCGCCCCCACCTGGTGGAGCTGCTCCGCCGCGAGACGGAGGGCAACCCGTTCTTCCTCGTCGAGGTGGCGCGGGCGCTGGCGGAGGAGGCGGGTGGGCTGGACCGGCTGGGGGACATGCCGCTGCCCGAGCGCGTCTTCGCCGGTGGCGTGCGGCGGCTGGTGCGCCGGCGGCTGGAGAAGGTGTCGGCCAGCTCGCGGGACCTGCTGCGCGTGGCGGCCATCGTCGGGCGGCAGGTGGACGTGACGCTGCTGCAGCACGCGGCGCCCGGCGTGGACGTGGAGCGGTGGCTGTCCTACTGCGCGGGGGCGGCGGTGCTGGACGTGGCGGACGGGCACTGGCGCTTCGCGCACGACAAGCTGCGCGAGGGCGTGCTGGAGGAACTGGCCGCCGCGGAGCGTCCCCTCTTGCACCGCCGCGTCGCGGAGGCGATGGAGGCGGCGTACGGCGAGGGCTCCGCGCGCACCGCGGCGCTCTGCTACCACTGGGGCGAGGCGGGCGACTTCGCGCGCGAGGTGGAGTACGCGCAGAAGGCCGGCGAGGAGGCCCTGCGGGTGGGCGCCTGTCGGGAGGCGCTGCCGTTCCTCGCGCGCGCGCTGGAGCGGGTGTCCTCGAAGGACGCCCTGCGGCAGGGCCACCTGGAGGCGCTGCTCGCCGAGGCGCGCTTCCAGCTGGGCGAGCTGGAGGTGTTCCGCGGCCACGCGGAGCGGGCGCTCAGGCACTTCGGCTGGCCGGTGCCGACGACGCGCGTGGGCTGGGCGGTGGGCACGCTGATGCAGATGGCGGTGCGGCTCGTGCAGAGCGCTCGGCCGGACGCGCAGGGCGCGGAGTCCGAGGAGCGGCGGCGGGTGCGGCGCGTGGCGGGGCGGCTGCTCATGCGGCTCACCGACGCGTTCATCTACGGACAGGAGGCGCTGCCGGTGCTCTGGTCGGGCCTGCGCATGCTGAACCTGTGCGAGCCGGCGGGCGCGTCCCCGGAGCTGGCGCGCGGCTACACCAACATGGCGGTGGTGGCGGGCACGGTGCCGGTGCGGCCGGTGGCCGAGGCGTGGGTGGGCCGCGCGCGGGAGGTCGCCGAGCGCGTGGGCAGCCCCGCGGACCTGGCCTACGTGCTGTGCCGCAACGCCGTGTACGCGACGTACATCGCGCGGTGGGCGGAGGTGGAGGCGTGGCTGGAGCGCGCCACGGGCATCGTCGACTCCGTCGGAGACTTGCGGCTGGCGGAGGAGTGCCGCGCGCTCTACACCGTGGTGGGGTGCTACCAGGGCAAGTTCCAGCGCGGCCTGCCGCTGATGGACTGGCTGGAGAACTCGGCGCGTCGTCGCGGGGCGCTCCAGACGCAGCACTGGGCGCTGCACTACCAGGCGCACATCCACCTGCGGCTGGGTGACCACCTGAAGGCCCGCGCGGCGCTGGAGCTGACGGTGGTGTGGACGGAGGCGCAGGGCGGGCTCACGGACCGCATCATCCTGGACGGCACGCTGGCGCTCGTGCGGCTGCGCGAGGGCGACCTGGTGGGCGCGCGCGCGGCGGCGGAGAAGGCGCTCGCCAAGCTCACCGCGGGCAAGTCGGTGGCGCACTTCGTCTACTTCGGCGTCACCGCGGTGGCGGAGGTGCTGCTCACGCTGTGGGAGCGCGACGGCGGCAAGGACACGTCCCTGGTGCAGAGCGCCCGCGAGGCGTGCCGCGCGGTGGAGGGCTTCGCCCGGGTGTTCTCCTTCGCGGAGCCCGCGGCGAAGCTGTGGCGCGGCTCGGAGGCGTGGCTGTCCGGGGATGCGCCGCGCGCGCATGCGGCGTGGCGTGACTGTGTGGCGTTGGCCATGGCGAAGGGCACCGCGTACGAGGAGGCCCGGGCGCGGCTGGAGCTGGCGCGACACCTGCCCTCGGAGGACCCGTCGCGTGGGCCCCACCTGACACGGGCACTGGAGCGCTTCGAACAGATGGGCACGCGGGACGACGTGGCGCGCGCGAAGGTGCTACGAGGCTCGGGTGTCTAGTGGCTTGAAGGCAGGGGATGTCCCGCTGGTGACGTGTCCGGACTGCGGCGGGACGCTGGTGTTCCACGGCCAGGAGGAGGAAGGGCGCCTGACGTGGGGCTGGCTTCGCTGCGGCGGCTGCGGCGAGCCGTGGCCGGTGAAGCGGGGCCTTGCGCGCCTGTACCGCGAGGACGCGGTGCGCGGCACGGACCGGCTGATGCGCGTCATCTACGACGGGCTGCCCGCGCTGCATGACCCGCTGACGACGGTGCTCACGCCGCTGCTCCAGTCCGTCTCCGAGTCGAAGATGCGCGCAGGCTACCTCCGCCGGTTGGAGTTGGGCGCGCTCACGCCGCACGCGGATGGGACGCCGCTGCGCATCCTGGAGGTGGGCGTGGGGGCGGGGGCGAACCTGCCCCTCATCCGCCGCGAGCTCGTCACCGGCCAGGAGGTGGAGGTGTGGGGCGTGGACCTGAGCGAGGGGATGCTGGGCCGCTGCCAGCAGCGCCTGCGCAAGGGCAGCTACCCGGGCGTCCGGCTGCTCATGGCGGATGGGCACACGCTGCCGTTCCGCGAGGGCCTGTTCGACCGCGTGCTGAGCGTGGGCGGCATCGGCAACTACCGCGACCCGGCCGCGGGCCTGCGGGAGCTCGCCCGCGTGGCGAAGCCGGGCACGCCGGTGGTGGTGGTGGACGAGCAGCTGGACGCGGCACGACGCCCCTCGCTCCTCCAGCGCGCTGCCTTCCGCGCCATCACGTTCTACACGCGCGACGCACACTGCCCTCGGGAGCTCTTGCCCGCTCGCGCCCAGGACGTGCTCGAGGAGCAGGTGTCGCCGTTCTTCTACTGCCTGCGCTTCCGGATGCCCGAGCCCGTCGCCGCGCCCATCACGGGTTGAGCACCAGGTCCAGCAGCCGCAGCGTCATGCCGCCGCTGTAGTCGATGGTGGCGCCGTTGAACCAGCCCGCCTCGTCGCCCACGAGCACGCTGACGAAGTCCGCCACCTCCTCCACCGTGCACATGCGCCCCGCGGGGTTCATCCGCGCGTGGGCCTCCTCCAGCCGGGCCAGCGCCTCGGGTGAGTACACGTGCTTGAGCGCGGGCGTGAGCACCGTGCCGAACTTGAGCAGGTTCACCCGGTGGCCCTTCGCACCCAGCTCCAGCGCCAGGTAGCGCACGTACATCTCCAGCGCCGCCTTCGACGCGCTGATGAGCCCCGTGTTCGACAGGTGCGTCTCGTCCAGGGAGTTCTGCAGGCCGAGCAGCCGCGCCCCCGGCGCCAGCATGTCCGCGGCCACCAGGGCCTGCGTCCAGTACACGAACGAGTGCGCCATCGTGTCGAACGTCCTGCGGATGCGCCGCGTGTGCAGCCGGTCCTCACCCTCGGACAGGAAGCGCCCCACCGAGGCGCCCGCAATCGAGTGGACGAAGAGCTTCACCGAGCGCGGCCCCGCCTCCTCCCGCAGCGCCAGGACGCCCGCCTCCGCCGCCTCGGGCGTGGACGCGTCCGCCTGCCACAGCCGCGCGCGCCGGCCCGCCTCCCGCACCTGCCGCTCCACCTGCGCCGCGTTGTCCGCGTAGCGCCCGCGGTGCACCCCGAAGACATCCAACCCGGGCTTTCGCGCCACCGCGTGGGCAATCGCCGCGCCCGTGCCCGAGGAGGCCCCCAGGATGAGCGCCCAGCGTCGCCCCGTTGTCTCTGGCGGCTCCTCTTCCGAGTCCTTCATCACACCGCTGCCTTCCCTGCCATCCGCGCGGGGCTCCGGCCGCGTGCCCGGTCCAACAGCGCCTGCACGGCGCCCGCCACTTCCCCATGCACCGCCAACATCGACGCGCGGTCGTCCGCGTCGAAGCCCGGCGCCAGGTGACGCGTGAGCGGCTCGCCCACCCACTGCGTCATCTTCACGGGGAAGGGCAGCGACAAGGGCCACACCCCCGTCGCCCCCACCCCCAGCCACAAGGGCAGCCGCGCCGGCATCCCCACGCGCCGCCCCAGCGCATAGCCGTCGTTGAGCCCCAGGAACGCGTCATCCATGCCACTGCCGCCCACGGGTACAATCGGCAGCCGGTAGCGCACCGCCAACCGCAGATAGCCCAGCCGCTCGCCCCAGCTCACCCGGTAGCGGTGGCGGAAGCTGCGGCACCCCTCGCGTGTGCCACCCGGTTGCAGGAGGACATGCTCCCCCCGCGCCACCGCCTGGGCCAGCCGCGCGTCGTCGCCGGTGACGAAGCCCAGCCCGTCCGCCACCGCGCGCATGCCGGGGATGCGGTCGAACGCGCCGTGGGCCACGCCGTGCGGCAGGTAGCCCAGGTGCTCGTGCAGCGTCACCGTCAGCATGCACAGGTCCACCGCCAGGGGCCGCCCGTGGTAGCCGACGATGAGCTTCGCGCCGGGCGCAAGCAGCGGCGCCAGGTTCACCACCTCGTAGCGGTGGTAGCGCTGGAGGAGCTTGAAGACGCCCAGCCACGTGGCGAGGGGCAGACCCCCGGCGCGTCTCATCCCCCCACCTGGTACAGCACCGCGCCGTGCGCCACGCCCGCGCCCACGCCCACCAGCAGCACGCGCTCCCCGGGCCTCACCCGCCTCGTGCGCCACAGCACGTCCAGACACGTGGGCAGGGACGCCGAGCCCACGCTGCCCAGCGTGTCCACCACGCGCACGCTGCGCCGGGCGTCCACGCCCATCGCGTCCAGCACCGCGTCCAACATCCGCCCGTTGGGCTGGTGTGTCAGCACCCACTCGACGTCGCGCAGGGCCACCTTCGCTTCGTCGAGCACGTCGCGGGTCGCGCGCACGAGCGCGTCCAGCGCCACCCGCGTCATCTCCTTGCTGGGCGTGAGGAACCGCATCCGCTCCAGCCGGCCCGTGGCGTGCGGGTTCTCCAGCACCACGTCCGTGGGCAGCGAGCCGTCGTTGCCCAGCGCCACGCCCAGCACGCCCTCGTCCGGGCGCCCCGTCCCCAGCACCGCCGCCGCCGCCGCGTCCCCCAGCACCAGGTAGGGCCGTGGGTCCTCCGGCGTCGTGGTGCGCGACAGCAGCTCCACCGAGACGATGCCCACCGGCCCCAGCCCCGTCGCCACCGAGCGCGCCGCCAGGTCGAACGCGCTCAGGAAGCCCATGCACGCGTTGCTCAGGTCCATGGCGTCGCAGCTGCCCGCCAGCCCCAGCGCCGCGGCCACCCGGTTCGCCGTGGCCGGCGTGGTGACGTCGCCGCCCATGGAGCTGACGCAGAAGATGCGCTTGAGCGCGCGCGCCTCCAGCCCCGCCGCGTCCAGCGCGCCGCGCAGCGCTTGCGCCGCCACGTCCGCGGCCTTCGTGCCCGGCGGCGCGAAGTGGCGTGTGTGGATGCCCGTCTTGCGCGTCACCTCGTCCGCATCCCGCCCCACGCGCGCGCACAACTCCGCCGTCGTCACGGCCGGGCCCGGCCTCAGGCTCGCCGTGCCCAGGATTCTCACGGGAATCATGCCGCCTGCTGGCCTCCGCGGTGCCGACCGTTCGGGCCGCAGTGCGCGCGCATCTCCTCCCAGTGCGCCTTGAGCTCGGTGAGTCTCTCCGCCAGGGCTTCGTCCATGGCGGCACGCTCCAGGATGTCTCGCGCCTTGGTGAACTCCATCGCCGTCCTCAGCGGAGTGTCCGCTGACTGGATGTCGTAACTCACGTCCGCCATCAAGCTCTCCGCGTCGCCGCTGCGATGCAACAGCAACACACCGCTGGCGACCAGGTCCAGCGCCCTCGAGACAGGATTGAGCCCCGCCAGGAAGCGGCCCGCGCGGGATTGCGGCATCCACGCCGTTTCGCGCACGCCGAAGGGAAAGATGTTGCTGGAGAAGACGAGGTCCGCGCCCGCGCTCACCAGGACGTTCGCGGGCACCATGCTGGTGAAGGCCCCGTCCACATAGCGTGCGGGAGGCACCAGGGTGGGCGCCCACAGCCCGGGCGCCGAGCCGCTCGCGCGCACCGCTCGCGCCACCGGTCCCCGCTCCAGCGCCATGCACTCGCCGCGCGTCAGGTCCGTGGCCACGGGCAGGAAGTGGATGGGCAGCTCCTCCAACCCCACGTCGCCCAAATCCCCGGCCACCAGGTGCTCCAGCGAGTACGTGGTGACGACGGCCGCCATCGCCGCCAGCGACAGCCGACGGCTCATGGCCTGCTCCTCCAGGCGTCGCAGGCCCGACAGGCCACTGTGTCCATCCAGCGCCGTGCCACAGAAGTACGCTCCCACCAACGAGCCCATGCTCGAGCTGCTGATGAAGTCCACCGGCACGCGGTGCTCCACCAGCCAGCGCAAGATATGCACGTGGTAGAAGCCCCACACGCCGCCGCCGCTGAGCGCCAGCCCCACGCGCCGGTGGGTGATGGCCCGGGCCCAGCGTGACAGCGCGTCCCGCTCCGCGCAGCCCAGCCGCAGCTCCTCGAGCGGCCGGGCGTCCACCTCCAGCCCCTCCAGTCGCCCCACGTCCAGCCTCAGCCGACACGGCTGCAACACGTGCGTGCCCGCGCCGGGCCTGTCCTGGGGCCGCCCCTCCAGCGCGGCGCTCCGGGATGGGCGCGACGGGTCGATGAGCACGGTGGGCAGCACCCGACCTTTCGCGGCGCGGAACTCGCGCGTGGGCTCGTGGCGCGGCACCAGGGCCACGTGCTTGTCCACCAGGGGAGCGCCCTCCGTCACCTGGCACCCGTCGAGGAACACGTAGTGCAGGTCGCCCTCCCGGGCGAGCTCGCGCAGGCGCTCCAGGCCCAGCCGTCCCGGGGCGCCGCGCTGGGGGGCGGGCACCGTGACGCGCAGCACGCCGTCCGCGCCCTTCACCGGGGACGACTCGCACACGCCCGGCTCCGCGGTGCGCACCAGCAGCACCCGGTCCTTGAAGTCGTGGGTGATGACCTTGGCCACCCACTCGATGAGCCGCGACAGCGGCGCGCCCGTCACCTCGCTGGAGAAGGTGACGACCTCGACATGGGGGAGCGGGTCGGGCTGCCGGGGTGGCTCGGCGTGTGCCAACAAGCGCTTGAGGTCCTGGCGCAGGCCCGCGCGCGCGTGGACGAGCGCCCACACCGCGTCCCTCGGGAAGAACAGGCCCTTGCAGGCGGTGGCCGCGCGCGCGGTGACGGAGTAGTGGCCGCCCATCAGCGCCTCGAACCCCAGCGGCGTGCCGGGGCCGAGCGTCAACAGGAGCTCACCGTCGCGGTGCGCCTCCAGCTCTCCCTCCAGCAGCAGGAAGAAGCCGTGGGCCTCCTGGCCCTCCTCGCACAGCACCGTGTCCGGAGCCCAGGCGACATCCCAGGCCAGGTCGAGCAGCTGCAGCAGGAGGGTGTTGCTGGTGTGGCGCAGCGCGGGAGCGCGCTTGAGCGCATACAGCCGACGACGCTGGACGTCGAGGGGCATGGAGCGGGCCATGAATCGACGGAGGATAGCGAACCCTCCGGCGTGGGATATTGGGTCGTATCAGCCCCGCCATGGACGTCAGGCCGGCTGCGGTCGAGGCGGCTCGGAGGGCGGCGGTGTGCCTCCGCCCGGAGGCCGTGCGTGCTCGTGCCGCTTGAGCAGCCGCGAGCGCGCGGACTCCACCACCGCGTACAGCACGGGGATGAAGATGAGGTTGACGAACGTGGACAGCAACATGCCGCCGAACACGGTGGTGCCCAGCGACTTGCGCGCCGCCGCGCCCGCGCCGGACGCGAGCACCAGCGGCACCACGCCCATGAGGAACGCGAAGGACGTCATCAGGATGGGGCGCAGGCGCGTGCGCGCCGACTCGATGGCGGACTCCGTCACGCTCTTGCCCTCGTGGCGCAGCTGCTCGGCGAACTCGACGATGAGGATGGCGTTCTTGCTGGAGAGGCCCACGAGCATGACCAGCCCCACCTGGCAGAACACGTCGTTCTGCAGGCCGCGCGCGTTCTGGAACGCGAGCGCCCCCAGCATGGCCACCGGCACGCCCAGCAGGATGACGAAGGGCAGGGCGAAGCTCTCGTACTGCGCGGAGAGCACCAGGAACACGAAGACGATGCCCATCGCGAAGATGAGCAGCACGCGCCCGCCCGCCTCCTTCTGCTCCAGGGACAGGCCCGTCCACTCGAAGGCGTAGCCCTCCGGCAGCACGTCGCGCGCCGCGGCCTCCATGGCCTCCAGCGACTGACCGCTGCTGGCGCCCGGCGCCGCCTGCCCGTTGATTTCGGCGGCGCGGTACAGGTTGTAGTGCTGGATGTTCTGCGCGCTGGTGATGGGGTTGATGCGCACCAGCGCCTCCAGCGGCACCATGTTGCCGGTGGCCGAACGGACGTACAGCGCGCCGATGTCCTTGGGCTCGTTGCGGAAGGGCATGGCCGCCTGCACGTACACCCGGTACACGCGACTGGCGAAGGTGAAGTCGTTGACGTACTGGCTGCCCAGGTACACCTGCAACGTGGCGAACAACGCGTCCAGCGGCACGCCCAGGGACAGCGCCTTCTCGCGGTCCACCTGGATGTCGAGCAGCGGCGTGTTGGCGGTGAAGGAGGAGAACACGCCGCGCAGGACGGAGTCCTGGTTGGCCTTGCCCACCAGCTTCTGCGTGGTGCTCGCCAGGTCCGACAGCGAGCGGCCCCCCTGCTGGTCCTCGAGCACGAACTCGAAGCCGCCCACGCTGCCCACGCCGCGGATGGCGGGCGGCTGGAAGGGCAGCACGCGCGCCCCGCCGATGCCGAGCAGGGGCCCGCGCAGACGCTCCACGAGCCCCGCCACGCTCTCGTCTTGCTTCTTGCGTTCGTCCCACGGGCGCAGGTTGATGAAGAGGGTGCCGTAGTTGGCGCCGGTGCCCAGGAGCGAGAAGCCGCCGACGGTGAAGATGCCCGTCACCTCCGGCTGCTTGCGGATGATGTCCTCCGTCTGCAGCAGCACCCGGCGTGTGTAGTCCAGCGAGGTGCCCTCCGGACCCTGCACCGCGATGATGAGGTAGCCCTGGTCCTCGTCCGGGATGAAGCCCGAGGGCGTGGAGCGGTACACCCACGCGGTGCCCAGCAGGCACAGGGCGAAGACGATGATGACCGGCCACTTCCACGGACCGATGAGCTTGTGGAGCAGCCGCCCGTAGCCGTCGCGGAAGCGGTCCAGGCCCTGGTCGAACTTGCGGAAGAACAGCCACTTCTGGCCCTCCTGCGGACGCAGCAGCCGGGCGCACAGCGCGGGCGACAACGTGAGCGCCACCAGGGCGGAGAGGCTGATGGAGAAGGCGAGGGTGAGCGCGAACTGGCGGTAGATGGCGCCGGTGGTGCCGGGGAAGAACGACACCGGGACGAACACCGCGGAGAGCACCAGGGCGATGGCCACCACGGCGCCGGCCACCTGGCGCATGCCCCGCTCGGTGGCCTCGCGCGGGCTGAAGCCCTCCTCCATCGTCCGCTCCACGTTCTCGATGACGACGATGGCGTCGTCCACGACGAGGCCTGTCGCCAGCGTCAGGCCGAACAGGGTGAGCGTGTTGAGCGAGAAGCCGAAGGCGCTGACGAACATGAACGTGCCGATGAGCGACACCGGCAGCGTGGTGGCCACCACCAGCACGCTCCTCCAGCCGTGCAGGAAGATGAAGATGACCAGCACGACGAGCAGCACCGCCTCGCCCAGCGTGACGAGCACCTCATCGATGGACGCCTCCACCGCCGCGGTGGTGTCGAACGCCGTCTCGTACTCCATGCCCGGCGGGAAGCTGCGCTGGAGTCGCTGGAGCTCCTGGATGACGCCGTCGCGCACGTCGAGCGCGTTGGAGCCCGGCAGCTGGAAGATGCCCAGGCCCACCGCCTCGCGGCCGTTGAAGCGGAGCAGCTGCGCGTAGTTCTCCGCGCCCAGCTCCACGCGGCCCACGTCCCGCACCCGCACCAGCGAGCCATCCTGTCCCCGCTGCACGACGATGGCGCCGAACTGCTCCGCGGTGGCGAGCTGACTCTGTACGCGCAGGGTGAACTGGTAGTTCTGTCCCGGAGGCGCGGGCTCCTGGCCCACCTGTCCGGCGCCCACCTGCACGTTCTGCGCGCTCAGGGCGGCGACGACGTCGGAGGCGCCCAGCTTGCGCCGCGCCAGCTCCGTCGGGTCCAGCCACAGACGCATGGCGAAGCGCCGCTCGCCGAAGATGCGCACGTCGCCCACGCCCTTCACCCGCAGCAGCGCGTCGCGGATGTATACGTCCGCGTAGTTGCTCAGGAAGCCCGTGTCGTAGCGGTTCTGTTCGTCGAACAGGCCGAAGGCCATGAGCAGCTGCGTCTGCGCCTTGTTGACCGTGATTCCCAGCGCGTTGACGGCCGCGGGCAGCTGCGGCGCCGCCGTGGAGACGCGGTTCTGCACGTCCACCGCGGCGATGTCCAGGTCGCGGTCCTGGTCGAACGTGACGGTGATGCTGCTCTGCCCGGTGTTGCTGCTGGTGGAGGAGATGTAGCGCATCCCCTGCACGCCGTTGAGCTGGCGCTCGAGCACCGTGGTGACGGCGCTCTCCACCGTCTCCGCGGACGCGCCAATGTAGTTGGCCGTCACCTGGACCTCGGGCAACGACAGGTCCGGGTACTGCTCGATCGGCAGGCCGGGGATGGTGATGGCCCCGACGAGCGTGATGAGGATGGACAGCACGCTGGCGAAGATGGGCCGGCGGATGAAGAAGTCGGTGAACATGCCGTGCCCTCACTGCCCCGCGTCGGAGGCGCCGCCGACGCCCTGGCCTTCGGGCTTCGCGGGCATGGGCTTGATGGGCTGGCCGTCCCTCAACAGCTGCAGGCTGCTCACCACCACCTGCGTGCCCCCGTCCAATCCCCCCGTCACCTCGTAGTCGTTGCCCGTCACCTCGCCCACCTCCAGCGGTGTGCGCTTCGCCACGGTGCCGCCATCGGCGGACGCCACCACGTACACGAAGGACTGGCTGCTGATCTGCGTCACCGCCACCGTGGGCACGGTGAGCGCCTCGCGCGCCTGGTACACCAGCCGGGCGCGCACCAGCTCTCCGGCGCGCAGCCCCACCGTGTTGTCGAAGGCGGCCTTCACCTCCACCAGCTGCGTCGCCGCGCTGGGCGTGGGCGCCACGAAGAACACGGGCGCGGACACCCGCACGTTCCCCTTCTCGTCCAGCACCTCCACCGGCGTCCTGCCCACCTGGACGACGCGCGCCCGGTCCACCGGCACCTGCACGGAGACCTCCAGCGCCTTGCTCTGGTCCAATGACGTGAGCTGCGACTGGGGCGTGACGTAGTCGCCCACCTTCACCGGGATGTCGCCCACCACGCCCGCGAAGGGCGCGCTCACCTCGTAGAAGCCCAGCTGCACCTGCTGCGACTGGATCTGCGCCTCGATGGCCCGCGCGCTCGCCTCCGCCTGCTGCGCCTGCGCCACCGCCTGCTCGTAGTCCTGGCGGCTCTGCAGCCCTTCCTTGAGGAGCTGCGCGCTGCGCTCCCGGGTGCGCCGGGCGAACTCGCGCTGGGCCAGCGCGGAGGCCTTCTGCGCCTGGGTGGCGCGCAGCCCCGCCTGCTCACGACGAGGGTCGACGACGAGCAGCACCTCACCCGTCTGCACGCGTGTGCCGGGCCGCACGGGTATCGCCTGCACGTAGCCGGCGACCTGGGGATACACGCTGATGCTGCTGCGCGAGATGAGCGCGCCCACGTACTCGGCGGCGTCCTGCACCTCGTTGGGGGAGAGCGCCTGGACCTGCACGGGCATCACCATGCCCGCGGCGGCCTGTCCGCCCTGCGGTCCGTCCTCCTTCCCCGAGCCCTTGCACCCCGAAAGCGTCAGGAGCATCGCGCCCGCCGCGCCCCATGTCCTCACCAGTCGCATGCCGCCTCCGCCAGGAACGCCTCGACGCGCGCCTGCTCCAAATCGAACTCGCGCACCACCAGGGCCAGCTCCGCCTGCCGCAGCGCCGCGGCCGTCTGGATGAGCTCCAGGCTGGTGCCGGTGCCCACCTCGAAGCTGCGCCGGGTGAGCCGGTCGTTCTCCTCGGCGAGCCGCTGCTCCTGCGACGAGATGTCCCGCGACGCCTGGGTGACCTCCACGCCGCGCCGCGCCCGCGCCACCTCCACCGTGACGGAGCGCTCCAGCTCCACCACCTGCTGGCGCGCCACCTCCGCCTCCGCGCGGGACTGCCTCAGCCGCCCCTCGCGCGCGCCGCCGTCCCAGAAGGGCAGCAGCAGGCTGGCGCCGATGTTCCAGATGGGGACGTTCACCACGTCGTCCTCCACCGTGAGCGCAATCGTCGTGCTCGTCAGCGAGAGCGACGGCGCGTACTGCGCCTTCACCGCGCTGACCTGCCGCTCGGCGACGGTGTGCCGCGAGCGCGCCGCCGCCAGGTCCGAGCGCCCGTCCACGCCCTCCAATTGACGACAGTCCTTCCGCGCGCCTCGCAGCAGGTCCTCCACGCTCACGCCCTTGGCCAGCCCCACCGCCTGGGGCATCCCCAGCGCCAGGCCGAGCCCCTCGCGCGCCTGCCGGAGGTTCTCGTCCCCGGTGACGACCAGGGCCCGCGCCGCCTCGGCGTCCTGCTGCACGCGCACCACGTCCAGCCGCGTGCCGGCGCCCAGGTCCAACCGGCGCTGCGCCAGGGCCAGCCGCTCCAGCGCGGTGCGCAGGTTGACGCGGTTGACCTCGGCCAGCCGCTCCTGCGCGGCCACCTGCACCAGCGCGCGGGCCAGTGCTCCGCTGAGCTGGCGCCGGGTCTCCGCCAGGGACAGCGTCGCGGCGCGCTGGGCCTCGCGGGCGACGCGGCGCGCGCCGATGGCCTGCAGGTCGAACAGCGGCATCGACGCGGAGAGGAAGCCCACGACGGGCGGCTGTGTGGGCCGGATGCTGCTCCCGTCGCCAGTGCCGCCTCCGACACCGCCGCCGATGCCACCGCCCACGCCGCCCCCCGCGCCGCCGCCGATGAACGTCGTCGCGTCCGGGTCCAGCACGTTGTACTGCACGCCCACGGTGCCGGTGATGGTGGGCAAGAGCCCCGCCAGCGCGATGCGCGCCTGTCCCGCGGCGGACTCCACCTGGGCCAGCGCCGTCCTCAAGTCCGTGGAGCGCTGCCGCACCAGCTCCAGCGCCTCGTCCCAGGACTTCATCTGGATGGGCGCGGGCGGTACCGGCGTCAGCAGCGGGTCCGACACCTCGGGTTGAGGGGGCTGGGGTGAGTCGTCACTGGAGGGGCCGGGCCTGGACGTGCTCGGGTCCTGGGGCGGGGTCTGTCGTGGTGGCTTCGCGGGGCCCTGGACGGGCAGCACCCGGGGCACGCGCGTCCGCTGTCGCACGGCGGGGCGTGGCCGGGCCTGGGCGGGCAACACGCCCGGCTCGGAGCCAGGGTGCGAAAGCAGGAGGACGAGCAACAGGGCGTTCATATCGGGTGCCCTGAGGTAGGGGAGGCACCTGATACCGGCCACGTACCGTGGGGCGAGGCCCCTCCTGCCGGACAGAACCGGCGAGTGCCTGCTCAACAGTGGATGGAGCGGCGCGAGGCTTCGTCCGCGAGCGGTCCGAGCCTCAGCGTCCTTGTTGGAGCATGGACAGACGTTGCTTCACCGCGCGGCTCTGCGGGTCGAAGCGCAGCGCCTCCTCCAGGCGCTCGCGGCCGCGCTCCACCTGTCCCTGCACGACATAGACATCGGCCAGACGGACGAGGGCGTCGGGGTTGTAGGGCTGCAGGTCCAGCGCCTTCTCGAACTCTCGCGCCGCGGTGGTCAGGTCCTTGCGGCGCACCGCGAGCTGCGCGAGCAACAGGTGTGGCTGCACCAGTCCGGAGGTCTCGGGCTTCGAGGCCAGTGTCTCCACGGCCGACAGGCCGCGCGCGTCACCGAAGCTCGCGAGCGTCACCGCCGCGGCTTGACGGACCCACAGGGACTCCGTCTGGAGCAGCGCGACCAGGTCCTCGCTGGCCTCGCGTGCGTTCACGAGGCTCAGTGCCTCGATGACGTCGGTGCGCATCTGGCCGTCCTGCGTGCTCTTCAGCGCGGCGCGCAGGGCGGGGATGGCCTCGCGCTTGTAGCGACGCACGAGCAGCTTCGCCGCCGCGCCGCGCAGGGATGGGGACTCCTGTGCATCCGCGAGCGTGGCCTCCAGCGCGGCGCGGCCCGTCTGGGCGGTCTTGTCGTCGAAGGCGTCCGCGAGCCGCAGGCGTCGCTCCTGTCGCTTCGCGGAGGCGGGCCACAGCTGCGTCATCGCCTGGGCCATGGCCTCCGGTGTCTGTTTCGTGTGGCAGGTGTTGCACGCGTTGGGGATGCCGTGGCGCGTGGTGTTCTGGGGCGCGGGGACGTCCAGCGCGTGGTCCGCGAACTTGTCGAGCACCCCGGAGACGACGGGCGGCATGTGACAGGCCAGGCAGTCCTGTGCGTCGCGCGAGGTGTGTCGGGTGTGCTGCGCGGCCTGGGCGAAGAGGTCCGCGTGGCACTGCTGACAGGTGGCCGAGCCGACGGAGGCCTTCGTCTGGGACTTGTCGGGGAGGTTGAGCTCGTTGGGGGCGTTGGGCTCGTGGGGCGCGGTGTGACAGGTGAGGCAGGTGGCGCCGCCCTTCAGGTGACACGCGGACTGGATGAGGGCCTGGTACTCGAAGCTGGAGGTGCTGGGGCGGCCGTCGGTGAAGTAGTCGCCGGAGCGCTCGTTGCCGAGGAAGAGGACGATGGGCTGGTAGAAGTCCTCGTAGCGCTGGCCGGGCTGGTAGCGGTGCGTGGTGTCGAGGATGGGGAAGAGGGGACGGCGCGGGCCGTGGCACTGCGCGCAGACGGCGAAGCCCAGCTCGGTGGACAGCTTCGACGGTTGGACGATGTCCCTGGGCTCCTGCGTGTCCGCGTGGCGCGCGCCCGGGCCGTGGCAGCTCTCGCACGCGACGCCCGCGTCGGTGAAGGCCGTGGTCCACGTGTGTTGGTCGCGGTCATAGCGCGCGTCGAGTCCGGTGACGTGACAGTCCAGACAGGCGTGCTGCGCGCTGCGACGGAAGTTGGTCCAGAAGAATGGATGCTCGGGCGTGAGCGCGCCCTGCTTGGTCTCCGAGTAGTCCACCCACTCGCCCTTGCCGGTGACGTGGTAGTAGACGGGCAGCACCTGCCAGCGGCCGTCGGGCATCACCGCGACGGGGTCCTGCATGCGCTTGCCGCCGATGACCCACTCCACGGGGAACTCGGCGAGCTGACCGTCCGAGCCCTTGGTGCGCATGAAGTGGCGCTCGCCGTCGCGGCGCATCCACGCCTCGCTGGAGTCGCCCTTGAAGTGCGTGCGCTTCGCGTAGTCGCCCACCACGAACTTGCGCGTCCCGGGGGACAGCGCGCGCGAGTGCCAGTCCTTTCCCCACGCGGCGTGCTCGTCCTCGTGGCACTCGCCGCAGGACTCCGAGCCCGCGTAGACACCGCGCGCGGGATGCGCGTCCTTCACCACGGGGAGAGGCGCGCTCGCCTGGACCGGAGCCGCGGGCGCGGGCGCGGGAGTCGGGGGCGGCGAGCCCGGTGAGCGCAGCGCGAGGGTGATTCCCGCGGCGGTGCCAAGCAGCGCGAGGAAGACGAGGACGAGCAGGACGGGACGGGCGGGGCGCATGGCGGGCGGAGCCCTGAGCCTGCCCTTCGCGCCTTGTCATGACAAGCTGGGCTCCCAGGGATGGCGGGGCTTGGCCACCCTTCTGGGTCGGAGGCTCGGACGGTGGATGGGCTGGCGGAGAGGCGCTGTCAGTGGATTGCTCCTGCAGCCTGCCTGCTGGGTTTGTCTTCACATGGGACGACGTCTGGCTTCTCTCGGGGGGCGTTTCGTCCCGCGCAGGGTTGACCCTGGCGCACCGCGAGGGGAGGCTCTGGGGCGATGCTCAAGCTCCAGTGGCTGCAGGTCCACCGTTTCCGCTCCGTGAAGCCCGGCACGCGGCTGTCGTTCAGCCCGTCCTTCAACGTGCTGCTGGGACGCAACGGCACGGGGAAGACGCTGCTCCTGGACCTGGTCGCCGCCGTGGCCAGCTCGGACTTCACCACGCTCGCGGCGGAGCCGTTCGACCTGGAGTACGCGCTCGCCGCGGACACCGGCCACATCACCGTGCGGGTCCGCAACGAGCCGGTGCCCCCCCAGAGCGGCCCCGTGGCCGCCGGCCTGTTCATGGACATCGTCGTCTCGCCGCGCGACATGGCCTGGCCATTGGTCATCCGCCGCGAGGGACTCCAGGTCACCGTCTCGCGCCAGGACGACGCGTCGCTCGTCGTGCAGGAGCGCCTGGCGCCGGAGGTCGCCGGTCGCCTGTGGCTGGTGCTCATGTCCGGAGGCATCGCCTGGGTGGAGAAGACCGGCGAGGGCTCGGCCACCGTGGAGCCGCTGCTCGCCATGGCGCGCGAGGTGTCCGCGCTCGCGGGGCTGAGCCGCTTCGACGAGGGGCTCGCGTACTTCGAGCAGCTCTATCAGGTGGAGCTGCGCCTCTCCCGGCGCGCGGAGGGCGTGCTGGCCACGGGCACGGGGCTCGCGTCCGAGGCGCTCCTGGATGGCCTGCGCCGGCTCGCGGCCGCGCAGTGGGGCTCACCGCGCTTCGTCGTCCCGTCGGACGCGGTGCCCTTCCTGCGCGACGCGGCGCGGCTGCTCGGCTTCACCTCCGCGGAGGCCGTGCTCGTACCGGTGGTGGTGCCGCCCGAGGGCAAGTACGAGTCGCTGACGCTCGGCGGGCTGCAGCTGGACTTCCTGGGCCCCGCGGGGACGCGGGTCTCCGCTCGCCACCTGGGCCACGGCCAGAAGCGGCTGCTGGCGCTCCAGCATTACCTGGCCCGGGCGCGCGCGGTCGTGGTCGCGGACGAGGTGGCCCACTCGCTCCACCCTCAGCTGGTGCGGGCCAGCGTGGAGCCCCTGAAGGGCCGGCAGAGCTTCTTCACCAGCCAGAGCCCGGGCCTGATGGACCTGCTGTCCTTCGACTCGGCGGACCAGGTGCGCTCGAGCCTGGTGCTGTGCCGCCGCGACGAGGCCACCGGCCTCTTGTCCTGGGAGAACCCGTCCCCAGACGCCGCCGAGCGCCTGTTCACCGCCACCACCGCCACGCCCGGCCAGCTGGGCACCCTGCTGCAGACCCAGGGCCTCTGGTAACCCCGGGACGCCCGCCCGCACCCCAGGCGTCCGCGAGTCGACAGCCGGCGCACCGCGGCAAGACTGTTGCCGTGTCGCGTCAGGTGCTGGCCTATCCTGCCCGCAGGTGGGGAGGGAACCGCGATGCCGATGCTGTCCGTGAATGGAACCGAGTTGCATTACGAGGATACGGGTGGCTCGGGTGAGCCCATCCTCTTCAGCCATGGGCTCCTGTGGAGCACGCGGCTGTTCGACCCGCAGGTGGACGCGCTGCGAGGGCGCTACCGGTGCATCGCGTATGACCACCGGGGGCAGGGCCGCAGCGCCGTCCCCGACGTCAGCGCCATCGACATGGAGACGCTGTACCTGGACGCGGTGGGGCTCTTGGAGCAGCTCGACGTGGGGCCGTGTCACTTCGTCGGCCTGTCGATGGGCGGCTTCATCGGGATGCGCATCGCGGCGCGGCGGCCGGAGCTGTTGCGCTCGTTGACGCTGATGGAGACGTCGGCGGACCCGGAGCCGCTGGCGAACGTGCCGCGCTACACGCTGCTCAACCTCATCGCCCGGCTGGCCGGCCTGCGTCCGGTGGCGGACCCGGTGATGCGCATCATGTTCGGGCGCAACTTCCTGTCGGACCCGAACCGCGCCGAGGAGCGGGCGCTGTGGCGCGCGCGCCTGTTGGAGAACCGCCGGGACATCTGGCGCGCGGTCAACGGGGTGATTCGTCGCAACGCGGTGTCGCACGAGGTGCCGAGCATCCGCGTGCCCACGCTCATCGTGGTGGGCGAGGAGGACGTGGCCACCGTCCCGGCGAAGGCGGAGCGGCTCCACCAGCTCATCCCCGGCTCCCGACTGGCGCGACTGGCGCGAGGCGGGCACTCGTCCACGGTGGAGGAGCCCGCGCTCGTCAACGCGGCGCTGGGCTCCTTCCTGGAGTCACTGGAGCGTCCGCACGCATCGCCCCGCGTGGGACTGGGCTGAGCGGACCATCCCCTCGCCGCGATTCGCTCGCGGCGAGAGGGCCCGGCTCACCCCTTCAGCCCGAGCAGCTTCTTCGCCGTGCGCGACAGGTCCTTGTCCATCGCGGCCTCGGGGATGTCGAGCAGGGCCGTCGCCACCACCTTCCCCGCGCCGTGCGTGTTCTCACCGGCGAGCTTGAGGTAGGTCCCGAAGCGGGCGAGCCGCTCGGGGTGCGAGCGCGCGAGCTCCACCCGGGCGAGCAGCGCCTGGGACAGCGCCGCCTTCGGGAACTTCTCGAACAGGTTGCGCAGCGCCTGTCGCTCCATCGCCTCCGGCCGCGTCTCCGCCAGTCGCACGGCGGGCTCGAGCATCGCCAGCCCGAAGGTCTTCAGCGCGGTGGACACCACGTTGGGCTTCCAGCCATCCACGAACGCGGAGAGCAGCGCCTCCGCCCCACGCACGTCTCCGAGCACCCCGAGGGCATACACGGCGGCCTTGGCCCCCTCGTCGTCCGTGTCGCGCTCCTCCACGGCGTGGACGAAGCGGTCCAGCACCTCGGTGTCCCCCAGCCACGCGAGCGCCATGGCCGCGCGACGTCGCACGTCCTGGGACGCGTCCCCGTAGAACACCTGTCGCAGCACCGGCCACGCCTGCGTCAGTCCCAGACCCTCGAGCTGGTCCACCGCCGCCTGTCGTCCCTCGCGGTTCGACTCCGTCAGAGCGCGCTGCGCGAAGGGCCGCAGCCGCTCCTGCCGCTCCCGAGCGAGGCGCGCCACCGCCTCCGGCCCCCTCTCCCGCGCCTGCACGTCGTCGAGCACCTCGCGCACATAGAGCCCGAGCCCGCTGTCATGCCGCCTGCGCGACAGCCCGTCCAACAGCACCCGGGCCTCGGGCCTCCCCAGCTGCCCCAGCACCTGGACGGCCGTGCGATGCACCCGGTGGCTGTGATGCTCGGCCAGGGCGCGCTTCACCACCTCCAGCGCCTGCTCCCGAGGACGTGCCACCACCGCGCGCACCACGAAGGTGCTCGCCGCGCCGTCGCTCCACGCGGGATACAGCGACTCCAGCAGCGCGTCCGTGCCCAGGCCCGCGTAGTAGTGCGCGGCGTGCGCCGCGGCCTCGTAACGCGTCAGCTCCCCGCGAGCCCGCTTCCTCAGGGCCTCGCCCGGATGCAGCGGCGCCTCGGGCTTGCGGATGCGGATGCTCGGATGCGTGGGCACCGGCTCCAGCGCGCCCGCCTCCACCTGCACCGCGCCCGCCAGCCGCACCAGGGCGATGCCCAGCACCTGGTACACCTTGATGAAGTCCTCCAACCGCTCCGCCGGGTCCGTCCGCTGCGCCAGCGCCTCCAGGAGCGCCCCGGGCTTCTCCAGTCCCAGCTCCCGCAGCCGCGCCACCAGGGGCTCCACCGCGCGCGGTGACACCGAGGGCAGTCCGTTCGAGAACCGCTCCGCCAGCTCGTCGCGCACCTCCGCCAACGCGATGGCCGCCCGGGACGCGCCCGCCGCGCGCGCCGCCTCCGCCCAGCCTCCCCGTGGCACCGCCACCGGCGCCTCGACGCGCGCGCTCCTCCGACCGCGCCGAGGCTCCTCGTGCGGCTCCTGTTGCCCCAGGCCGCGCAGCTCCAGGCCCTCGGAGGTCTCCACCACCACCGCGAGCGGGAAGAGCGTGGGCAGCGCGGCCTCCAGCCCCACGTTGCCCAGCACCACCTTCAGCGTGGCCCCCTCCAGCGCCGCGGACAGGGGCTCGTCGAGTCGCGAGTCCGCTGGGAGGAACAGCCCCCGGTCACCGGAGTCCACGAGCTGCGAGCGCTGCCCGCTCGCCAGCAGCGTCTGCACCCGCAGCGCCACCGGGAACAGCTCTGGCGCGAACACGTCCTTGCGATGCTCCTGGAAGGCCGCCAGCGCCGCGCCGACGTCCGGCAACGCCACCTCCACCAGCCGGCGAAGCGCCGCGCCGCCCAGGTCCCGCGTCTTCTCCGTGCCCTCCAAGTCCAGCCGCACCGGCGCGAAGCCGGGATACCGGCCCCCCTTCGCGCCCTCCAGCACCGTGCCCGCGTGGCTCCGCTTGGGCTCCACGCTCCGGAGGAACGCGGGGAGGATCTGCTTCTCCGCGTAGTGCGCACCCGAGCCCAGGTCGATGAAGCGGCTCTCCCGGATGACGAAGTTGTCGGGTGTGGTGCGGGTGGTGAACGCGTACTCCAACAACCGCAGCCCCTCGACGGGCGCGCGGTCCTTCTTCGTCCACGTCTTGCCGATGAGCTCCTCGACGTAGCGGTCCTCCAGCACCTCGCCGCCCAGGTGCTTCTCCACCTTGCGCGCGGTGAGCAGCATGTCCGCCATCAGGTCCGTGAAGACGGGAGGCTCGAATGTCCCCGTGCGCGCCGCCGCCTGCTCCAGGAGCCCCGCCACCTCCACCGCGCGCGCCGCGAGCCTGCGCAGCCCGTTCGCGCGCAGCGCCTCGCCCAACGTGCGCACCTGCGCGGCCCGGTCCTCGGACAGCGCGGCCACGCCGGACATCCCCAGCTCACGCACCAGCGTGGACACCTGCGCCACGCCGGACCTCATCAGCTCGGCGGTGTCCGTCTTGCCCTTCTTCACGCTCTTCTTCGCGGGCCCCCCCGCGCCCACGGGCGCCGCGTCGGTGGTGACGAAGGCGTCGGGCGCGCGCGACCACGCCACGAGCAACGCCGCCGCGTGCTTGCAGAAGGGCCGCGAGCGCGCCGCCATGCACGAACACTTCCCCTTCACCTCGCGCCCATCGCCGAACACCAGGGACACCTTGTACGGCGAGGCCCCCGAGCCCGCCGCGTCCGCGAACAGCCGGTTCTCGAAGCGCGACAGGTGCGTGAGCTGCTTGTCGTCGAAGATGCGCGCGCCCTTCGACAGCTCGTCGCGGTCGCGGATGATGTCCGTCAAGGCCCCCATGCCCGGGGCCAGCCTTCGCACCTCATCCATGGCGAGTCTCCTTGTCGGCGTCGAGCAGGGACGTCAGGTCCTGGTTCCGCATCACCCGCTCCACCACGTCCACCAGCTTGCGAGGCGTGCACCCGAAGCACGGGATGCCCATCGCGGTGAGCTTCTCCGCCATGACGGGGTCGTACGAGGGCCTGCCTCCGTCCGACAGCGCCAGCAGGCACAGCACCTTCGCCCGCGAGTCCACCAGCTGCCGCAGCCGCGCCACCAGCTCCTCGGCGTCGCCGCCCTCGCACAGGTCCGTGATGAGGATGAAGAGCGTCTTCTCCGGGCGCTCCACGTAATGCGTCTGCGCATACGCCACCGCCCGGTTGATGTCCGTGCCGCCGCCCAGCTGCGCGCTGAAGAGCACCTCCACCGGGTCCGACAGCACGGGCGTCATGTCGACCACCTCGGTGTCGAACAGGATGAGCCGCGTGCGCAGCACCTCCAGCGACGCGAAGATGGCCGCCATCACCGAGCTGTACACCACGCTCTCCGCCATGGAGCCGGACTGGTCCACCACCAGCGTCACGTCCCACTCGTGGTGACGGCGCTGGTTGGGCCAGAAGTAGAAGCGCTCGGGGACCAGCCGGCGGTGCTCCGCGTCCCAGCCCTTCAGGTTCTGACGAATCGTGCGCTTCCAGTCGATGTTGCGCGCAATCGGCAGCGGGCTCGTCCTGTCGCGCCTCAGCGCGCCGAACACCGCCGTGCGCACGGTGGACTCCAGCTTCTTGCGCAGCGCGTCCACCACCTCGCGGACGATTTGCCGCGCCAGGGACTTGGCGTCCTCGGGGATGAGGCCGCGTGCGCTCACCAGCGTGGTCACCAGCTCCACGTTCTTCTCGAGGAAGGGCAGCGTCTCCGGCTCGAAGAGCAGCTGGGTGAGGCCCTTCTTCTCGATGGCGTCCTTCTGGACGAGGGCAATCACGTCGTCGCGGAAGAAGCCGCGCAGCGCGCCGAGCCACTCGGGGATGTACGGCCGTGAGCCGGAGGACCCCGCGCTCTTCTCGCCGTAGACGAAGGACAGCGCGTCATCCAGCGCCTCCAGCTCCGTCTGGCCCACGCCCACCGCGCTCGCACCGGCGCCCAGCGCGTGCAGCGACGGACAGCTGCCCGTCTTCTCCGCGGCGGGGCCCAGCGCGAGCCGCCAGCGCAAGAGCGCCTCGCGGTCCTCCGGTGCCAGCTCCTTGGGGTCCACGCTCATAGCAGGTCATCCAGGTCGGCGAGCGCCTTGCCCAACTCGGCGCTCATGTCCTTGAGCTTCTCGGTGTCCTTCTCCGCGAGAATCGTCTTCACGGCCCGGCCCTTGTCTCCGAGCTGGCGCACCGCGACGACGTTCTCCAGGAGGTATCGCCGCTCGGTGGGACCGAGCACGCCCAGTGCCCTCCTCAATACCGGGAGGGTCTGACGGAAGCGCTCCGGGTCCACGCTCGACAGGAATGCATCCAGGGCCCGCACCACCTCGCGGTTCTTCACCAGCACCAGCGCGTTGACGCGCAGGAAGCCCTCCAGCCACGACGCGCCCGCCTCGGGCTCCACCGCCAGCGACAGCCGCAGCCCCACCTCGCGAGCCACCTCCGACTCACTCAGCTCCTCGGCCAGGTACAGCAGCCCCGTGGCCAGTCCCGACGTCGCCGGGTGCACGACGGTGCTCGACATCAACCCGCGCGCCTCGACGAGCCAGCCGGCCTTGTCCGCCAGCGGCTGTGCGAGGGCCACCTCGTGCAACGTCCTCAGCGCCGCCATCATCGAGGGCACGGCGTCCTGGGCGCAGGCGCACGAATCGGACACGCGCAGCAGCGCGCGAGCGAAGGTCTTCTGGCACAGCGCCGCCACGGCCTCGTCGCCCAGCGCCGTATGGGTTCGCGAGGTGCCATAGGCCACGAGCCCCGACAGCGCCCGCGAGGCCGAGGCGAGCGAAGGCAGGTCCGCGTCGGTGGCCGCATGGCCATCACAGGCGCGCAGGGCCGAGGCCATCGTCTGGGGACAGCCGGTGATGACGGACTCCAGCAGCACCGCCGCCGCCGTGCCCGTGGACTTGGCGAGGCTCAGTTGCTCCTGGAGGACGCGCGTCGTCACCGCCTCGAGCGAGTCCCCGAGGACGATCTTCTCCACCAGCGCCACGTCGGTGGATGGCGTCCACTGCGCCTGCCAGGCCTCCCGCACGCGCGTCAGCGCGGCCTGTCCTCCCGCCTCCTGCGCCGTGGCCTTCTGCTGGCCAGTGGCGGCGAGGCCCGCGTAGGGAATGCCCACCACGCGCAGGCGGTGCAGGAAGACGGAGGAGCCCACCTCCACGGGGTTGTTCAACCGCAGGGTGAAGGTCTCCGCGCTGTCGGTGCTCGGCAGTCGGCGTGACTCGACCTCGCGCCAGAACTCCGCCTGCAGCGAGTTGCGGCCGATGCGGCTCGCGACCCGCCCCACCTGGTGCCCCACGACGCTCTTCCACAGGAAGTCGTCGACGTGCGTTGCATCCCCGCGGCACAGCGTGGCCACGGTGGCCTCGCGCAGCTCGTCCAATCCAGGTGCGCTCTTCTCGCGAAGGTCCGCGAGCGTCACCGCGAGCCGGTACGCCTCCAGCACGTCGGACAGCGACGCGGTGAAGCCACGCATGCGCAGGTGTCCCGCGAAGTCGATGAGCACCTCCAGCGTGGCGCGCCGGAAGTCGCACTGGGCCTCGTGGGCCTTCTGGTAGAAGTGCGGCGCGCGGTTGCCGGCGCCGTAGCCGAGCTGCTCGGACAGTCGAGGGAAGCTGTACGGAATCACCGTCACCGCGCAGGGCACGGCGGTCGGGAGCTTCGCCTCCAGCGTCGGGTCCACGTCCCGGGCCAGGAACGCCGCCACATGGGCCGCGCCCGCCACCACGGCGATGCGCTCCGGAGGCACGCCGCTCGCGATGACCTCCAACACCTGACGCGCCATGAAGGCATCGCGCCAGCGGTGGTAGTCCGGCCGAGGGCCCGCGTTGAGCACGTCCGCCCAGGCGAGCAGCACGGGCCGGAAGCCCTCGGGCGTCCAGTCGGGGGCCTCGAACATCGCCTCCCACAGCTCCTCGAAGGAACGGTAGCCGCGCTCGCGGGCGAAGCGCGCGGTGAGCGGCTCCTCCAGGCGGGCGCACGCGGAGTCCTCGGCGTCCGCCTCGGAGGAGGGTTCGCCCTCGAGCGCCACGGCCTCCAGGTGACGGTCCACGCCCAGGCTGACGCCGACGGGGATGTCGATGAAGCGGGCGTGGGCGCCATGGGCCTTCGCCCAGCGCAGGGCGGCGTACTCGGGCGAGTAGTCCGCGAAGGGCCACAGCGCGGACCCTGGGGTGTCGTCGGTGCGGTAGCCGAGCAGGGCGATGGGCGGCTTCGTCTCCGCGTCACACAGCACATCCACCAGCTCCGAGGCGTCACAGGGGCCCTCGATGAGGATGACCTCGGGCTTCACGTGCTCGAGCCAGCGCGTGAGCACGGCGGTGGTGCGAGGCGAGTGGTGGCGCACCGGGAACAGGTGGGCGCCCAGGAGCAGGTCCAGGTCCATCAGCCCCTCAGGAGCTTCTTGCTGGCGGAGTACAGCTCCTTCCACGCGCCGGGGCGGCCCTTGGCCACGGTCTCCATGTATTCGCGCAGGGCCTTCACGTCGTCGGCCTGCTCCTTCACCACCGCGCCCACGAGCGAGGCGGCCAGCTCCTGCGCGGTGACCTTCCCGCCGCCGAACTGCTGCGCGAGGATGGAGCTGTTGAACAAGACGCTGATGGCCTCCGCGGTGGAGAGCACCGCGCCCGGCGTGCGGACCTTCGTCTTGCCATCCTTCGTCACGCCCTCGCGCAGTTCCTGGAAGAGCGTGAGCAGCATGCGCGACAGCTCCTCGGTGGGCGGGACGCCGACCTGATAGTCATTGCGCAGCTCGGCCTCGCGCCTGGTGACGATTTGGATTTCCTGTTCCAGGTCATCGACGATGGGGACGGTGACGAAGTTGAAGCGGCGCTTGAGGGCGGCGCTCATCTCGTTGACGCCGCGGTCGCGCGTGTTGGCGGTGGCGATGAGGTTGAAGCCGCGCTGGGCGCTGACGACTTCGCCGAGCTCCGGGATGGAGACCTGCTTCTCGGAGAGGAGGGAGATGAGGGCGTCCTGAATCTCGGGGGAGGTGCGCGTCACCTCCTCGAAGCGGGCGAACTTGCCGGTGCGCATGGCGCGCAGGACGGGGGAGGGGACCAGGGCCTCGGGGGTGGGGCCCTGCGCGAGCAGCAGGGCGTAGTTCCACGAGTACTTGAGGTGGTCCTCGCTGGTACCGGCGGTGCCCTGCACGATGAGGGCGGAGGTGCCGCTGATGGCGGCGGAGAGGTGTTCGGACAGCCAGCTCTTCGCGGTGCCGGGCTCGCCGACGAGCATCAGCGCGCGGTCGGACGCGAGCGTGGCGATGCAGACCTGGATGAGGCCCCGGTCGCCCACGTACTTGGGCGTGATGGTGACGCCGCCCACGGGCTTGGGGCTCCCGAGGATGTAGGCCTCCACGGCGCGCGGCGACAGGGCCCACCCGGGAGGGCGAGGCTTGTCGTCGTGGGCGGCGAGGGCTTCCAGCTCACTCCTGAACTTCGCTTCGGCGGGCAGTCGGATGTCCGGCATGCGTGAAAGCTACCGGCCCGGTCTGACACGCCACGCTCCGTCAGGTTGTCTCGATAGTGGCGGGAAAACCGACCCTGGAGGAAACGCCTCCAGGGTGGCGACGTAGCAGTTGACCCCCTTGAGGGTTTCGGGCGTGCTACGCCCCATGTACCTGAAGAAAGTGACCCTCGAGAACGTTCGCTCCATCGATGCGTTGGAGTGGGCGCCGTCATCGGCTCCGACGCTCGCGGGATGGCACGTCATCATCGGGGACAACGGTGCTGGCAAGAGCTCCGTCCTTCGCGCGATGGCTCTTGCGATGGTGGGCCCCAGCGAGGCTATTGCCTTGCGTCAGGATTGGAACGAGTGGCTGCGATGGCGAACCCAGTCCGGTTCGATTCACCTGACCCTGGATTGGGAATCGGAATGGGACCACTTCGCGGGAGGAGGAAGGGCACCGAAGAACGTCGACCTCCAGGCCCGATTGAGGTTCCAGCGCGCTGAGGCGGGGGCGGTTCAGCTCTCGGGGGAAGCTGTCACAACCGACCCTAACCGGAACATCTGGGGAGATGGCTACGGTTGGTTCTGCGCCTCGTATGGGCCCTTCCGAAGGTTCACGGGGGGAGACAAGGACCAGGAGAAACTGTTCTTCTCCAATCCCAAGCTCGCGCGGCATCTCTCGGTGTTCGGTGAATCCGTCGCGCTGACGGAGTGTCTGGAGTGGCTCAAGCTGCTCCAGTTCAAGAACCTGGAAACGGATGGGAAAGGAAAGGAGGGCAAGCTGCTCGAGGCGCTCAAGCAGTTCATCAACCAGCCCGACTTTCTCCCGCACGAGGCCAGGCTCCACTCCATCAGCTCGGATGGCGTGCGCTTCGTCGACGGCAATGGCTGCGAGATTCCTGTCGAGAACCTGAGTGACGGCTATCGCTCCGTCCTCAGCATGACGTTCGAGCTCATCCGCCAGCTCGTGAAGACCTATGGCGCGGAGCACCTCTTTGCCTCGGGTGATGCGACGACGGTCCAGGTGCCGGGGGTCGTCCTCATCGACGAAATCGATGTCCACCTCCACCCCACCTGGCAGCGCCGTGTCGGGCACTGGTTCCGGAAGCACTTTCCTCACATCCAGTTCATCGTCACCACGCACAGCCCGCTCATCTGTCAGGCCGCGACAGTGGGCAGCATCTTCCGGTTGCCCCGCCCCGGAAGTGAGGAGTCGGGTGGAATGGTCACTGGCATCGCGAGGGACAGGTTGCTGTACGGCAACGTCCTGGATGCTTATGGGACAGGGGTCTTCGGAGACGTGCCCACGCGTTCGGTCGAGGCCATCGCGCAGCTCGAGCGCCTGGCGATGCTCAACCAGAAGGAACTCTCCGAAGGGCTCAATGACAAGGAGCGACAGGAGCAGGAACGCTTGAGGGCACAGACCCCGACGGCCGCGAGCGCGCTTCCCTCTCCTGCCGTGGAGGACCTGCTCAAGTGATTCGTCTGCCGCAAGGGCAGTTGCCAGAAGCCGCTCGCCAAGGGCTCGAGGGATATCAACAGTCCATCGACGCCCTGCCTGACTACGCGGGGCGAGTGGCGCTGGCGAAGAAGCGCTTCTCTTCGCTCAACAAGATTGGCAATCCGACCTTCGACCACGTCAAGTCGACGCTGACGCAGATGTGCTCGGGCGCGCGGCGCTGCGCCTATTGCGAGGACTCGGTCGCGGACGAGGTGGAGCACATCCGCCCCAAGACGCTCTACCCAGAGGTCGCCTTCGCGTGGATGAACTATCTCTATGCGTGCGGCTCCTGCAACGTGCGCAAGAATGACCACTTTGCTGTCTTCGACGAAGCCTCGAACGTGTTGACGAAAGTGGCCCGGCCCCGGCTGGCGCCCGTGACGCCGCCCATTCCTGGCAGGCCCGTGTTCATCGACCCTCGTGTCGAGGAGCCCACGGACTTCCTTGAGCTCGACCTCCGCGACACCTTCTTCTTTCGTCCCAGGGCAACCCCGAAGACGGAGGCGTATCACCGCGCGGAGTACACGATTGATGTCCTGCAATTGAACCTGAGGGAGGTGCTCCCGCATGCGCGTCGTGCCGCCTATTGGGATTATATGGCGCACTTGAACGGCTACCTCCGGGCGAAGTCACAGGGAATGCCCCAGGAGCACCTCGACATGCTGGCACGGCAGGTCCGAACGAGGCAGCACCCCTCGGTGTGGATTGAGATGAAGCGTCAGCATGAGCGTCTTCCCGAGCTGCTACTCCCGTTCACCCTCGCTCCCGAAGCGCTCGGGTGGTGAGGTCGACAACTCCTCACTCCGCGCAGGGGAACGCGGTGTCCAGCGTGCGAGTCCCCTGCACCCCGGGGCCCGTCAGCGTGGCCACCACCTTCACGGTGGCCGCGCACTGGTATGTCATCAGGAACGGGACCACCGTGACGCCGCCCTCCGCGAGCACGTGAAGCTCACGCGTCTGCGCCGTCTTCCACGCGCGGCGCGAACCCGCCTCCGACTCCTCCTTCGGGGCGCTCGCCGTGAGCTTCAGCCGCAGCGGCTTGTCGCCCTCGTACGTGCCCTTCACCTTCACCAAGAGCACCGCGTCCACGTTCATCCCATACGGGTCCGAGGCCTCGTCCACCGCGACGATGGCCCCCTTCGCGCGGTCGAACACACGAAGCTCGACTCCCTCGATCGCCACCGCCGGCGCGCCCGCGCTCCCAGCCGTGGATGACATCAACAGGGCGCCCCCCAGCAACCACGAGCGCAGCTTCGTCCGTGACGACATTCCCGGCCTCCAAGCCTCACGACAGGGTGTCCGGGAACTGTACGCCAGCCCGCCCCCTCTCGTGCCCGGTCGGCGGCCGTGTGGACATGCCCTGGCCCGTCGCCGTGTCGCCAGCTCTGCAATCCCCCGTGGCCGTGCCCAGCCTGCGGAAGACACCCCATCTTCCGGAGACACCCCATGAACCCCTCCATTCCTTCCCAGATGAAGGCCGCCGCCATCGACCGCTTCGGCGGTCCCGAGGTGCTCGACACGCGCACCGTCCCCGTCCCCCAAGTAGGTCCCGGTGAAGTGCTCATCAAGGTCGAGACCGCGGGCATCGGCCAGTGGGACCCCTCCGAGCGCGCGGGCGAGATGGAGGGCTACAAGCCGGGCAAGACGTCCTTCCCCCACGTCCTCGGCACGGATGGCTGCGGCACCGTCGCCGCCGTGGGCGACGGCGTGAAGAACCTGAAGGTCGGCGACAAGGTCTACGCCTTCGGCTTCCTCAACGACAAGGGCGGCTTCTACGCCGAATACACCGCGGTGAAGGCCAACGACACCGCGCCCATCCCCAAGGGCCTGAGCGCGGAGCAGGCGGGCGTCCTGGCGGCGGATGGCATCACCGCCCTGCAAGGCGTGGAGGACACGCTGAAGGTCGGCAAGGGCACCACGCTCCTCGTCTACGGCGCCAGCGGCGGCGTGGGGCATCTCGCGGTACAACTCGCGAAGCGGCTCGGCGCGCGTGTGCTCGCGGTGGCCTCCGGCTCCGACGGCGTGGAGCTCTTGAAGAAGCTCGGCGCGGACAAGGTCGTGGACGGCCGCGCGGATGACGTGGTGAAGGCCGCGCGTGAGTTCGCGCCGGACGGCCTGGACGCGGCCCTGGTGCTCGCCGGCGGCGACAAGACGAACCAGGCGCTCTCGTGCGTGAAGTCCGGCGGCCACATCGCCTTCCCCAACGGCGTCGAGCCCGCGCCCAAGGGCAACGATGGCGTCAAGGTCTCCAGCTACAACGGCGAGGCCAACTCCAAGGTGCTCGCGCGGCTAAACGGCCTCATCGAGTCCGGCCCCTTCCACGTCGAGGTCTCCCAGGTCTTCCGCCTGGACGAGGCCCGCAACGCGCACGAGGCCGTGGGCAAGCACCACCTGGGCAAGCTGGCGCTGCGCATCCACTGACACGACTTCGACACGACGGGCCCCGCTTCCTCGAACGTGAAGCGGGGCCCGCTCCGTCCCACGGAGCGCCTCAGCGCGTCAGCTTGTCCGTGATGTCGATGGACCCGGGGCTCGAGGGCACGGCGAAGGTCTTCCCGTTGGCGGCCTGGAAGTCGAGCGACTCGAGGTCCACCGAGTAGATGAGCGGGTCCTCGTAGAACCGCACGTTGAGGACGTTGTGGGTGAGGTCCTTCACCACGGTCCACTGCGTGTAGTCGTCCTCTTCCTTCTGGGTGTTCTCGTTGAGTGCGCGCACGGTGCCTCGCGGGATGTCCACCGTGTTGAGGAGGTGGAAGGCGAGGGTGGTGGCCTCGGAGGCGTTGGCGACGGGGCGCGCGAAGTTCTTGAGGTACGTGGCGCGCACGAAGCGGGACGGAGGCATCGGGTCTCCGGGCAACCCGCGCAGGCCGCTGCCGTGGCCGGGCTGCGCGAAGCTCTCGCTGCCCAGCTCCACCTTCTTCGCGTCCCACGGGGACAGGCCCACGTACTCGCGCAGGTTCTTCAGCTGGAACGGGAAGGGCGGCGCGTTGGTGAGCACGGCGACGGGGTTGTCGTGCAGGTGCATCACGCCGTCGAGGAACTCCACCACCAGGCTGTTGCCCTGGGCGTCATGGATGGGGAAGTGCAGCGGCAGGTACTGCGCCAGCCAGTCCGCCTCCCAGACCTGCGCCTCGCCCTTCTCGAGCGCCCCGCGCACCTCCGCGACGGTGGCGAAGTTCCCCAGCACCCAGCCGGCGAAGTACGCCAGCGCCAGCGCCTTCGAGTTCTCGGTGACCTTCGGGTAGCGCGAGTCCGGCAGCCACAGGCAGCCGGTGGACAGCCCCTCCGTGTTCAGGCCATCGACGATGATGGGCAGGTCACCCTTCCCGGTGAGGCCCACGTAGCCGTACTTGGAGCTCCACGCCAGGCCATTGGTGAGTCCCGAGGGCGAGGGCGAGGCGAACTTCGAGCCAGGGGCCCTGACGAGCAGCTTGGAGTTGAGGTCGACGCCGAACTCCATGCTGCGTCCATTGACCACGCTCTTATCCGAGGCGACGACGAGGAAGTCGGTGCACATGCCAGGCTCCTTGCGTGAGGTGGGGGAAACAGGGGGTGACGCGGGCGGCCCCTGTGCACCGCTCGCGCCACGCACGCTCCTGTCAGCGAATCCGCGCGGGTGAAATCGCGCCCCGGTCGCGCTCCAGGTCCGCGTGTCGGCTACTGCACGTGAGTCACCCGCGCGCCGCGTTCGAGCGGGAGACGCGCACGCCCGACCCGGACGCGATGCCGCGTGAACGGGAAGTTTCGGACACATGGGCGTTCGTGCTGTGGTGCCCGCCATGTCGAACTCCCGAGTCGTGGTCATCGACCACCATGCTCCCGCGCTGCAATCCGCCTTCTGCGACTACGTGCCCCGGGTCTTCCGCACCGTGGACTTCAAGCGCTGGCGCGAGTGGGGCGAGTGGACCGACGACTACCGCGCGTTCGGCGTCATCGAGGACGGGCGCGTGGTGGCGAACGCGTCGGTGATGCGCATGTGCCTGCGCGTGGAGGGGCGCGACGTCATCGGCTACCAACTGGGCGCGGTGGGCTGTGTCCCCGAGCGCCGAGGACACGGCCTCGCGCGGGTGGCGATGGAGGCGGCGATGGAGGCCCTCGGCGACGCGCCCGTGATTCTGTTCGCGAACAAGACGGTGCTCGATTTCTATCCACGCTTCGGCTTCGCGCCGCGAGCGCAGTGCCTGTTCGGCGTGGACCACGAGGTGACGCCGTCGGCCGACCCCGCGCCGACGCTGGAGCTGGCCGACCCCGCCATCCGTCAGGGATTGCTGACGCTCGCGAGCACGGGCACGCCGGTGACGGAGCGCTTCGGCGCGCGGCTCCACGCGCGCATCGCGAGCTGGTACGCGGCGGCGAACTTCGCGCGCCCGCTGCGCCAGCTGCGCGAGGACGCGTGGGTCTTCGCGAGCGTGGAGGACGGCGTGCTCCACATCGACGACGTCTTCGCGACCGAGGTGTTCGACCTGCGCCCGTACCTGGGCCGACTGGTGACCGAGCCCGTGAAGCAGCTCCAGTTCGGCTTCACGCCGGAGCGCTGGTGGCCGGATGCGCGGGTGCTCGAGGAGGACGCGGAGGCGGACCTGTTCGTGCGCGGGCTGTCCTTGCCCACGGGGCCGGACCGCTTCCCAGTGATGGCGCGGACGTGACGCTCACGAGCCCGAGCGCGCGCCGAAGCGGCTGGGCGGCTGTCCCGTCCACCGACGGAAGGCGCGGGTGAAGGTGCTCACGTCGGAGAAGCCGAGCAGGTACGCGATTTCGCTCACCGAGCGCCCGGGCTCGGAGAGATAGGACAGCGCCAGCGTGCGGCGGGTCTCCGCGAGCAGCTCGCGGAAGCCCGAGCCCGAGTCCACCAGCTTGCGCTGCAGGCTGCGCGAGCTCATGTGCAGCCGCTCCGCCACCTTCTCCTGCGACGGCTCGCCCTGGGGCATCAGCTCCAGCAGCATCGCGCGCACCCGCGTCACCAGGTCCTGCCCCGCGTGCCTCGCCAGGTGCCGGGTGATGAGCTCGTCGTTGATGCGCGCCAGCTCCGGGTTCGCCCCCGGCAGCGTCACCTCGAACGGCGCCCGCTCGTACACCAGCACGTCCGCGTTGGCCCCGAAGGTCACCTTGCACCGGAACAGCTTCTCGTACGGCCTCAAGTCCGAGGGCGCCTGCCGGCGCAGCAGCACCTCGCGCGGGGACAGCTCCCGCGTGTAGACGACCCGGCAGAAGCGCACGAGCAGGTACGCCACCGCGTCCGTCTCCTCCTCGCACAGGTGCGGCCCGTCGCCGCCGTCGAAGAGCAGCACCTGATAGCAGTCCCCATCCCGCGTGAAGGCCGGCCGCAGCGCGTCCGACACCAGCGCCACCGCGTGCACCAGCCGCTCGAAGGCCTCGCGCAGCGTGCTGGACGCGTTGAGCCGGTAGCCCACCGCGTGGAACGTCGTCGGGCTCACCTGCCGCGCCATCTCCAGCCCAATCGCCGGGTCCCCCGAGCTCTCCACCGCCAGCCGCCACAGCCGCGTCAGCCCCTCCTGCGGATAGCGCGCGTTGGCGTCACCCAGGAGCCCCGGATTCAACCCGGCCTTCACGAACAGCCCGTGGGAGTCCAGGCCACGCAGCTCCAGCGTGCGATGGAGCGCGAGGGCCCAGCTCGTCAACAGGGTCGCCGGAGAGCTCATGTTGTCGCCTTCGGCCAAGGGAATTGGCGCAATGGGGCAAGCGGTCCAGGGCCGCTCAGCGATACCTTGGCTTCCTCGGAATCCTGCCATGTCGGAGGTGAGGATGCTCAATCCCGCATCAGTGTGTCCTCTCGGTAACGCATTGCATCATGTCTGTCTGTAGACCGGTCCGAGCGTAGCCGTTCAAGGGCTCCACGCTTTTCCACCCCGCTCACATTCCTGCAGCCCATTGCCGTCGGCGTAGGTCCCCGCCGCGTGGGGCCGGCGTGTGCGTGGGGTCTCGCGGTTCGCGGCGTGGGATGGGCTCTCGCCGTGGTCGTCCCCCTGTCATCCCCAGAGGTCTGGCATCCCCATGACTCCCACGAGACTCAGAGGTATCCAGAAGTCCTTGCTGGCGGCGGCGGCGCTGCTCGCCGTCATGTCGCCGGGCTTCACTCCCGCGCGCGCGGCGCCGCCGTCGTTCATCGCCTTCGAGAGCGGTCAGGTGCGCCCGCTGGCGTTGTCGCCGGACCGCACGCGGCTGTTCGCGGTGAACACGCCGGACAACAGCCTGTCCATCTTTACCGTGGGCGCCAATGGCCTGACGCTGCAATCGCGCGTGCAGGTGGGCCTGGAGCCCGTGGCTGTCGCCGCGCGCAACGACAATGAAGTCTGGGTGGTCAACCACCTGTCGGACAGCGTGAGCGTGGTGTCGCTCACGGGCACGCCGCGCGTGGTTCGCACGCTGCTGGTGGGGGACGAGCCGCGCGACATCGTCTTCGCGGGCACGGGGGGCCGGGCCTTCATCACCACGGCGCACCGAGGCCAGCACCGCACGCACGCGTCCATCGCGGCGGTGCCGGGCGCCGGAGACCCGAAGCTGACCACGCCGGGTGTGGGCCGCGCGGACGTCTGGGTGTTCGACCCGGCCAACCTGGGCGCCACGCTGGGCGGCACGCCCGTGCGCATCCTCAACTTCTTCGGAGACACCCCGCGCGCGCTGACGGTGAGCCCGGACAAGCAGACGGTGTACGCGGCCGTGTTCAAGTCGGGCAACCAGACGACCTCCATCCTGGAGGAGACCGTCTGTGAGGGCTTCAATCCCTATCTGCCCTGTCTGGTGAACGGCTCCATCTATCCGGGTGGAAGCCCCGGCCCGGGCACCAACCACGAGGGCATCCGCGCGCCCGAGGTGGCGCTCATCGTGAAGTACAACAACCAGACGAGCCGGTGGCAGGACGAGCTGGGGCGCAACTGGAACAACGCGGTGCGCTTCCGGCTGCCGGACCAGGACGTCTTCGCGGTGGACGCGAACTCGCTGGGGCAGAAGGCGGCGTACTCGCAGGTGGGCACCACGCTGTTCAACATGGTGACCAACCCGGTGACGGGCACGGTGTACGTGTCCAACACGGAGGCCTTCAACCACGTGCGCTTCGAGGGCCCCGGCAACTACGGCGGCACCACGGTGCAGGGCCACCTGGCGGAGACGCGCATCACCGCCATCCTCGGCGGCAGCGTGCTGCCCCGTCACCTCAACAAGCACCTGGACTACACGAAGCTGGCCACGGACCCGGCCTTCGACCGGACGGCGAAGAACCACAGCCTGGCCACGCCGGTGGACATGGCGGTGAGCTCGGACGGGCGCACGCTGTACGTGGCCGCGTACAGCTCCAGCAAGGTGGGCGTGTTCGACACGCAGGCCTTGGAGGCGGACAGCTTCAACCCTCGGCTCAACAGCGCGGCCTACATCCCCATCAGCGGCGGCGGCCCCAGCGGCCTCATCCTGGACGAGGCGCGAGGTCGCCTCTACGTGCTGACCCGCTTCGACAACGCGGTGAAGGTCATCGACCTGGCCACGCGCGCGGAGCTGGGCAAGCAGGTGCTGCCCAACCCGGAGCCCGCCGCCGTGGTGCAGGGCCGCCCCATCCTCTACGACGCGGCGACGTTCTCGGCGAACGGCGAGGCGTCGTGCGCCAGCTGCCACATCTTCGGTGACATGGATGACCTGGCGTGGGACTTGGGCAACCCGGATGACGACGTGACGAAGAACCCGATTCCGGGGCGCCTGCTGGGCGCGGCGGAGTTGCTCAAGCCGCACATCAACGGCTCGGGCAACGTGGAGGACTTCCACCCGATGAAGGGCCCCATGACGACGCAGACGTTGCGCGGCATGGTGGTGTCGGGGCCGATGCACTGGCGTGGCGACCGCTCCACGGGCTTCTTCGGCACGTCGGGGACGGACCCCAACCTGTCGTTCATGAACTTCATCGTCGCGTTCGAGGGGCTCCTGGGCCGCTCCACCGCGCCCACGCAGACGGAGATGCAGCGCTTCACCGACTTCCAGCTGCAGGTGCAGCTGCCGCCCAACCCGGTGCGCAACCTGGACAACTCGCTGACGGCGGCGCAGCAGCGGGGGTTGGACTTCTACGCGGGCTCACGCCGCTCGGACGGCATCCCGTTCGGGGAGGGATTGGGCTTCACGTGTGAGGGGTGCCACCGGCTGAGCCCGGCGCAGGGCTTCTACGGCACGGATGGCATGGCGAGCTTCGAGAACATCCCGCAGATCGTGAAGATTCCGCACCTGCGCAACCTGTACCAGAAGGTCGGCATGTTCGGGAACCCGACGACGCCGTTCTTCCTGGCGCCGGACAGCGGCTGGCAGGGGGACCAGGTGCGCGGGTTCGGCTTCGTGCACGACGGCGCGGTGGACACGGTGGCGCGCTTCCTGTCGGCCATCGTGTTCATCCCGAGCCTCGGCGTGGGCTTCCCGCTGAACAACCCGGATGCCACGCGGCGGGACGTGGAGCAGCTGTTGCTCGCGTTCGACACGGACCTGGCGCCCATCGTCGGGCAGCAGGTGACGCTGAGCAGCACGAATGCGTCGGCGGTGGGGCCGCGCATCGATTTGTTGCTGCAGCGTGCGCGCACGCCGTTCGCCTCGAAGATTCTGGGCACGGGCGTGACGGAGTGTGACCTCATCGCGAAGGTGGCGTTGGGGGGGCGGGTGAAGGGGTTCCTCTTCAGCCCGTCGGGCAACGGCTTCATCCCGGATGACGGCACCACGGCGAGCGTGTCGGACGCGGCGCTGCGCAACTACGCGAAGACGGCGGGCCAGGAGGTGACCTACACCTGCGTGCCGCCGGGCTCGGGTCCGCGCATCGGCCTCAATCGCTGAAAAGTCGACACTTCGGACGCCCGCGAGGAGCCACGTGCCCTCGCGGGCGTTCGTGTTTGTATCAGTCGGAGTTCATGTCTGCAGTCGGGGTGCACGGTGTTTCCGTGTCAGTGGTTGGATTGTCGTGGGGGTGCATCCCGAGCAGACAATGTTTCGCGAGACTCGGGTTGTCGTGGCTTTCGAGGTGGGTCGCGTGCAACCTGGGTCGCATGCAAGCCAAGTGTATTCAGGTGGGGATGGGGTTGTTGTTGATGTGTGTGATGACGGCCTGTGGTTCATCGGAGTCGAAGGGTGGGCCGGGGCCGGTGGTCGACGACGACGCGGGTGTCTCCGAGGGGCCGGATGCGGGAACGCCGGATGCGGGGGCGCCGGACGCGGGGCCCGTGGACGCGGGCGCGGATGGGGGCGTGGTGGAGGCGGGGCCGCCGTGTGAGAAGACGCACGGGGTCTGCGCGGGCGCGAAGCGCGCGAGGGTGGATGGCGCGTACGAGTCGGTGTGCACGGCGCTCTCCTATGGCGCGGACTACGAGGGGGCGGAGACGCGGTGTGACGGGTTGGACAATGACTGTGATGGGGTGACGGACCCGTCGAGCACGTCTCGGGTGGCGGCGCTGGGCTTCTCGGTGCACGGTGGGTTGGTGTCGAGCCTCCGGACGGAGACGGGGGTGTGGGTGGCGGTGCTGGATTCGGCGAGCGAGGCGCGCATCCTGCGATTGGATTCGAACCTGGTGCTCCAGGGGAGCTCGGGGGTGCCGTATCCGTGGACGCGCACGGGAGGGGCGGCGGCGCTGCCGCGGAGCGCGAGGCTGGTGCGCACGCAGGAGGGGCCCGCGCTGTACTACGCGACGACGGAGGGGGCTTTGCCGCCGCTCCGGGCGTATCTGGTTCCGCTGGATGGGGAGGGTGCGCCGAGGACGGACGGTGGGGGCGCGCTGGTGGAGTATCCGGTGTTGGACCGGGAGCTCGACAGCTCGGCGTCGTTCGTGGCGGCGTCGCCGACGGGGGAGCGCGTGGTGGTGTTGTGGCGTGCGGGTTCCGAGCAGGCGCCGCCGCGGCAGGTGATGGGGAAGGTGACGGATGCGCGGGGGCAGGTGCTCGTGGCGCCGAAGGTGCTTTTCGAGAGCGCGTCGGGCGGGACGCCGTATCCAGCGAGTGTGCTGTGGCTGCGCAACGGCGAGGTGTTGGTGGCGATGGGGGAGGCGCAGTCGGGGGTGGCGCAGGAGGTGGTGCGGGTGCGCCGGCTCGACGAGTCGTTGGAGCAGGTGGGGGAGGAGCGGGTGTTCACGGCCTCGGAGTCACCGATGCCGTTGTTGGTGGAGCGGGGCGAGGCGGCGGGAGCGCCGTTGGTGTCGCCGGTGTTGGTGCTGCGGGGGCGGGAGGCGCCGGACTTCCGCAATCGCATTCAGGTGACGGGCAGCCTGTTCGAGGGAGGGATGCCTACGACCTGGACGGAGGAGCCCGAGGGGTTCGTGCCGTGGTACGGCGCGTACGGTGGCGACGGGGTGGTTCGGCTGTCCTGGTTGTCGAAGGTGTACGACCAGGAAGAGGGCGGCGCGGCGCGGTTCTGGGGGCGGCTGTGGGCGCAGGAGCCGGGCGTTGCGGCCGTGGAGCGGACGCCAGCGCTGGAGCCGATGCGGCTGACGGCGGAGGCGCAGTGGGTGTTGATGGAGAAGGTGGCGCCCCGGCGCATGGCGGCGATGTACATGGTGTCCACGGACGAGGGGCTGTTCCTGGACGCGGTCCGCTACTGCACGCAGTGAGGTCGTGAGGCGCGGGCCCTACTCGTTGAGCCAGTAGATGCGGTCTCCTCCCGTGAGTGCGCGCTCCAGGAACTCACGGAACGAGGAGGCAATCCGCCGACAGCGCTGTGGGTAGCTCTCGTGCCAGCCATCCAGGAGCGGGTAGCGCGAGGGCGCGGAATCGATGTCCACGAGGGCGTAGTCGCCGTCCTGGACATCGACGAGTGTCCACCAGCTGGGAGGGCCGGCCGAGTCCTCGTCCCTTCCGCGAATCGCGACGCGTGCACGGCGGATTTCCGCGAGGGACAGGATGCTGTAGCGCGCCTCGGGCAAGGGCTCGAAGAGTTCGGCGCCGTTGCTGTGCAGATAGAAGGCGCGCAGTTCGTCGTCGAGCTTCCATCCGACGCGTGCTTCGAAGTCGGCAATCGCCTCGCGGGTGGCTGGCGGGTGTGGGTGATGGGCTCGAGAGATTTCGGCGAGGAGTTCATCCAGCGTCATCGTCAGTCCACGTAGGGTTTCACGGGGCCGATGGAGAGCCACCGCGGGTCTCTGGAGTAGCAGGCAGGGTACGCGTCATTGAGGAGCTTGTGCACGTCCTCTGGAACAGGCAGGACGTTGGACCTCGCGACGGGAGCGCCCCCGTGCAGCAGGTCGTGGATGTGGTGGCCGGGCCAGTTCCTGCCACCTGTCTGGGGCCATGCCCCGAACTCCTCAGCCCAACCGCGACGGAACGTCCTGCGCGCATTGTCCCAGAACCTGCGCAGCTCCTCCGCGCTGCTCACTTCAGGATAGCTGCAGCAGCAGTGCTTCACGGCGTAGCGAGTGCCTGCCTTGGCGGGGAGACCGAGGAATCGGCCCGTCCAGTCTCCCTTGATGTCGGCAAGCCAGATGCAGCCCAGTAGCGCATGCCCCTCCATGGCACAGCGGCTCTCGCACTGGGCCATGTACGTGGCGTTGCATTGCCACGGGCCGTAGTAGATGACCGTCTGCACCATTCCTCCCTCCGGGGAGGGGAACGGACGGGCCCACCCATTTCGCTGTGGCCGGGCCACTACCGACGCCACCCACGGTGGCGGAGCCGCAGGCTGTCGTGAGCAGCAGGGCGAGAATGCCTGCTGAGTTGATGGGGGCACGGTGGGAATTCACAGCACACCGAGATAGCGCCAGCGGGCTGACGGTACAAGACGATGGAGCTCGAACAGCCCGGTTGCGATTCCTCCAGGTGCGTGGGTTGGATGTCGTACCGCAGCGATGATTGGCTCGTGCACAGGATGCCGTGCGAGGCTTCGGGGAATGAATGCTCGGTTCTGGTGGTCCGGGGTGGTCCTATCGTGTCTGGCGATGGCGGGGTGCGAGTCGTCAGGCGGGAAGGGTGACGCGGGCGTGGTGGTGGAGGACGACAGTGGCACTTCAGTCGACGGAGGTCCGGGAGACGCGGGGCCTGGTGATGCAGGCACGGACCCGCTGGCCTGCGAGAAGCAGCACGGTGTCTGCGCGGGAGCCAGGCGCGCGATGGTGGATGGAGCGTACGAGCCGGAGTGCACGGCGCTCTCCTATGGCGCGGACTACGAGAGCTCGGAGACACGCTGTGACGGGCTCGACAACGACTGTGACGGCGTGACGGACCCGTCGATTGAGTCCCGCATCACGGCACTCCCTGGTGGGTACGCGTTGGGACAGATCTCCAGCCTCAGGACAGAGGCCGGGGTGTTGGTGGCGGTATTCGACGGAGCTGAATCCGCGCGTGTCCTCCGGCTGGACGACGACCTGAAGGTTCAGGAGACGTCGAGCGTGCCGATGGCCTGGGTGCGCACGGGAACGGCTCGGCAGTACGTGCGCTCCTCGAAGCTGTTGCGGACCTCGGAAGGGCTCGCGCTGTTCTACTCCACCGCGAACTTCCTGGTGCGTCCGCTCAAGGCCTACCTCGTCCCGCTCGATGAGAATGGGGCACCGAAGAGAGGGCCGGACGGTGAGGTGGTGGAACATCAGTTGCTCGATCGGCCGCTGGATGAGGGGCGTACGGTGGTGGCTGCGTCGACCACGGAGGACCGGGTGGTGGTGCTCTGGACGACGGGTGGGCCCCTGACTCCTCCCATCCAGGTGATGGGCACCGTGGTGGATTCGAAGGGGCAGGTGCTCGTGGCGCCCAAAGCGCTCTTCGAGAGCACGTCGGGATGGACGCCCGCTCCGGAGAGTGCGTTGTGGCTGCGCAATGGTGAGCTCCTGGTGGCGCTGACGGAGGAGTCGGGGTCGGGGCAGGGCACTGTCCGGGTTCGCCGACTCGACGCGGCGTTGGCTCAAGTGGGTGAGGAGCGAGCCTTCACGACGTCCGAGTGGCCGGCCCCGCAGTTGGTCGACCTGGGGGAGGCGGCGGGAGCTCCGCTTGCTTCTCCGGTGTTGGTGTGGCGAAGCCGAGAGGCGCCGGAGTCCCTCCGCTGGATTCGCGTGGCGGGCCACCTGTTCGACGGTGGCCAGCCGGTGACCTGGCTGGAGGACACCCCTGGCGATATCCCCTGGTTCGGAGCGTTCGTCGACGAGGGCGAGCTTCGACTGTCCTGGCTGTCGAGGTTCTATGCGCCAGGCGAGAACAACACGCCGCTCTATTGGGGCCGGCTGTGGACGCAGGACCCAGGTGTCGCACCGGTGGAGCGGACGCCGGGACTGGAGCTGATGTCCCTGAACGAGCATGCGATGTGGGTGTTGATGGAGAAGGTGGCGCCCCGCCGCATGGCGACGATGTACACGGCGACCACGGCAGAGGGGCAGGTCCTGGACGCAGTCCGCTACTGCACGCCGTGAAGCGCGAGCCCCGCGGACGCCATGTCAGGCGTTCGCGGGGCTCCTGGTCATGACGCAACCATGACTGGTCCCAACGCGCATCGACGTGCAAGGCTTCGAGGAATGACTGCAAGGTATTGGCGGGTCGTCCTGGTCCTGTTGTGGGTGGTGACGGGGTGTGATTCCTCGGAGGGGAAGGGGGACGCGGGCACGGTGGTGGAGGACGGTGGTGCTCGGGAGGATGGCGGAACGCCGGAGGACGCAGGGCCCGGTGATGCAGGCACGGACCCGCTGGCCTGCGAGAAGCAGCACGGCGTCTGCGCGGGAGCCAGGCGCGCGATGGTGGATGGAGCGTACGAGCCGGAGTGCACGGCGCTCTCCTATGGCGCGGACTACGAGAGCGCGGAGACGCGCTGTGATGGGCTCGACAACGACTGTGACGGCGTGACGGACCCGTCGTTCGCGTCACGCGTCACGAACCTGGATATGCCTTATGTGGACGGCCTCTCCATCCTCCGGACGGACCAGGGCGTCTTCGTGTCCATGAGCGGCAATGGGGTTCGCATCCTGCGGTTGAACACGGACCTGGTGCTGCAGGGAACCGGGACAGTGTCGATGCCCTGGACGCGCAAGGACGCGCCGGTGGGAGTGAGCTATGCGGCGAAGCTCCTGCGAACTCAGGACGGGCTCGCGTTGGTCTACGCCACGCATGGCCCGAGCCTCGGGCCCCCATTCCACGCGTATCTCGTCCCGTTGGATGCCCAGGGCTTGCCGAAGACTGGGCCCGAGGGTGACCTGCTGGAGTTCCCTCTCGTCGACTGGCAGGGAGATGGGCGAGCGCCTCGGATGGCGACGTCTCCCCAGGGAGACCGGGTGGTGGTGGTCTGGCGCACGGGGACCGAGCAGACACCTCCGTTTCAGGTGATGGGAGCGGTGACGGACCTCCGGGGACAAGTGCTCGTCGCGCCGAAGGTGCTCTTCACGAGCCCCGAGAGAAAGCAGCCATGGCCCAGTGACGTCCTCGTGCTGCGCAACGAAGAGGTCCTGGTGGCAGTGAACGATGAATCCCCCGCGCTGGGGGGCGATACCGTGCGGCTGCGCCGCTTCAACACCCACCTGGACCCGGTGGGCGACGAGCGCTCCTTCGAGCTTGCCTACGGCGCGGCGCCCCGATTGGTGGAGCTGGGGGCCACGCGTGGGGGACCGCTGGAGTCGCCGGTGTTGCTGATGCGCTCGAGAGTCGGACCGCCGTGGGTCACCCAGGTCCAGGTCGTCCAGAACCTCTTCAGTGGAGGCGTGGGGGAGACCTGGAGCGAAGTGCCCACGCCCCAGGTCGCCTGGTACGGCGCGCTCGCGGACGAAGGCGTGCTGCGGTTGGCGTGGCTCTCCAAGCACAAGGACTACGGGGCTCCACCTCCTGGTGGTGATTCCTTTCTGGGCTGGGAAGGGCGTCTCTGGACTCAGGACGAGGGGCATGCGTCAGCGGATCGCTCTCCCACTCCGGACCTCCTGCCGCTGCATGCCCATGCCCAGTGGGTCCTGATGGAGAAGCTCGCGCCTCGTCAGGTGGGCGCGCTCTACATGACGTCCACGGTGGAGGGCAGCTCCCTGGACGCGGTCCGCTACTGCACGCCGTGACCGCTCGGGCCACGCACAGGACGCGAAGCTGGCTGGTCGCGCTGTCGCTGTGGTGGTCGTCTCCCCAACCCTGGGCGCACCCATTCCCTTCCATCTGTGGGGTGGTGACTGGCGCATGGGGCGCACGTGGCCCGGTGAGTGGAGCCGATTACTGATGCGCGAGCTGGCCGGATGTTGACGCGGGATGCCGTCCCCAAGGTCGTCACCAAGCAAATGAAGGACTATAAGATTCCAATGAGCTTCACCTCTTGGAGGGGCCGATGACCGCCCGGCATCCGTGGGAGGGTGACGTGCGGGCCCGTTTGTATGAGAGGGTCTGAGAGCGGGGTTACGATTCGCTCTCCGCCTTTGCTGAAGCCCGCCCTGCCGTCCCGCTGCATGCTCTCGCCGACGAGCTGGGGGCAGAGGATGTCGCCGCGGTGCAGGTATTCAGCGGGCTTCTCGCCGAGGCAGAACAGCGCCGGCGGGTCACGCGTCTTGTTCGGGATGTGCTCGTTCGCGAGCTGTCCGACGATTTCGCTAACGGCTGGCCGGCGGTGATGGACGACGAAACCCGGATGGACGTCGTCATCGCCCTCGGCCGATGGAGCGGCTACACGCCGGAAACCCATCAAGAGCGCGTAGAGCGGGCCAGCAGTGCGCTCCTCGCCCATCCCCCATCAGCGGGTTGGCGCCCACTCGGCCCCGACGACCAGCTCCTCCGCCAGCTCCTCCCCGACGACGAAGCCTGAACCCCGTCCCTACGTCGTCCGCCCCCGCTGCGCGCGTCGCCGCAGGTAGTTCTTGAGGAACGCCTGCACGGCGGGGTGCTGGGATTCACGGAAGGCGTCCGGCGGCCCGTACTCGACGATTTTCCCCTCGTGCATCAGCGCCAGGTGGTCCGCCATGCCGAACGCCGAGGCCACGTCTGGCGTAATCACCACCGACGTGGCACCCAACTGCTGCTTGCCCGTGAAGATGATTTCGTTCACCGACGCCGTCGTCAGCGGGTCCAGACCGGCGGTGGGGTCGTCGTAGAGCAGGATCTTCGGCTGCAGGATGGCCGCGCGCGCGAAGCCCACGCGCTTCTGCATGCCTCCCGACAACTCACCCGGGAACCGCGTGGTGGCATGCGACAACCCCACCATCGCCAATGTCTTGTCCACCGTCTGGCGAATCTCGTCCTCCGACATCTTCGTGCGCTCCCGCAGCGGGAACGCCACGTTGTCGTAGACGTTCAGCGAGTCGAACAGGGCATTCGCCTGGAAGAGGACCCCCTGCTGACGACGCATCTGGTTCAGCGTCGCCTCGTCCATCTTCGCGACCTCGTCCCCGTACACCTTCACGAAGCCCCGGTCCGGCCGCATCAGCCCCATGATGTGCTTCATCAGCACCGACTTGCCGGAGCCAGAGACCCCCATCAGCACGCACGTGGTGCCCTCGGGGACCTCCAGGTTCACGCCCCTCAGCGCGGCGTTGTCCCCGAAGGTCTTGTGCAGGTCCTTCACCTCGATGACCAGCTTCGCCGACGCCTGTCCGCCCGAGTCACTCATCGCCCACCACCTTAGTGCCCCACAGCCCCTCCGTCCTCGGTAACCACCCTTCGCTCGATAGTCGACGCCTCGGACAGTCAAGTCTGTTTAGTCAGTTATTTCTGGATATGAGGTCCACAGGCCTTGCAGGCCCCACCCCTCACCCTCCGAGAGCCATGAAGACGAGAACGCTGGGAGTCATCGCAGGTGCATCGCTGGTGTCGTTCGCGCTGGTCGCCCACGCCGCACCCCTGTTCCGCAACACGGGGACACTGGCCGGGTGGAACGCGGTGAGCCGGGAGCACCAGGGCTCGGTGAACGAGGTGACGAACGTCACCTACGAAGGAGGCACCGCGCTCAAGATGACGCAGATTCACGACGCGTCGTACGGCGGGCGGTACCACTCGGAGGTGATGCGCTCCAACGTGTACCGCCGGGGCGACACCGGCTTCTACGGCTTCGCCTTCCGGCTGCAGCAGGACTGGCAGTTCCAGCCCCAGTCCTACAACATCGCGCAGTTCATCGCGGACTTCTCCGACACCGGCTGTGACGACTACATGCCGTCCAGCATGGTGTGGCTCTCCGGCAACCAGCTCTTCACGCGGGTGAAGCAGGGCACCATCTGCAACCAGAAGACGGTGACGTTCGGCAACCTGGCCACGGTGTCGGCCGGGGTGTGGCACAAGATTGTCATCCAGGCGAAGTGGGCGAGCGACGGGACGGGCTTCTACAAGCTGTGGTTCGACGGCGTGAAGGTGCTCGAGCAGTACAACCTCAACACCACCATCGCCGACGACCGCTTCTTCCAGTTCCGCGTCGGCCTGTACGCCAATGGCTGGCACGACGATGGTTACATGCAGGGCAGCCAGCCCAACCGCAGCGTCTGGTTCGACGAGATTGGCGTCGGAACCACCTTCGCCGACGCCGACCCCGCCCAGTGGTAGTCCGTGACGAGGACCCGGCGGCGAACAGCCCCGCCGGGCCCGTCACCCCGTGCTACGGCAGCGCGCTCGAGGGAATCTCGACCGTGTACGCGTCCACGTCCGTGTCGCTGCCGCTGCCCCAGTTGGAGTTCCACACGACGCGCGTGAAGTCACGGTTGACGCTGGCGAGCGGCTCCGTCCAGTAGCCGTTGGACGCGGTGCGGTGGTGCGCCAGCGTGTAGATGTTCGGGTTCGCCTGGAGCGGCACGGCCATCAGCTTGCGGTGCAGCCACTGCAGGCCGCCGCCGTAGTCCGCGTAGGTGCTGACGAGCACCCAGCCGGGCCTGGCGTACGCCTTGCCGGAGATGTGCAGCGCCGTCGCCGTGCCGCTCACGTACGTGCTGAACAGCGCCGTGCGCACGCCCGTGCGCAGGTTCAACATGAACACCTCGCCCGTGCTCGACCGGTAGTCCACGGCCACGTAGACGTCGTCGCCGTTGGCATCGCGCGCCAGGTCCGAGTGCTCGGACTTGTGCAGCAGCTGGCGCTGGCTCGAGAAGTCGCGCGAGAAGGCCACGGTGCCGCGCGGGCCGTCGCCGGACACCACGCAGTGGTTCCCGCTGGGGGACATGCTCACGTGGTCCGGGCGGTCTCCCTGGGTGTTGTACCAGCCCAGGATGGTGTCGGTGTCACGGTCCCAGCTGAACACGCCCAGCGTGCCCCAGTTGGCGTCGTCGACCATGAAGCACCAGTAGCGTCCATCCGCGGAGGGCGAGCCCTCCGAGCGGGTCCACGCCGCGTTCGCCGTCGGCCACCGTGCTCGCAGCCGCGCGCCGAAGTCCGCCACCACGCGGGTGGTCCCCGTCGTCACGTTCTCCTCGCGCAGCTGCATGCCCACGCCGTTGGTGGGCAGGTAGTAGAGCAGGTCCGGGTTCGTGGGGTGCCACTGGGGCTCTGCGTCGCTGCCCGGGCCGGAGAGCTGACGGAGCCGCGCGCGGGTGTTGGCGTCGTACAGGTGCCAGGTGCTGTCGTACGAGTACACCACCTGCTTCGTGTTGTTCGTGTTGAAGGCCTGCCGGCGCGAGTAGTCGTTGCGCGCGAACGTGGAGACTCCATCCGCGGCGTGGTCCGTGGCGCGGACCACGCACGTGTTGAAGGTGGGCTCGGTGACGGCCACGCCCTTGGCGGGTTTCGCCAGCGTGGGGATGGGCTGGGCCGCGCGCGTGCTGGAGAGGGTGAAGCCCGTCGGATAGAAGCTCGCGCACGCGGGGCTGAGCCCCGACGTGGGCGCGGGAGGTTGGGTGGCGCGCTGACACGTCTTGAAGATGCCGGGCGCCGGGTCCGGGTAGAAGAAGCAATACACGCTGCCCGCGGCCAGCTCGCGGGTGACCCACTTGTCCCCGACGCCGAACCGCACCGTGGCCGGCTGGCTCAGCGTGAAGCTCTGATATTGCTGGGCGATGGTCTCCCAACCTTCCGGGGCGAGCCTCGCCGCCGCCTCGGGGAGGGGCGGAGTGGGAGGCTCCTCGGCGCCATCGCCACAACCCACCACGGAGAGACACGCCAGCGTCACCGCCCACCGGGATACGCCTTGCTTCGGGCCAGTCTTCACTTTGCACGCTCCTCGTTGTCCAGGCACGACAGGGGGCTCACGAGAGACATCCGTCCTGAGTCACCGGACTTTTATCCCCAGCGAGGTTTCTCGCTTCTCGAGGTCGAAGGCACACAGGCGCACCGGGTGAGAGGGATTGTCGCAGAGGGCCGCGCAATGCGTGGCAATCGACCATCGCCGGTGATGCGAAGCAATTGATGGACCATCCCAGTCGCACGACTCTTCAAGAGGGCAGGGTGTCCCTCGAGTGCCGCACGAGGCGCTTCACGAGGGGGACAGTCCCCCTCAACCTGCTGGTGGCGCCCCTCAACGGAGATGTGGATGCCATGGAGTTGCTGATGTGTCTCCATGCCGGGCAGGGCCCGGAAGGGCCCCTACCCGTGGCGCATCGCCGGGGTGCTGCTCACGCCGCCGGCGGCCTTCGACGGGGTTTCAGGAGGAGGGGGTGGTGCCGCGGCGCTCGATGATGGTGCGCAGCTGCGTCTGCACGCTGTTGAGCGTGTTGCGCAGGCGCGCGTGGCGCAGCGAGCCCGCCAGCGCGTTGGACAGGGCCTGGAGCACATGGCTCTCCTCGCCCGGCCAGGTGCGCTCGGTGCGACAGTCGTCGAAGCCCACGAAGCCCCACCACTCGCTGCACAGCACGATGGGACACACGAGCAGCGAGCGGATGTCCTGTCGCTCCAACAGCTCCCTCGCGGGTGAAGGGAAGTCGCGCGGCCCGCCCTTGAGCACGCGCCCCGAGGACAGGGGCTCCACCCACGACGGCATCACCGCGTCGTAGGGCACGTTCTGCAGGTCGGGGTTGTCCTGCTGCGCGGAGGCGCTCGCCGCGGTCCACTCGTAGCGCTGACTGGCCAGCAGCCTCCCGTCGGGCGCGGTGCTGTTCTCGAAGATGTAGACCCGGTCCACATCCAACGCCGCGCCCACCTGCCCGAGCGCGAGTGTGACGTTGCTGGGCTCGAAGCCCTTGTCCAACAAGAGCTGCGAGACGTTCATGAGGGATGCGAAAGCACTCGTGGCCATGAGAGGGGGATGCTCCAGGAGGGGGACGGGCCAGACGCGCGTGAGGGGACGACGCGAGCACCTGAAGCGTCGCACGCCCCCGCGCCCTCGGGTCAAGCCATGCGCCGCGCGCGTCCAGTCCTCGCACGCATGGAGTTGCTTTCGCCCGAGCCCCGGCCTCTTTGAGAGACCTGACACCCCCGCGTCCGCCCTTCGTTGTCCGGGCCACGTTCGCTGGCACGGATGGATTGAGCGGGTGCTGTTCATGCTCTAGGCACACACACCATGCGTTCGCACCTCCCCCGCCTCCTCGCCCTCCTGCTGTGCTCCGTGGCTGCTGCCCCCGCCGCCGTCGCCCGGCCGATCAGCTCCGAGGCGCAGTTCTGGTACACCGTCAGCGCCCAGGGTCCGATCTCCGAGCCGTTCCTGTATTACCTGGAGGCCCAGCCCCGCTTCGGCAAGGACGACGGCCGCGCCATCTTCCGCGCCGCGGGCGGCTCCCGCGTCACCCAGGACCTCTCCCTGTGGCTGGGCTACGGCTGGATTCCCGTCTGGGTCTGGGATGGAGACCCCGCGCTCCGCCAGAACGAGAGCCGCCTGTTCCAGCAATTCCTGTTCACTCCGAGGCTGGGCGAGGTGCGTACGACAGTCCGCGCGCGCCTGGAGCAGCGCTTCCTTCCGGGCACCACGGCGGTATCCCACCGCGCCCGGGTGATGCTGCGGGGTGGGCTGCCGGTGGCCGCCGAGGGCCGGCTGTCGCTCATCGTCTGGGACGAGGCCTTCGTCCACCTCAACTCCGTGGACAACGGGCCCCGCCAGGGCTTCGACATGAACCGCGCCTTCGTGGGCGTGGGCTGGAAGTTGGGGGACCACTCCTCCGTGGAGGTCGGCTACCTCAACGTCTTCACCCGCCGCCCCACCGCCGAGACGGACCAGCTCATCCACACACTCTCCGTCTCCACGCCCTTCAACTTCCTGTGAGCTGAAACGGGCCTCGGGAGGCTTCTCGAAAAGCAAGAAGGCTCGCGTGCACGGGCGCGTCCTGGAGCGCGCGGGCCTTCGTTTCGAGATGAGCGCAACTTCTTGATACATTCTCGCGATAACTCTTCAGCCACCTCGTATGGAGTCCTGAGACCCCCATGAGCATTCGCCGCACTGAAGGTTCGAAGCCGTCGGTTCTCCCCACCATCTCCTCCGAGGCTCGGCCCAAGAGCGCCGCGAAGACCCCGACGGCCGCGAACGTCATCAAGGACGGGTTCGGCCCGGCCGCGAAGACGTCCGACCTGGCCCGCGCGGAGAACACGCTCAAGCCGCTGCCTCCCCCCGTCGGCCGCCTGTCGCTGGACAGCAAGGAGGCGCAGAGCGCCATCCAGACCGCGCTGCAGCACCTGGACGTGGGCACCAAGCTCCCGTCGCAGGGCCTGCGCGGCGGCATCCAGTACCCCTCCTTCGTCCCCAAGAACGTGGAGCGGGACGAGCTGGGCATGACGCACGTGCGCCTGGACCGCAGCCACGAGGGCGTGAAGGTCTACGGTGAGCAGGTCGTCGCGCACCTGGCCAAGGACGGCAAGGTCGACAGCGTCACGGGTGACCAGACCCAGATTCCGGCCGGCATCGGCACGCAGAAGCCCGCGCTGTCCAACGCCCAGGTGCTGGACATCGCGCTGAAGGAGTTCAACGGCACGCCGGACCGCCAGCCGCACTCCGAGCGCATCATCTACAAGGACCCGTCGGGCCAGTACCGCTCCGCGTACCGCGTCGAGGTCGCCGACACCACGGCCACCGAGAACCCGCGCAAGATGAACTACTTCATCGACGCGAACAGCGGGAAGGTCTACGAGAAGTTCAACACCATCGACGGCTTCAAGAACTGCCCCTGCGCCACGCACGGCACGGGTGACGCCGCCGCCACCAAGGGCGCGGCCGGGACGAAGGGCGCCGCCGCGGCCCCCGCGGACGTGAAGGTCTCCACGTCGCCCAACGCGCAGATCAAGGACAAGGGCTCGGTCACCTCCAAGGTGACGGTCGCCGACGACGTCACGGTCGACAAGCTCAAGCTGTCCCTGGACATCACCCACACGTACAAGGGTGACCTGAAGGTCACGCTGACCAGCCCCTCCGGCAAGACGTTCGACGTGCACAACCGCACGGGCGGCAGCGCGGACAACATCAAGCAGGACTTCGACCTGACCGCCTTCGCGGGCGAGTCCGCCAAGGGCGAGTGGACGCTGAAGGTGAGCGACCACGCCGCGGGCGACAAGGGCAAGCTGGTCAAGTGGGGCCTGTCCATCACCCCCAAGACGACCCAGCAGCCGCCCACCGAGCCGCCCGCGCCGGGCGCCGCGGACGACACGTCCATCTACAGCGGCAAGGTCGCGCTGGAGACCAAGAAGCAGGCGGACGGCACGTACACGCTCGAGGACGGCACCCGCGGCAAGGGCGTGGCCACGTACGACGCGCGCAACCAGGAAGAGGCCAGCGGCCAGACGCAGATCAAGGACGACAACAACATCTGGGGCGAGGCCACGGACCCGGAGCGCAACCGCGCCGCGGTCGACGCGCACTACGGCGCGGCGATGACGTACGACTTCCTGAAGAACGTCCTCGGCCGCGACTCCATCGACGGCAAGGGTGAGAAGCTGGTCTCCTACGTCCACGTCAGCGAGAACTTCGTCAACGCGTACTGGGACGGCGAGAAGATGAGCTACGGCGACGGCGACGGCGTGGACTCCGGTCCGCTCACCGCGCTGGACATCGCGGGCCACGAAATCGCCCACGGCCTCACCGAGCGCACCGCCGGCCTCATCTACCGCGGCGAGTCGGGCGGCCTGAACGAGGCGTTCAGCGACATCATGGGCGCGGGCGTGGAGTGGTACGCGTCCACGCAGAACCCGGCCGTGAAGTTCAACTGGACCATCGGCGAGACGGCGTGGACGCCGACCAACGGCGATGACACGGACGGCCTGCGGTACATGGACGACCCGAAGAAGGACAATTACTCCATCGACAACTACAAGGACTACCCGAAGCAGACGGAAGTCCACGGCTCCAGCGGCATCGCGAACAACGCGTTCTACCTGCTGGCCAACGGTGGCACGAACCGCACGTCCAAGATTGAGGTCAAGGACGGCATCGGGATGGATAAGGGCCTGAAGATCTACTACCGCGCCCTGGCCCACTACATGACGCCCAGCACCACGTTCGCCCAGGCGCGCACGGCCACCATCAAGGCGGCCACGGACCTGTACGGCGCGGACTCGGCCGAGGTGACGAAGGTGAAGGAGAGCTGGACCGCCGTCGGCGTGAACTAGCTCCCACGTCGTGCTTGCAGGACCCGGGCACGCAGAAGGTGCCCGGGAGGCCCGACGTGACGGGGTGGCCTTCGCCCGTCGGGCCCTGTGATTCGGGACGCTCCAGGAGCCTCAGCGGCTCCTGAGCGGGAAGGGGGGCGTTCCGAGTCCTCTACCGCGCGGCGGCTGTTGCTTCGGAGTTGCGAGGCGACAGTCGACCGCGCGGTTGTTTTTTGGGCGCGGCGCGCGCGGCTCAGGACTCGGGCGGCGGGCAGGTGATGGGGCAGGTCTGGCTGGTGGGCAGGCACAGGCCGCCGCAGCAGCCGGGGTTCCACGAGCACCCGGCCTCCAGCCGGCACGTGGCCTGGGTGGTGCTGGTGCACGAGGCCAGGGCGGACTCGGAGGACGTCGCCTCCGACGCGGTGTCTCCGCTGGCGGTGGCCTCGTCGGGCCCGGAACAGCCCGTGAGCAGCGTGGCGACGGCGGCACATGCGAGGAACAGCGCTCGACCGGGGAGAGTCATTGCAGGCTCCTGTGGGACGGCGTGGATGCTGCTTGGCGGGACAGCATGGACAGACACTCCGACGGCACGGGCCTGGGGCCCGCATGGAGTGTCTGTCCAATCATGTCATTTCCGGGCGACTTCAATGACGTCGTCAGGACTGTGTGGTTGTGAGCGAGGGTGGGATGCGGGGCGGCTCATCCCTCGGGCGGCGGACAGGTGATGGGGCAGGTCTCGCCAGGCGCGAGGCACATGCCACCGCAGCACCCGGTCACCCAAGCGCAGCCGGACTCGGCGGTACACGTGCCAGAGGTCGTGCCCGCGCACTCTGGCGGGGGACACTGGTTCTGGTTGCACGCGAGCGCTCCACCGCTACAGGTTCCACAACTGGCGACCACACGCCGAACGCCACAGTTGTCCGTCCCCAGGAACTGGCCACAGGCCGCGCCGAGCCGTGAGCAGAAGGCCACGTCCGACTCAGGGACACAGGATGAGAGCTGAAGGCTCAGTTGTGCCGTGAGGGCCTGGTCGTAGGTGTTGTCCGTGACGACCAGGGTGCCCGTGAAGATGGTTCCGCTGAGGGTGCCCGTGATGGCATCGCCACCGGTGGTGGACCACTGGGCGGAGGTGCCCGTCCGGGTGCCTGTCAGGGTGCCGGTCTTGATGTACTGATTGCGTCCAGGCTCCAGGTCGAAGGCATTCCCGGAGAGCTGTCCATTGTTGTCCGTGATTTCGTAGCGGACCGACGCGGGGGTCTCTCCGGTCTTGCTCATGGTGCCGACCCAGGTGCCTGTCAGGCTGCCCGTGAGGGGCGCCGTGGTCGAGGAGGCGGACGGTGTCGACCGAGGTCGCTCCGAGCAGCCGGTAGCCATGAGGACCAGCAGCAATGGAGCGAGAAGGGCGTGGCGATTCAAGTGCATGCGAGGACCCTTGGCGCGGCGGGAGGCAGAGCGAGACTCCTGAGTCAGGGGCAGCAAATGCAGGCCTCCTTCTGCGCGCTGTCGTAGGCGTTCCGGCCCGCGCTGTGGGTGAGGAGCGCGATGCCATAGGTCGCGGCGATGTTGATGCAACGGCCGAGCTGGGTGCTCGCTGTCGCTGGGTTGAAGGTGTTCCGGCAGACCGTGAGCATGTTGGTGGTGAGCATCGTGTCGCAGAGGACCTTGTTGCTGTTGCAGGTGCCGTAGCAGGCATCGTGCGCACGGCAAGGGCTCACGAAGCTCGCGGTCCCCTTGGTGCTGACGTACGAGTCAGGTACAGGGAACATGGAGGTCTCCGAGCCACACGCATCATTGGGATTGGGGACGTTGGGGTCCCAGCCTGGGCGGGGCGCGCGATTGGGGCAGTCGGCCAGGTTGGTGATGACGAACTTGGGGCGGACCGTCTCGTTGACGCAGCACTGGGTGGCGGGATTGTAGGAGGTCGTCCCGCAGGTGAGAGGGACGCAGGTGCCGCTGACGCACGTCTCATCGGCCGCGCAGCACTGGTTGCCACACAAGGGCGCGGATGGGCTCTGGACGCAGGCCACCGAGGTCGAGCCACCGCTCGAGTCGGGCGGTGTGTAGGAACAGCTCCCGGGGCACCCATTCCCAGTGGTGCAGCTCTGCCCCGGAGTGCACGCCCACTGGTTGCAATGGGTCGTCGAGGAGGGGTAGGTCTCCCACGACGCGCAGTGGTTGCCGATGTTGTAGCAGGACGGCCCCATGTTCGAGCCGTACTGGGGCGGAGGTGACTGGGACGAGCCGTCACAGGTGCACATGTGGATGGCGCCGTTCGGGTAGTTGATTCCGCCCGGGCCACAGTCGAAGAAGCAGCCCGGCGTGCCGGGCTGGGAAAAGCACTGGTACTGCGCGAGGGCTGGAAGAGGGAGGGTGGTCAGCAGGGTTGCGAGGAGGGCGGTGAGCCATCCTCGCAACCGATGGGAGTTCTGGGGGCCGGGTTGGTTCATGGAGGGCCCTTGGAAAGGGCCCTCGGATACGTCACGAACTCTGGCGTTGGGTCGTTCTGAGATGCGTTTCCGGTGCCACGGTATGAATGTGTCCCCCTTGGGAGGGTTTGGCCCCTGAAAGCCTACAGCCGGCTCGGGTCGTCCACGCGGTAGTGGCCCAGCCAGTAGTCGTCATCGAAGCCGGGCAGGTCGATGTTGATCTTCTGCATGTGAATCTGGCCGCGCGCGCCCATGCGCGGGTCGGCGTCCAAATCCCAGAGGTCCAGGCCCTCGAACTCGTCGGTGGAGCCGTAGGGGACGTAGTAGTAGCCCTGCACGTAGCCGTTGACGACGTCCACCATGTAGATGCCGGACGTCTGGCCTCCGCCGCCCACGCTCACGTAGAGGTTGCCGCGCGCGGAGATCTTGCCGCCCTGAATCCACGTGCCCTGGGGGATGTTGCTCGAGAAGGACAGCGTGCGCTGGTGCGTGATGGACACCGTCGTGCCGGACAGCGTGATTTGATAGCCGCGCAGCACCGTGTAGCCCGGGTGGTTCGTCGCCGCGTAGAACAGGCCGTCACGCGGGTTGTGCGCGATGAAGGCCACGCCACCCTCCCACTGCGGCAGGGACGCGTAGCCGATGTACTGCATGCTCGTGTTGAACACGCCCACCGCGCCGCTGCGCCCCGGACCGTCCATGGCGATGTAGAGGTAGCCGTTGACGTGCACCAGGTCGCCGTAGTGCCGGAAGCCCGCGTTGTACCAGGGCGAGGGCATGCGGTAGGTGCCACCGGGGTTGTTGTTCAGCCCCGACATCGGCCACCAGGCGATGAGCCCCTCGGTGGACTCGTCCTTCCAGAAGTTGGTCGCGTTGCGCGTCTGGTACCAGTAGTAGGCGTCGTGGGTGAGGCCCTGGAGGTTGTCGGAGAAGCCCGTGTAGCTGCGGTCGCTCGGGAAGTCCGGCAGGTTGGCGACGATGTTGGGGATGGCGTAGCGGTAGCGCTCCATGAACAGCGCGTTCGCGGTGGCGTCGATGCCGGAGCGGTACTGGGCCGCGCCCACCGCCCACGTGCACGTCCACCACCACTTGGGCAGGCTGGCCGTCTGCAGGCGCTGCCACGCGCCGCTGCCCCAGCGCTCCAGCCACAGCGTGCCGGTGGCCTCACCCGTGGTGGCGCAGGCCTGGTAGTACTTCTGCACCGGACCCCAGCCGGAGTGCGCCCAGCTGTACACGTTCGTCGGGCACCAGATGGCGTCGTACTCCCGGTTGAGCCCCTGGCAGAAGCTCGATGACCACCACGCCGTGTCCGGCAGGGCCTGCTGACTGACGACGCCGGGCCCCACGTCGGCGGAGCTCCGGGCGGGCCCCTCGGGCGCCAGGGCCTCTCGGGTGGGCGTCAGGTGCAGCATGGACGGCGCGCGGCTGGCGGCCTCCACCAGCTTCGCGGGCGGCTCCTGCCCGCCGGACAGCTTGCGGTAGACCTCCGTGATGGGCATGCCGTCGAACGCCGCCGCGTCCGGCATGGGCGTGCCGCGCGGGCCCTTCACCACGGTGACGATGCCGTAGTCGGGCACCTCGTGGAACGAGATGGATTGACCCTCGGGGAGCGTCACGCTCGCCAACCGCGTACCCAGGTCCTCACCGGCCTCGTCCGTCTCCGGACCGCCACACGCCACCAACATCGCCGCACAGCCAGCCCACTTGAACAGACCTCGCACGCGCTCACGCCTCCTGAAGAATTTCAGGGTGAACGCATCCGGTGGTTTTGCTTCGGTCCGCGCGGGCGCGCGCGGTGGGCCACGCGCGCGCTCCCGCCAGGGCTTGTGGGGGACTTGTGGACAAGCGCCGCGTGCGCGCCGCGCTGGCCGCGGAAGTTCCGAGCGCCGTTGCTTGGCGTTCCCACGGACGCGGGTGTGCCCCTCCCGTGACGGAGGGCGTGCGCCACGGCGATACGAGAGGGCCACCAGGTGGCGATTGCCCGCGACGCCGGCGCGCGGAGCGTGACGGCCCGTCGTCCCCAGGCCGCCTCGCGCCTCCGACTCCGGACGGTGTCTGACATGGGGCCAGACGCCGCACCCGGCGCGTCCTTCCGAATCCAGACGCGAACCGTCAATAGTGGCAAATCAAGTTAATCGAGCAAGTCACGATTCTGAAAACTCTCCGTCATGAACACTGTGTGGCGGGGGCTGCGTGCCTTTGAGGAGACCTTCCGTGACGCGAGACCTGCAGCGGTATGACGTGGTGTTGGTGGGGGGCGGGGTGACGGGATTGATGGCGAGCCACAAGCTGGCGCGGCTCGGCCTGCGGTTGTTGTTGTTGGAGAAGCAGCCGACGTTGGCGAGCGGGCCGTCCACGCGCAACGAGGGCTGGCTGCACCGGGGCAGCTACCACGCGGGCTCGGTGAAGGACCGGCAGGCGGCGGTGCAGGTGGCGCGGCGCTGCATCTACGGCCACGAGCAGATTCGCGCGTTCGCGCCGGAGGCGGTGGAGGACGCGGACCGTCCGCCGCTGGTGCTGGTGCGGGACGCGGACCGGCTCCAGGAGCTGGTGTCGCGTTGGGAAGAGGCGGGGGTGTTCCACCGGCCGCTGACGAAGGCGCAGGCCTCCGCGCGCTTCCCGTCGGCGGACCTGGCGCGGGCCTCGGCGGTGTTCGAGGTGGCGGACGTGAGCATCAACACGCGGATGCTGTACCGCAAGCTGCTCACCTCCGCGCAGCAGGGCGGCGCCGAGGTGCTCACCGGCGCGCGACTGGAGCACGTGCGCGGCTCGGAGGCCACCGTCGTCACCGCGGACGGCTCGACGCTCCAGCTGGAGTCGCGGCTGTTCGTCTACTCGACGGGCTTCGGCGCGAGGGACTTGTTCCGCCAGTTCTTCGAGCTGGAGCTGCCCATCCGCTACTGGAAGAGCCACCTGGTGGTGGTGCCTCGGCTGGGCGGCCACGGGCTGTTCTACGTGGACCCGCACGAGGCGGCGATGATGCACCACGGGGACTACAGCGTCGTGGGGCTCAATGAGGACGCGCTCCTGTGCGCGAACCCCGACTATCTCGTGGTGCCCGAGCGCGCCGACAACCTCCACCGCGCGCTGGGGCGCCTGGTGCCGGGCTGGAGGAGCGCGGGCACGTACAGCGACGTCGCGTGCACCAAGGTGGACTTCGCGCCGGATGCCACGTCCGCGCGCTCGCTCAACATCGCCATCCACGAGCCGGTGCCGGGCCACATCTGCATCCTGCCGGGGAAGATGACCGAGGCGCCGTTCCTCACCGACGTGCTCACGGCGCGGCTCTACGAGCGACTGGAGGACGGGCTCATCGCGAAGCGGCCGTGTGACGTGCTCCACGCCAGCCTCGCCGCCGTCACGCGGGAGGCCCACCATGCGGCTTGAGCTGCTCGCGGCCCTGGACGCGCCCCGGCGCTCGGCGGGGTTGTTGACGGTGACGGAGGTGCTCGCGCTCGCGGACACCGGCAACGTCATCTACGACCCGTTCTCCGTCCTCATCTCGCGGCACCTGACGCTGGGCGAGGGCAACGTCATCTACCCGTGTGTCACGCTCACCTGCGCGCCCACGGCGGAGCTGCGGTTGGGGAGTCGCAATGTGTTGCACACCGGCACGCTGCTGGCCGCGGAGACGGGCGCCATCCTCGTGGGCGATGGCAACCAGTTCGGCGAGGGGGGCTTCACCGCCAAGGCCAATCGTCCCGGCGCGCGCATCTCCATCGGCGATGGGGGCCGCTATCTCGGCGGGGCGTCGGTGTTCGGTGAGTGCTCGCTCGGCTCGGGCACGCAGTTGCTCGGGGCCATCACGGTGGACAGCTGCCGGCTGGCGGCGGGCGCACCCTTCAGTGACGCGGACTCGGACGCGCGCGCCGCGGTGCTCAAGGGCTCGGGGACGGCGCGGGGACTGGTGCTCGAGGTGGGGCAGGTCATCCTGGGCAACGGCGTGTTCCGCGCCGAGGACGTGAAGCCCCAGGCCTTCTATCACCCGAAGGTGAAGTCATGAGCGCGGTGGAGTTGGGGTTGGGGTTGCTATCACTCGGGCGCACGTGGGGCTATCGCTCCGAGCCGCCTCCGACCGAGGCCGATGGACAGCACCTGCTCGACACCGCGTTCGAGCTGGGCGTGCGCTGCTACGACACCGCGCCCGCGTATGGCTCGAGCGAGCAGCGCTTCGGCGCCTTCCTGTCGCGGCTCGGCGCCGAGCGGAGCTCCGTCTTCGTCGCCACCAAGCTGGGGGAGCACTGGGACGCAGGGACGCAGACGTCGTTCACGGACCATTCGTACGACGCGCTCCGGAGGAGTCTGGACGAGAGCGCGCGGCGGCTCGGGCGCATCGACCTGCTCCAGGTGCACAAGGCGACGGCGGCCAACGTGGGCTCGCCCGACGTGTTGCGGGTGCTCGAGTCCGCGGGGGCGCTCGGGGTGCGTCACGTGGGCGTCAGCGTGAGCGATGTGGCCGCGGCCGAGGCCGCGTGTGACGTGGGCATCTACTCGTTCCTCCAGTTCCCGTTCAACGTGTTGAACACCACGCTCGCGCCCGCGTTCGACCTGGCCTCGCGCCACGGGTTGCAGGTCCTGGTCAACCGGCCCTTCGCCATGGGGCAGCTCGTCCAGGAGGAGGGGAGGAACCCCTCACGGAGCGCGCGGGAGTCGCTCCAGCACATCCTGGCCCAGCGCTTCTGCGGCTACGTGCTCACGGGCACCAAGTCCGCGAAGCACCTGCTCGAAACCCACGCTGTCTTCCGCTTGCTCCAGCGCTGACGAATCTCGCTGGCGGCCGGAAGGACTCGCCAGCATCCGACCCGGCGACACGAGCGCCCAGCCGGGCTCTGCGTCGACCGGGCGGGCCCCCTCTTGTCTCGGAGAGCCCCACCATGTGGATTGCGTATGGCCTGGGCGCGGGCGTGATGCTCGGCCTGTATGACGTGTGGACGAAGAAGGCGATGACGGGCAACAGCGTCATCCCCGTCGTCATGTGGTCCTCCCTCTTCGGCGCGCTGTGCTGGGTGCCGGCGTTGATTCCAGGCGCGCTGCCCATCGCCATCGACCCCTTCGGCCTCACATGGCGCGAGCAGGCGTGGCTGCTCCCCAAGGGCGTGGCGATGACGGCCTCGTGGATCCTCGCGTACTACGCGGTGCGCGAGCTGCCCATCTCCATCGCCGGCGCGGTGCGAGCCTCGGGCCCGCTGTGGACGCTCGCGGGCGGGTTCCTGATGTTCCGCGAGCTGCTCACGCCCCTCCAGTTCCTGGGGCTGATGCTCACCGTCTGCTCGTACTACGTGCTGTCCATCGTGGGCCGCAAGGAAGGGCTCTCGCTGTCGAAGAGCCGCTCCTTCTGGTGGATGCTCGCCGCCACCGCGCTGTCGGCGGCGACCACCGTCTACGACAAGTTCCTCGTCGCGCGTCTGGCGCTGCCGGTGCTGGAGCTGCAAGCCAGCTCCGCGTTCCAGCGCTGCCTGCTGTCCGCGCTCGTCTTCGTCCCGTACATGTGGCGACGGGGCGCGTGGGGCCTGGGGCTCACCTGGAGCTGGGGCATCCCCCTGGTGGGGGGCTCGTGGGTGGCGGCGGAGCTCATCTACTTCGTCGCCATCTCCGAGCCCCAGGCCTTGGTGACCCACCTGTCCGTGCTGCGCAGGACGAGCCTCATCGTGGGCTTCGTGCTGTCGGCGCTCTTCTTCCGCGAGGCCAACCTCGCGCTGAAGTCCGGGATGATCGCCGTGCTCATCCTGGGCATGGCCATCCTCATCCTGGGAGGTTAGCCGCCTCTCCGAGGGAGAGGTCCGCTTCCCACGGGAAGCGCGAGGCGCCCAGCGCGGGCTTCAAGTCGTGCAGCCACGTGGCGTGCTCGTCGTAGCGCGCGAAGAAGGGCTTGCCCACGAGCTGGGCGTCGCGCGCCTGGATGAAGTGCAGCATGAAGACCTTCTCGCCGCCCAGCTCGAGCACGCCGTCCACGCACACCTTGCCTGGCGTGGCGGACATGGAGGGCCCGCGCACCGTGCGCGCCAGCCCCGACACTCGCCGGTACGCCTGCTGGAAGATGTCGTACGCGGACGCGAGCGGCACGGCGAAGTAGTCCTGCGGCCCGGTGTCGCGCTCGACGAACATGTAATACGGCACCATGCCGTGGCGCAGGTGCGTGCGCCACATGCGCTCCCACGTGGCCGCGTCGTCGTTGATGCCGCGGATGAGCGGCGCCTGGGTGCGGATGACCGCGCCCGTGGAGCGGATGCGGCGCACCGCCTCCTGCACGATGTCCGACTCCATCTCCCGGGGATGGGAGAAGTGCGCCATGAAGGCCAGGCTCTTGCCGGACGCCACCACCTTCTCGAACAGGCGCAGCGTGTCGTCCGCGTCCGGGTCCGTCACGAAGCGCTGCGGCCAGTACGCCAGCGACTTGGTGCCGATGCGGATGGCCTCCAGGTGCTCGATGTCCAGGAGCGGCTCGATGTAGCGCGACAGCACCGCCTCGCCCATCACCATGGGGTCGCCCCCGGTGAAGAGCACGTTGGTGACCTCCTCGTGCTCGCGCACGTAGTCCACCATGGGCGCGATGTCCTTCGACGCGAACTTCAAGTCCGCGTCCCCCACGAACTGCGCCCAGCGGAAGCAGTACGTGCAGTAGGCGTGACACGTCTGCCCCTGCTTGGGGAAGAACAGCACCGTCTCCTGGTACTTGTGCTGGAGCCCCGGTATCGCCTCCTCGTTCGCCTGCCGGGGCACGTTCAGCTCCATCTGCCCGGCGGGATGCGGATTGAGGCGCGCGCGCACCTCACGCACGTACGCCGCCAGCTCCAGGCTGGCCGTGCCCTCGCGCATCAGGTCGACCAGGCGTGACACGTCCTGGGCCGGCAGCATGTCCGCCTGCGGGAACACCAGCTTGTAGATGGGGTCGTCCGGCGCGGCCGACCAATCGATGAGTTCCTCGACGACGTAGCTGTTGACCCGGAAGGGCAGCACCTGGGCCACCGCTTGGACGGCCAGCCGCTCCTCCGCGGAGAGCCCCGCTCGGGTCGTCAACTCGTCCAGGTTTCTGTGGGTGAAGGCACGGTACCGCTGTCCCACGGACAGAGACCGCACCGCGTTGGATGAAGCGCTCACGCGGTTCCTCGCTTTGCATGACAGGGCCCTCCGCGCGGCTCCACGGAAGCGGCCCTGGGATGAGAGGTGAGTCGATGGTCAGACGTGCCTTTTGACCACCAACGAGGTGGAGGTTCGGGTTACCATGGGCTGCTGGATGTGTCACCCCTCCGAGGCTGAAACCGCCCGGAAAAATGACGGGGTGAGCGTGGACCCCGGGGCGGATTGATACTTTCCGTCTGTGCGGGCCGAGCGCATGGCGCGTGACGCCACGCGCAACGCGGTTGCACGTCTGTCATTGAATGCGGAGGTGGCGGAAAGCGCCTGGGCGAGCGGCCCGCGTGGGCGTGGATTTTCCGTGCGCCAGGGGAGGCGGCGGGGCCTCTAGGATGTGGGCGCCGGGTCCTCCGGCGCTCCGAGACGCCATGACCGCTCCACTCGAGTCCGATGTCCCGCCGGCCCCCGCCCCCAAGCCCTTCGTACCGCGGGTGGTCCCCCGTCCCGAGGGCGCCGCGGGTGGGCTGAAGAAGCTCTTGGGGGTGCTGGGGGTGGTGGCGGGGTCGCCGCTCATCGTGTTCGGGCTGTTGGGGTTGATGGTGGGCGTGGTGAAGATTTTTTCGCCGGACGAGGGGAAGAAGGCCTCGGATGGCGTGTTGATTCTGTTGCTGGCGGGGGTGTTCATCGGGGTGGGGCGCTTCTTGTGGAAGAAGGGCATGGCGCCGTTCCGCGAAGCGCGGCGCAGGGAGCTGCTGTTTGGACTCATCCGTGCACAGTCACGCATCCCCACGAGCGACGTGGCCGAGCTGCTCAAGGTGTCGGAGCCCGAGGCGCGGGAGCTGCTCGCGACCATCGTCGCTCGGCACGAGGCGGACCTCGTCTTCCTCTGGGCGACGCGCGAGTACGTGCACCGGGTCGTCCTGGTCCGGGCGCATGGTGTGGCTCGCAACTGCCCCACGTGTGACGCGCCGGTGGGCGCCATGAGCGTGCTGCCAGGGGACAAGCTGGAGTGTGCCTACTGTCAGACCACCTTCCTGGTGGCGTGACGAATCGTTTCACCTGTCGGGGCAATGGCGTCCCGCGCGGGCTCGTAGTGGCCTCGTCGTTTCGACGTACGGCCAGGTTTCAGGGAGGGTCGATGAGAAGAGTCCTCGGAGCGGTTACCGCCGCCGCGTTCCTCGGGTGCGCGGCTTCACGTGAAGCAGCCCAGCCCACGCCCCCGCCGCCTGCGCCCGAGCCGGCGAAGGTGGAGGCCTCCGCCCAGGCGCCGAAGCTCCAGGTGCCGGTGGAGTACTACAAGCTCGACAACGGCTTGAAGGTGGTGCTGTCGCGCGACACCACCGCGCCCAAGGCGATGGTGGGCGTCTACTACAACATCGGCTTCCGCATCGAGCCGAGGAACCGCACGGGCTTCGCGCACCTGTTCGAGCACATGATGTTCCAGGGCTCGACGAACCTGGGGAAGATGGAGCTGGCGCGGCTCATCCAGAAGAACGGGGGCACGTTCAACGGCTCCACGCGCTTCGACTTCACGAACTACTTCGAAATCGTCCCGTCGAACACGCTGGAGACGATGCTGTGGGCCGAGGCCGACCGCATGCGCGGCCTGGAGGTGACGCCGGAGAACCTCAAGAACCAGCAGGGCGTGGTGGCCAACGAGGTGAAGGTCAACGTCCTCAACCGGCCCTACGGCGGCTTCCCGTGGCTGGACATGCCGCAGGTGGCGAACACCAACTGGTACAACGCGCACAACTTCTACGGCGACCTGAAGGACCTGGAGGCCGCCACGCTCGAGGACGTGCGGGCGTTCTTCAAGACGTACTACGCGCCGAGCAACGCCGCGCTGGTGGTGGTGGGGGACTTCGAGCCCGAGCAGGTGAAGGGCTGGGTGCAGCAGTACTTCGGGGCCTTGCCCAAGGCGCCGGTGCCCCAGCTGCCGGACATCTCCGAGCCTCGCCAGGAGAAGGAGAAGCGGCACGACAAGAAGGACGCGCGAGTCACGCGGCCGGCGTTCGCGGCGGGCTACCACATGCCCCCGGTGGGCACGCCGGAGTTCTACGCGATGGCGCTCATCGACGAAATCCTGCTGCAGGGCAGCGACAGCGCGCTCTACCAGCAGCTGGTGCAGAAGAAGGGCATCACCGGCGAGCTGAGCGGTGGGGTGAACGAGCTGGGCAACCAGTGGAACTACAACGGGCCCATGCAGTGGACCGTCTACATGTATCACGACACGGTCATCTCGCCGGAGACGATTGCCGGGGAGATTGATGGGGTGGTGGCGAAGCTGGTGGAGAAGCCGGTGGACGCGGCGACGCTGGCGCGCGCGCGGGTGAAGGCGCGCTCGCGGTTGTACGAGCACGTGGAGAGCATCCTTGGCTTCGGCCGGGCGGACCTGCTGGCCTCGTCCGCGCTGTTCTTCGACGACCCGGAGCGGCTCAACCGGCTGGAGGACGAGCTGATGAAGGTGACGCCCGAGGTGATTCAGCGCACGGCCCGCGAGTACCTGCGTCCGACGAACCGCACGGTGCTCACGGTGTCGGCTTCCCCCCAGACGCTCCAGGCTGACTGAGGACCGCGACCATGACCTTCCATTCCATTCGCAATCGTCTCGTCGCGTCCTCGCTGTTGGTGTTCGGGCTGGCCGCGGCGCCCGTGCTCGCCGCGCCCGCGGCGAAGGAGGCGCCTCCGGCTCCGGCGGCGCCCAAGCCCTTCAACGTTCCCGAGCGCACCTCGTTCAAGCTCGACAACGGGCTGGAGGTGTCGCTGTTGCCGTATGGCGACATGCCCAAGGTGGCCATCCAGCTGGTGGTGGACACGGGCAACATCCATGAGAAGTCGGACGAGGTCTGGCTCATGGACCTGGCGGGCAAGCTGCTCAAGGAGGGCACGACGACGCGCTCCGCGGAGCAGGTGGCCCAGGCCGCCGCGGAGCTGGGCGGACAGTTGGAGGTGGGCACGCAGCAGGACCAGTCCCACGTGGGCCTGGAGGTGCTCTCCGAGTTCGCGCCGAAGGCGGTGACGCTGGTGGCGGACGTGGTCCAGAACCCGGCCTTCCCCGCGTCGGAGGTGGAGCGGGTGAAGGGCGACCTGGTGCGCGAGCTGGCGGTGTACCGGACGATGCCGCAGGTGTTGGCGAACGAGGTGATGGCGAAGGCGATTTATGGGGACCATCCCTACGGGCGCACGTTGGCGACGGAGGCGCAGCTCCAGCGGTACACGCGGGAGCACGTGGTGAAGCACTACGAGGCCAACGTGGGCGCGGCGCGCTCGCGGCTGTACGTGGTGGGGCGCTTCGAGCCCGCGCAGGTGGAGAAGGTGGTGCGCGAAGCCTTCAGCGGCTGGCGCGCGGGCCCCGAGCGGGTGAAGAACGTGCCGAAGCAGCAGGTGGCGAAGTCGGTGCAGTTCCTGGACCGGCCGGGCTCGGTGCAGTCCACGGTGCGGGTGGCGACGAAGGCGCTGCCGCCGACGAGCGAGGACGCCATCGCGTTGGAGGTGCTGGACACGATGCTGGGGGGGTACTTCAGCTCGCGCATCACCGCGAACATCCGCGAGAAGAAGGGCTATGCGTACTCGCCGTACAGCGCGGTCTCCGAGCACGTGGAGGATGCGTACTGGGTGCAGAACGCGGACGTGACGACGGCGAACACGGGCGATTCGCTGAAGGAGATCCTCAAGGAGGTGGACACGCTGAGGAAGACGGCGCCGCCGGCGGAGGAGCTCCGCGACGTGCAGAACTACCTGGCGGGGGCGTTCCTGCTCCAGAACTCGTCGCGCATGGGCCTCATCTACAAGCTGCGCTACGTGGACCTGCACGGCCTGCCGGAGACGTACCTGAAGGACTACGTGAGCCGGGTGATGGCGGTGACGCCGGACCAGGTGCGCGCCGTGGCGGCGAAGGTGCTCGCGCAGGACGCGATGACCATCGTCATCGTGGGTGACATGAAGGTGGTCAAGCCGCAGCTGAAGGTGCTGCCGCCGAAGCTGCGCTGACTTGAAGTTCCCGGGAGCGGAAGGCCGTCATGGGTCTTCCGCTCCTGGATTGCCGATGGCCGCGACTCACGCCGTGCGCCGACCCAGCGCGGGGAATCGCTCGTAGGCCCGTCGAAGCGCGTCCAGATGTGAGGGATTGTCGTAGTCGAGCGGCGAGTCCGTCAGCTGCACGACCCACCCGTCCGACGCCGTGCGCCGTGCTCGTGAGAGCAGCCCGGTGTCGTGGTCAGGGGAGGGGAATCCGATGACCTTGGCGGCGGCGCTGGACCAGTGGTTCAGCCACCCGAGGAAGCAGGGCGTCTCTGGCGCGGAGAGTTTCTCCGGGAGGTCGAGCATGGGAAGCCCGCGAGGTGAGCGTTCGGGGGCTTGGGGGGAGCGGCGAAACTGTCGCGCGACCTCGGAGCCGTAGCTTTCCGGGGACGCATGGCCCCAGAACGCGGACGCGCCCTCCGCCATGCCCTCGAGCAGGGCCGACGCCGCGGCGATTCCGGCTTCGTCCAGTGGCAGTCGTGCATGGACTTCGAGCTGGTCCTGACCGCCTGGGCTGAAGAGCCCGGACCGGTCCCTTCCCGAAACCGTGATGGGGTAGCTCTCATCGCCGTTGCACAGGAGGGGGAACGCCCCGTCCAAGGTGTGCTCCGCGAGCCACGCATCACGGTCGGGCAATGCGGTGGGGCGGCCGCCTTCGGCGAGCTTCCACTGCAGGCGCAAGCCTGGGAGCGACTGTTCCATGCGATGGACGATGGCGAGCGCGCGGTCATCGTGTCTCGCGAGTGCTGGGGCGTAGGCGATGACGATGAGGGTTCTGCTCTTGTTCATCGTGGGCACCCCGTGACGACGATATCGAGCGTGGGGTCCTGTGCTTCCAGCATGTCCCGATGGGCCGCGGTGCTCACTCCGATGACGAAGTGATAGCCGCAGGCCGCGGCCGCTCTCCGCTCCTTGCCGAGTTGCGCCATCTCCTTCTCTATCTCCTGACTCTGGATGAAGCCGTTATAGGTATCGAAGCGGTGGGTCTTGATTTCCCAGAGCACGCGCACGCCGACTTGCAGTGCATCGAAGCGAACCCCGTCCACGAGGACGTCCATGCCTGGATACCGGTTGGGTGGAAACCTGTCGGCGCACGCATTGTGCGGCGCGTCCTTGCCTGCGTGAGGCACCGGGATGGGTCTGCACTCAGGGCGGCGCTCGGACTCCCGAGGCTCCGTTGGCCCAGGGGGAAACGCGTCCTGTTCCGATGGGGCTGGAGTGGGCTTTCGATTCGCCGAGGGATCTCGCAGGGCCGACTTCGTTCGGGGTGTGGATTCATCCTCGGTCGGATGGTTCCCGCTCAGCTCATACGCATCCAACGCTTCCTTGATGGCGACACCCACCACCACCGCGCCAAGGACGACCACCGCGCCCACGATGATTTCGGGCGCAGCGAGGACGCAAAGGCCAACGCCCAGGGCCGCCGCACCCGCAGACGCGACGGTACATCGGCCCGTTCGATCATTCAGTCGGACCCTGTCATGGTCGAGCGCCGCGAAGCATCGCTCAGCGAGCACAGGCCAGGGATGGGCGGCCTCGCGAACGACGCACTGTCCTCCGTCAGTCCATGGCAGCGGCGCGGCCCGCCGGAGGTTGGCGAGCTGCGGGCTCCGTGACGTACGCTCTCCTGGGCTCGGTGTCGACGTGGCACAGGCGGAGATGAAGAGCAGGAGTGCGGCGCAGGCGCGAAATCGCATGGTCTCGTTCTGGTCGATGCGGTGAGCCGTGGGTGATGCCGGCTGCTCGTGGAGTATGTCAGCAACGCTGACGGCTACAGGTGTTGATGGAAGTAGCGCGCCGTCTCCTCCCACAGGCGCTCGGCGAGCGCGGGGTCGGACACCCTGTGCCCCATGCCGCTCAGGGGGATGAGCTCGTGGGGCTGGCCCGCGCGGAACAGCGCGTCCGACAGCTTGAGCGCCTGGGAGAAGAGGACGTTGTCGTCCGCGGTGCCGTGCACCACCAGCAGCTTGCCCATGGGCTTGTCGGCCTTCACGTGCGTGAGCAGCGAGGCCTGCTCGTAGGCCTGGGGCTGCTCTTCCGGCAGACCGAAGAAGCGCTCCGTCAGGTGTGAGTCGTAGTCCCGCCAGTCCGTCACCGCGGACACGGCCACCGCGGCCTTGAAGACCTCTGGGTGCGTGAGCACCGCCAACGCGGACATGTAGCCGCCGTTGCTCGCGCCCGTGATTCCCACGCGACTCAGGTCCAGCTCCGGCACCTCGGCCGCGAGCGCTCGCAGCGCGGCCACCTGCTCGTCGAGAATCCGGCGCGGCCAGTCGTACTTCGGCTTGCGCAGCTTCGCGTCCGCCGTGGGCGACACGCCGCGCCCGTCGAGCTTCACCACGATGAAGCCCTGGTCCGCCAACCACTGGTCCGTGAAATGCTGCGTCATGCTCTGGGAGACCATGGCCATGCCGGGCCCTCCGTAGATGTCCACGATGACCGGCAGCTTCACCCCGGGCTTCGCGTCTCGCGGACGCACCAGTGACGTGGGATAGCGCTCCTTGCCCACGTGCCGTACCTCCACGCGCGGCTGCAGCGTCGGCTCCTTCGCCAGCGAGGGCAGCTCTCCCACCCGCGTGCCATCCGCCTTCAGCACCGTGGTGTTCTTCATCCGCCGCGGTCCTTCGGCGCTCAGTGCCAGGAATCCGCCTCGCTGGGAGAGCTTCGCCTGCTCCAGCGCGGGACGCTCGGTGGTGACACGCGTCGGCTTGCCTCCAGGGCTCAGTCGCCACACGTAGCGCTCCTCCGACGCGGGGCCGCCGGAGAAGTACACCGTGCCGTCCTGCTCCACGTAGCCGACCAGGTCGTAGAAGCCCGCGTCGGGCGGCACGAGCGAGCGCACGAGCTTGCCCGTGGCATCGCGCAGCTCCAGCTCACCGGCCCCGTTGCGCTCGGTGTACCAGAGGAACCCGCTCCCGTCCGCGAGCCACTGGGGGAACGTCTGGTGCAACGTGAGCCAGGCGTCGTCCTTCTCCACGAGCAGCGTGCGCGTGCGCCCCGTCCTCGGGTCCACCGCGAGCAACAGCTCCTCCGTCTGCGCGCGGTTCTGCACCAGCACCGTCAGCGGTCCCTTCGCGGGCCAGCGCACCGTGGCGAGATAGGGATACTTCCCCGCATCCCACTGCACCCACGTCGTCTTTCCTCCCGTGACGGGGATGATGCCCAGGCGCACCTGAGCGTTGGGCTTGCCCGCGCGCGGATAGGCGAGCCGCTGCTCCTCCCGCTCGGGATTCAGCGCGTCCGGGACGATGAGCTTCTCCACGCCGCTCGTGTCGGACTCCGTGTAGGCCAGGGACTTCCCGTCCGGGCTCCACCAGTAGCCGGAGAAGCGCATCATCTCGGCGGCGGCGATGAACTCCGGCGTCCCGTGGCTCCTGCCCTCCGTGCCGCCCTTCGTCACCGCGCGCTCGGTGTTCGTCGCGAGGTCCAGGCGATACACGTCGTGGCCCCGCACGTAGGCCACCTGCGTCGCATCTGGCGAGAAGCGCACGTCCATCGCGCCCGTGCCCGTCTTCAGCTCCGTCACCTTCCCGGTGGCGCGCGTGACGACGTACTGCTTGCCCGACATCCCCACGAGCAGCTTCTCGCCGTCCTCGGACAGCGCGTAGGAGCTCAGGCCCCGCGGTGAGGCGCGCGCGGGCTCGACTCGCAGCTTCGCCTCGGCGGTGAGGCCCTCCTGTGCTCGCTGGAGGAGGCTCTCCGCGGTGAGGTGCTCGCGCGTCTGTCCCGTGGCGGTGTCGAACGCGTGGAGTGAGACGGCACGCGAGCCCTCCGCGGTGCGCAGGAAGAAGAGCGTCCGTTCATCCGGCGTGAAGCTCGTGGCCATCGGCCGGCCACTGTTGAAGTAGCGCGTCTCCGTGAGCTGACGGATGAAGCTCTCCGTCTTCGGCGCCGACGCGGAAGGAGGCTGGGCGAGAACGGGCGCGCTCAGCAGGACCAGGGCGGTGAGGAGGGTTCGCATGGGGTGGGGGCGGAGTCATCGGGAGGATGGCTCACGAGGTGAGGAGACCATGTCATCCCGTGGGCGAGGCGCGTGGAAGTGCCCCTCGGTCCGACGCACGACATGACGCGCCGGGCGATGCCCGTTGACCATGACCGTTCCATGGCCCCGTCCGCGAACCGGCCTGTATGCTCAGCCCATGCGTGAGCACCCCGACGTGCCCCGAGTCCTTGTCGCGCGGCCGCTGACACCCGAGGGCTTCGCGCCCTACGGCGACGTGGTCAGCGCGGGGCTCGGGCCCGGAGCGCTCGCGAACCAGGGCACCGCGGTGCGCTTCGACTGGTCCGCGCGACTGGAGAACGCTCGCGAGTCCGCCAGGCCGAACCTCGCCGTGTTCCGCTCGGTGGCGCGCTCACTGCCCTTCACCGTGAAGCTGCTGGAGCACCATCCGTACTCGAGCCAGGTGTTCCTGCCCATGCGCTGCGAGCGCTACCTCGTGTGCGTCGCGCCGACGGCGCCCTCGGGCGGTCCGGACCTGGAGCGACTGGAGGCGTTCGTCTGCGGTCCCGGTGAGGGTGTGAACTACCACCGGGGCGTGTGGCACCACCCCATCGTCGCGCTCGACGCGCCCGCGGAGCTGGCCATGCTGGCCTGGGAGGACGGGAGCGAGGGTGACTGCGTGGTGCGCCACTTCGAGCCGTCCGCGCACGTCCAGGTGCGATTCGACGGCTGAGGCGTGACGTCGACGCGGACGGACGCTCGCGCTTCCCCTATCATCCGGGGCCTTCCTCGTGGGTTGGACCTGGAGGCTCCGGATGGGACAGCAAGCGGACGTCATCGTGGTGGGCGCGGGGCTGGCGGGGCTCGTCGCCGCGACGGAGCTCGCCGACGCGGGCAAGCGCGTCATCGTCGTGGACCAGGAGGGCGAGCAGAACCTGGGAGGGCAGGCGTTCTGGTCCTTCGGCGGCCTGTTCCTGGTGGACTCGCCCGAGCAGCGGCGCATGGGCATCCATGACTCGCACGCGCTCGCGCTTGAGGACTGGCTGGGCACCGCGGGCTTCGACCGCGAGGAGGACCACTGGCCCCGCAGGTGGGCCGAGGCCTTCGTCGACTTCGCCGCCGGCGAGATGCGCCCGTGGCTCTACAACCAGGGCCTGCGCTGGTTCCCCGTCGTCGGCTGGGCCGAGCGCGGTGGTTACGGCGCCGTGGGTCACGGCAACTCCGTGCCGCGCTTCCACGTCACGTGGGGCACGGGGCCGGGCGTGCTCGCGCCCTTCGTGCGGCGGGCCCAGGAGGCGCGGACGAAGGGGACGCTCACGTTCCTGTTCCGTCACCGCGTGGACGAGCTGCTCACGGAGGGCGGCGCCGTCGTCGGCGTGCGGGGCATGACGTTGGTCCCCTCGGAGGTGGAGCGCGGCGTGAAGAGCTCGCGCGAGACGGTGGGCGACTTCGAGGTGCGCGCGTCCGCCGTCGTCGTCACTTCGGGCGGCATCGGCGGCAACCACGAGCTGGTGCGCAAGAGCTGGCCGTCGCGCCTGGGCCCCGCGCCGTCCTTCATGGTGCAGGGTGTCCCCGACCATGTCGACGGACGGATGATTGCCATCACCGAGTCCGCGGGCGGACGGGTCATCAACCGCGACCGCATGTGGCACTACACGGAAGGGCTCCGTAACTGGAACCCCATCTGGCCGCGCCACGGCATCCGCATCCTGCCGGGGCCGAGCTCGCTGTGGCTGGACGCCACGGGCAAGCGATTGCCTCCGCCGCTGTACCCGGGCTTCGACACGCTGGGGACGCTCGAGCACATCCTGAAGACGGGGCACGACTACTCGTGGTTCGTGCTGAACCAGGCGATCCTGAAGAAGGAGTTCGCGCTCTCCGGCTCCGAGCAGAACCCGGACCTCACGGGCAAGGATTGGAAGGGCGTGCTCAACCGCGCCGTGGGCAAGAAGGCCATGGGCCCGGTGGAGGCGTTCAAGGAGCACGGCGCGGACTTCGTCGTCGCCGATGACCTGCGCACGCTCGTGGCGAAGATGAACGAGAAGACCGACACGAAGCTGCTCGACTTCGCCGCGGTGGAGCGCGAGGTGCTCGCGCGGGACCGGCAGCTGGACAACCCGTTCGGCAAGGACCTGCAGATCGCCGCGATTCGCCAGGCGCGCAACTACCGGGGAGACCAGCTGGTGCGCACCGCGAAGCTGCATCGGCTGCTGGACCCGAAGGCCGCGCCGCTCATCGGCGTGAAGCTGAACATCCTCACGCGCAAGACGCTGGGCGGCTTCGAGACCGACCTGTCCAGCCGCGTGTTCGGCGCCGAGGGCAAGCTGGTCCCCGGGCTCTATGCGGCGGGCGAGGTGGCCGGGTTCGGCGGCGGCGGCGTGCACGGCTACCGCGCGCTCGAGGGCACCTTCCTGGGCGGGTGCATCTTCTCGGGGCGCGCGGCGGGAAGGGCGCTCGCGGCGGCGGTGTAGCGGGCTGCTACTTGCCGTAGACGGTGCTGCGCACGTCCGTCAGCTTCCCGTCGGTGAAGGTCACCACCTGCATGAGGCGGTTGGGGCCGAAGTTGTAGGTCCACTCCTCGACGTCGACCGTGACGGTCTTCGACGTCGAGGACTCGTCCTTGCCGTCGCGCACCCGCTCCTTCGTCGACGTGGACTCGGTGCGGCGCTGCTTGGCCAGGGGCTCGCCGCACTTGATGACGGCGTCGGTGGTGGTGGCCCCATCGGAGATGAGGTTGTTTCCACAGCGCAGCGTGGCGGCGTCCGCGTGCAGGGGCAGCAAGAGGCCAGCGAGGACGAGCGGGGCGAGGACCAGACGCATGGGGGCTCCACGGGGGAATGAAGGTGGGCGTCCGACGCGCGGGCCTTCGGGTTATTCACGCTGTTTCCGAGAAACTCAGGGGGCGCGGAGCTTGAGCCGCAGGCGCTGGTCGTCGCCCCGGTCGATGACCTCGGAGACCTCCAGCACCGAGCCCGCGGCCTCCACCGTCTGACCCGCGCGCACGCGCACGTGCTGCTGCGAGGGAGGCTGGAGGTTCGCGTCGAAGATGAACAGCGCGGCGGTGGGCTCACGGCCGCCCGCGTCGGTGTCCTCGGGCCAGAAGTTGCCCGTGGCCAGGCTCAAGCGCGGCGTCACCTGCAGCGGCCCGTGGTTCTTCGTCAGGGTGATGACGCCGGGCGACGCCTCGGAGGATGGCGCCACGGAGGGCGTCTCGCGGGCGCACGCGGTCAGCGCCAGCCCGAGGGCCAGCGCCAGCCTTGCGTACCCGCGCGACGCCCGGGGACTCACTTGGTGGGGTTGCTGTTGGCGTACTGGAAGGACTCCTGGAACTCCTTCTGGGTCAGCACGATGTCCGGCGTGCCGGCGCCCCAGGGGTTGCGCAGCGTGACGGTGCCGGCCTTGGTGTCCACGCCGGTGACGAAGTACTCGTGGTCCGCCACCAGGGTGCCGTCCTTGTAGCGCGCGCCGTCGGTGCCGTCCGGCAGGTCGAAGCCGAGAATCTTGATGTCGTCGTGCGTGCCCGCGGTGATGGCCTCGCCGGCCTTGAGCCGCTTGTCCAGGTCCGCCAGCGTGGTGCTGTCGACGTCCAGGCTGCTGCTCTTCTTGCCGGTGATGGCCTCCATCGCCTTGGCGCTGTTGCCGTGGACGATGTCGGGGTAGCCGCCCTTCCACTGGGCATAGGCCTTCTCGACGATGGCGGGCCACAGCTCCGCCTTGCCGTTCTCCGGCGGGGTGCCGGCGTAGGCCGGGTTGCCGCTGGAGTTGAGGGGCAGGTCCGGGGTGACGGTGATGTTCACCGGCTTGCCCTTGTCCTGGAAGGTGACGGTGTAGTTGCCGGCCTTGTCCGGGCCCTTGACCATGTTCTCGATGAGGGACGGGTTGGCGCGGGCGATGGCGCCCATGGAGGTCATCAGGTAGCAGTCGCCAATCTGGCCCTGCTGCACGTCGTTCCAGTGAGCCTTGGTGCCGTCGGCGCCGGCCTCGAAGAGGCTGCCGTTCTTCACCTGGCCATAGGTGACGTTCTTGTCGAGCGCCTTGGGGTCCTTGGTCTTCGGCGTCTCGGAGCCGCTCGTCTGGAGGGTCTGTCCGAGCGCGGCGGCGAACTGCTCGCGGCGGCTGGGAGGCAGCATCCCGTCCTGGGTCCGGCCGCTGGCCCACTCGGGCTTCGTCTCGCGGACCTCCTGCTTCTTCACCTCGGGACGCACCGCCTCGGTCTCCTGGCGGGTGGTCTGGGTGACGCGGGACCCTTCATTCCCAATCTTGAAGCTCATGAGCGTACTCCCCCTCGATACGACTGACTTTGAACCTGGGACCGCCGTCCCCCAAGGACGGTGGTGGATGTCTGGATTATCTCAAAGGCACTGCCCCGAGTTGCGTGGGGCCCGCACTTACGGTGCGGGGGACTAGCGGACCTTCAGGTGGATGGCGGCTTGCTGTCCGTCCTCGCCGCTGACCTCGAGGATCTCCAGCTTCGCTCCGTCCACCTCGACGACCTGGGACGCGTGGACGCGCACGTGGTCCTGCTTCGAGGGGGAGGTGCGGGTGTCGATGATGAAGAGGCCCGCGGTGAGCTGCTTTTCGCGACCGTCCACTTCCTCGGGCCAGAAGTTGCCGCTGGCCAGGCGCAGGTGCGGCTTCTGCGGGAGCACGAGAGGCCCCTGGCCCTTGATGAGTGTGATGGTGTCGGATGACATGCCTGTTTCCCCCAAGCGTCAGGACGTGCGGACCCGTGGAACGGGCCTCGCGTCAGATGTTCCCGGACGTTAGCACGGGGCCCTGTCCCCAGCGGGAGAGGCTTTGACTCGGAGTGTGGGAGTGGGTGGGCGGGTGGCGGTGGACGGCTGTCCGCAGGTGCACGTCTGCGTGACAGCGTGCTTGCCGTGCGGGGTGGTGCGGTGATGCTCGGGTGTCATGCACCCGCGGACGACAGCTTCGATTCGGACGACATGGGCCCGGGCTCCGGGCCTCGGGGAGGCCTAGCCGCGTGGCGACGGTATCCCTGGAGGATGTTCGCAAGGTGTACCGGGGCGGCGTGGCCGCCGTGAAGGGCGTGACGCTCCACATCGCCGACGGCGAGTTCGTGTCACTCGTCGGTCCGTCCGGCTGTGGCAAGTCCACCACCCTCAACCTCATCGCCGGACTGGAGGAGCTGTCCTCCGGCACGCTGCGCATCGATGGCGACGTCGTGAACGGCATGTCCCCCAAGGAGCGGGACATCGCCATGGTCTTCCAGAGCTACGCCCTCTATCCGCACCTGGATGTGGCTCGGAACCTCGCCTTCCCCTTGGAGGTCGCCGGCCTGCCTCGCTCGGACATCGATGCTCGCGTGCGCGAGGTCGCCTCGGTGCTCGGCCTCGAGGCCCTGCTCTCGCGTCGCCCGAAGGAACTCTCCGGCGGACAGCGTCAACGCGTGGCATTGGGCCGCGCCCTCGTGCGCCGCCCCAAGGTGTTCCTGTTCGATGAGCCTCTCTCCAACCTGGACGCCGCCCTGCGCACCCAGATGCGTGGCGAAATCAAGAAGCTGCACGAACGACTCCAGGCCACCTTCATCTACGTCACCCATGACCAGGCCGAGGCCATGACGCTCTCGGACCGTGTCGTCGTCATGAGCCAGGGTGAAGTTCAGCAGGTGGCGCCTCCGCGCGAGCTCTACGACGCTCCCGCCAACCTGTTCGTCGCGGGCTTCTTCGGCTCGCCTCGCATCAACCAGGTGAAGCCTCGGACCTTGGGACTCGTCGGGGATGAGGTGGTGCTGGGGCTGCGTCCAGAACACCTGGAAGTGATTGCGTCCCCCTCGACGGACGGCGCGCTGACGGGCCGTGTGTATCTGGTGGAGCCCATGGGCGCCGAGAGCTGGGTGACGGTGGACGTGGGCGGTGAACACCTGGTGGCCCGTGCACCCGGTGACTTCCGCGCGGCGTCGGGCTCGGAGGTGGCGCTGCGCTTCGATGCGTCCAGGTTGCGCCGCTTCGATGCGCGCACGGGCCGCGCGCTCGCTCAGTAATCGGGCTGGAGCGCTTCGCTGTCGAACGGAAGCCCGCGCGCCTCGCCCGGACGGTCGTGGATGATGGCGCCGAGATACGGCGCCTCCACGCCCACGAAGTCCGCGACGCGCAGCTCCAGCGCTTCATCGTGCGAGCCCGCGCGGAACAGCAGCGTCTCCGCTTCGCCCAGGTGCCCGTCCATCACCACCGGCAATCCATAGCGCCTGCCGAACGGTGGCTCCGCGCCCACCTCGCAGTCGGGGAAGAGCGTGGCGAACTCGGCCTCGTCCGCGAGCCGCAAGCCCTTCGCGCCCGTCACCTCCGCGACGCGGTCCACGTCCACCGTGTCCGGCGCTGCCACGACACAAATCCAGAACGAGTCCTCCGCGCGGAGGATGACCGACTTGGCCACCTGGAAGCCGCTGACGTGCAGCGACGCCGCGAGCGCCTGCGCGGTGATGGCTCGCGGATGCGGTCTTCGCTCGAAGGGAATCTGGTGACGCTCCAGGTACTGGAGGATGTTCTGCGGAATCATGGCGCGGCCTCCCTCGGTCCTGCCCAAGGAAGGTGCGCCCCACCACCCGCGCGGACCAACCGCTGTCCCTCGCGCGCATGGTCCGCGAGCCGCCACCCTGGCGCTCTGCTCCGCGCCCTCGCTCAGGCGTAGACGGGATTGCCCTCGAGCGACATCTCCAGCCGACGGTTGAGCTGCTCCAACCGGTCATGCCGCTCGCGCAGCATGTCGCGGTAGGCCCGCTGGTCCGTCCGGGAAATCTCGTCGAGCAGCTCGCGCAACGCCGTGTCCAATGCCTGCTTCAGCTCGCGACCTTCTACATCGGAGAGCTCCAGTAACATGCCGCACCTCCCGTGACGGAAAGTAGGCACCTCCTCCTCTCGCGGGCAGGGCCTGCTCGCTCGGCGCGGACCCCGGTGTCCTCTCGGCCGCTGTCCTTCCACCCGGAATGCGCCACGAGGTGATGCGAGCGCCTCCTCGCCTGCTCTCTCGGACTGTCATCGGCCACCCGGTGCCCGCAGGTTCTCCCTGACGAGGGCACGGTGTGGCCGCGAGGAGGTCCGATGATTCAGCCCGGCGAAGTGCGTGAGGGAATGACGGTGAGGACCGCGGATGGACGCAAGCTGGGGCGCGTCGCCGCGGTCGGTGACATCCACTTCGAGCTCGAGCAGGGCCTGGTGCCCGTGCCTCGCCGCGACTACCTCGTGGAGTTCCGCGACGTGGACTACGTCAGCGCTGGCGACGTGTACCTCGCCAACGCGGACCATCCGCTGTTGACGCTCGAAGTGGATGACGACGGAAGCGCGCTGCCACCCCGTCGCTCACGCGGCATGGACGCCGAGCCGGTGAACACCTCGGCCCCCGGGGACGACGAGTCCGTGCGCCACTGAAGGCTCGCGAGGCCTCCTCCGAGAGGTCTCCCGCCCGACCCTTCAGGCGGGTCAAGCGTCTGGAATCACTCAGGTTGGGCATCCCTGGAATGTCAGACCGTCAGGCTACACGGGCTCTCTTCGACCTGCGAGGCGAGTGGGCTCCATGCGACGTGTTCCGACATCCTTTCTGGGCGTGGCGCTGTGCGCGCTGGTGTTCTCGTGCGGCGCCGCTCCGCGTCCGGACGAGGGCACTCGGGACGCCGTCGCCGAGCCGCTGCGGCTGCTGACGCCGCGCAAGCTGCTGCCGTTCGTCACGCTGGCGGATGGCCGTGTGCTGGCCTCGGGTGGGCATGAGGGTCAGCGCACGCTCGCGAGCTGCGAGGTGTTCGAGCCGGAGACGGGCCTGTGGCGTGCGACGGGGGCGCTGAACAAGTCGCGTCGCAGCCACGCGGCGGTGCGCCTGTTGGATGGTCGGGTGCTGGTGGTGGGGGGCGCACAGGCCGTCGCGCCGGGCGCGCTGGTGGACGCGGAGGTGTACGAGCCGACCACGGGACAGTGGACGCTGGTGGCCCCGATGTCCGAGCCGCGCAACGACCCGGCCGCGGTGCTGCTGCCGGACGGGCGCGTGCTGGTCGCGGGTGGCACGGACGCGGACCGTCGGCCGCTGCGCTCGGCGGAGCTGTTCCATCCGGAGACGGGCACGTGGCGGCCCACGACGCCGCCGGGCTTCGTGCGAGGTGGCGCGGGGACGGCGGTGGTGCTCGGGCAGGGCAAGGTGCTCTTCGCGAGCGGACTCCAGTCGGAGCTGTATGACGTGGCCACGGGGCGCTGGGAGAAGGCGGGCCTGACGGGGGGCGCGGCGGGGACACACCGCGTGGGGCACACCGTGACGGCGCTGCCGGATGGACGCGTGTTGGTGGTCGGCGGCTCCACCGCGCGCGCGTCGAGCACGGCGGAGCTGTATGACCCCATGACGGGCCTGTGGACGTTGGTGGCCGCGCCGTCCGTGCCTCGCGAGCACCACGCGGCGGTGGTGACGAAGGAGGGGACGGTGCTGGTGCTCGGCGGTGAGCACTTCACCACGGGGGCGCTCACGTCCGTGGAGCGCTTCAACCCGATGACGGGCCAGTGGTCCTCGGCGCCGGCGCTCGATGAGCCTCGGAGGTTGTCACACGCGCTGTTGATGTCGGACGGCGCGGTGTTGCTCGTGGGCGGAGCGAACGAGATGACGGGCATGCTCGGCTCGGGCGAGAAGTATCTGCCTGGAGGCTGCGTGCCCGTGACGTGTGAGGCTCGCGTGGGCGCGTGTGGCGCGGTGCCGGATGGCTGCGGCGGGGAGCTCCAGTGCGCGCCTTGCTTCGTGGACCGCTGTGACTCGCCTCCGTGTCACGCGGAGGGACTCACGCGACGGTGACGGTGGCACGTCGTGGAGCGGCACCCACGACGTGTCCGTCGTTCTCACGCGTCGAGCGAAGATGACAGCCGTGGAGGATTCCGGCTGGAATGCACCGCATGCACGGGTGGCTCGTCGGAATCGTCGTGGGAATGGGACTGACTGGCTGCGGCGGTGACGGTGTCCCCCAGCTCACCTACGACGAGTGGGCCGAACGTTCGGCCATCGCGCAGTGCTCCCACGCGCGCACCTGCGCGGGCTCCACGGTGGAGCAGGAGCCCTGCGTCGCCCAGGTCTTCGACAGCTATCAGCAAGTCGAGTCCGCGCTGGAGGTCGCCGAGGGCGCCAGGTCCGGCTGCGTCCAGTGCATGCGCATCCGAACCGAGGAACTCACCACCGCGCTCGACAGCGACTGCCAGCGTCCACCGGACACCGCGCGCATCGACGCGGCCTGTGGCGCCGAGCGTCAAGCGTGCCTCGGTGCGCCATCGCTCACACCCTGAGCCGTGCCCGCGTGCGACGGCGTGAGCACTCCCGCACGGAAAGCCTCGCAACCCACGAAGCCCCTGACGCGCGTGCCCCGAGCGACGCGAGACGGCCCCGGCCGTGCGTGCCACACTGCGCGCCCATGCGAACCCGCCTCCGCCTCCTCGCACCGCTCATGCTCACCACCGCATGCGCCTCCGTCTCCTCACAGACTCCGGATGCCCCCGCCGCGACGGTGAAGCCCACCGCGCCCGAGCGCCCCTTCGGCACGCTGCGCGAGCAGGCCGAGCGGCAACAGGCCTGGCTGCGCGAGCGCATGGACACGGCCCTGCCCCAGCTCATGCGCAAGTACGGCGTCGAGCTGTGGGTCATCCCCATGCGCGAGTACAACGAGGACCCCGTCTTCAAGGCGCTCGTGTCCCCCACGACGTTCGCCGCCCGCCGCCGCACCATCTACGTGTTCCATGACCGCGGCCCCGAGAAGGGCGTGGAGCGCCTGGCGCTCGGCGGTGGACCCCAGGGCGGCGTCTACGTGCCGCGCCGCGCGCAGCAGCAGGTCAGCCACGGCGGCCAGGGCCTGCGTCAGGCGGAGCTGTGGGGCCCGGACCAGTGGCTCGTCCTCAAGCAGGTGCTCGAGGAGCGTCAGCCCAAGAGCATCGCGCTCGACATCTCGCGCACCTTCGCCTTCGCGGACGGCCTCTCCCATGGCGAGTACGAGGGCATGGCCGAGGCGCTCGGCCCCGACTGGGTCCAGCGCTTCAAGCCCGCGGGCGGCCTGCCCGTGGACCTGCTCGCCTGGCGCATCCCCGACGAGGCGCGCTTCTACGAGGACCAGACCAAGCTCGCCTGGAACATCATCGAGACCGCCTTCTCCAACCAGGTCATCACCCCCGGCACCACCCGCGTGAAGGACGTGGAGTGGTGGATGCGCCAGCGCCTGGCCGACCTGGGCCTGGAGACCTGGTTCCAGCCCTCCGTCGACGTGCAGCGCCAGGGCGTCACCGACGAGCAGCTCGGCGACGACCCCGTCATCCAGCGCGGCGACGTGCTCCACTGCGACTACGGCGTCACCGCCCTGCGCCTCAACACCGACACCCAGCACATGGGCTACGTGCTGCGCGAGGGCGAGACGGACGTGCCCGAGGGCCTCAAGGCCGCGCTCAAGACGTCCAACCGCCTGCAGGACATCGTCTTCGAGGAGCTGGTCCCTGGCCGCGCCGGCAACGACGTCCTCCAGCGCGCCCGTCAGCGCATGACGAGCGAGGGCATCGACGGCACCATCTACTCGCACCCCATCGGCCTGCACGGCCACGGCGCCGGCGCCATGGTGGGCCTGTGGGACCGTCAGGAGGGCGTGCCCGGCAACGGTGACCACAAGGTCATGCCGAACATGTGGTACTCCATCGAGCTGCAGGCCACGAGCGCCGTCCCGGAGTGGAACGGCCAGCGCGTGCGCTCCGCCCAGGAAGAGGACATCACCATCGACGCCGAGGGCCGCGTGCACTGGGCCTGGAAGCGTCAGACGGACTTCCATCTGGTGCGCTGAGGTCGCTCCGGGCTCTCGTGCACAAGCTCGCGCGAGAGCCCCCGCCCGCTCAGCGGGTCGCGCCGGTCAGCGACTTCAAGAGCTCCACCAGCGCGCGCTTCTCCTCGTTCGTCAAATCCAGCGCGGCGATGGACACCGTGCGCTTGCCCGTGAAGGTGCCTTCCGCGTCGCCGCCCTCGTTGTAGAAGTCGACGACCTCCTCCAGCGTGGCCTGCGCGCCCGTGTGCATGTACGGCGCCGTCAGCGCCACGTTGCGCAGCGACGGCGTGCGGAACGCGCCCTCCAGCTCCTCCTGCTTCGCCTGCGTGCGCAGCGTGGTCAGCCGCCGCGCGTCCGCGCCGCTCCGGTCATCGCTGTAGCGCCCCGCGGCGTTGTACTCCCAGTCCAGCAGCGACTGCAGCACCGCCCACTGTCCCCCCGCGCCCGGCCCCTTGTCCTGCAGGCCCACGTTGTGGAACAGCTCGTCCGTCAGCGACGGGCCCTTGTGGCACACGATGCACTGGCCCTTGCGCACGAAGGTCTTCAACCCCAGGTACGCCGGGTCGCTCTCCGCCGTGCCCGCGTCCACCGCCGCGAGGAAGCGCCGCACGTCCACGTCGAAGGGCGCCTCCACCCGCATCAGGTCCCGCTCGTACGCCGCCAGCACCTTGCCCACGTTGGCCATCAGCTCCGGGCCCGGCTCCGCCCCCGGGTCCGCGCCGAACAGCGCCAGGTAGCGCGAGCGGTACGAGTCCTGTGCCTGCAGCCGCGCGCGCACCACCTCCGCGTCCGAGTCCATCTCCACCGGATTCGTCAGCGGCAGAATCGCCTGCGACCAGAGCGAGTCCGCCCGGCCGTCCCACATGAACCAGCGGTTGTGCCGCACGTTCAACACGGTGGGCGGGTTTCTCTCCGTGCGCTGGCCTCCGCAGCCCTCCGCCGTCGGCGTCTCCACCGTGCGGCCCTCGCCGGTGTGACAGCTCTCGCACGACACCGAGCCACAGCGCGACAGCCCCGGGTCCCGGAACAGCTCGTTGCCCAGCGTGCGCGCCGCCTCCAGCCCGTCCACCCGGTTGGTGGCGTCCAGGCGAGCGTGGCTCGACAGCGAGTGCAGGCTGCGCAGCTGGTCCAGCTCGTCCAGCGTGGGGAAGGGTTCCTCCGACTCACACGCCAGCCCCAGCCCACCCAGGCTCAGGGCGAGCGCGGCGGCGCGCCAGCTTCTCGAAATCATCACCGGGTCGTCCTTCTTCGCCATCCGTCGCGGCCCGGCCTACTCCGGTACCTCGCGCCGCTCCACGGGCGGTCTCCCAGAAGCTTCGCGCCCCTCGGAGCGCGAATCAATCCGGAATTCCTGGACGACCTGGAGCCTACCTGCCCGCTCCGCTCCCGACACCGGAGCGGAGCGACAGGGCACAACGAGCGCGTGTCGACTTCAGGAGCCGCAGCTCACGGTGAAGTCGCGCGTGCCGGTGGCGTAGTCCTTCAGGTTCAGCTCGGACGGCGCCGGGGAGAGGGTGGGCACAGCGCCGCCATCACACTTCAGGCCCGCGTCCGCCACCGCGCTGATCTGCAGCTTGGCGTTGCTGGGGATGCCGGACACGGTGAAGGAACAGCGATTGCCGCGGCTGGACTTCACCATGCCGTGACCCAGGGCGTCCGTGGGCGTGCTCGCGTGAGCGACCACCACGCGCAGCTGGTCACACGGGTTGCCCGCCTGGGCCAGCCCGGTCTCCGGCAGCTTGATGACCCCGGCGACGTTGGCGTTGCCCTCGCGGCTCCCGCCGCCTCCCGTGGTGGCACAACCAGTGGCGGCGAGCATCAAGGCGGCAACGGCGATGCGATACATTTTTTCCTCAATTCATGGGGGAAGGAGAAAGGCGGCTCGGTCACCGCACAGACGACCTACGTCGCGCGCCCATTACAATTGCGACGACATTTCATTCCATCCATTTCGCGCGCCCATCCGGTGCCGGGTTTTCTCCAAATCGCATGGAAGTCCGTGCGGTTCTGGACGCGGCGTCGACGGGCGGTACGACCTGGGGTGCGGTTCGATGAGTCCTCTTCATCGCTCGAATCAAAGACAGACATGGTGTGCGGCCCTGGGACGTTTGGACGTCCCAGGAGCGGACGGGAATCCCGTGTTTGGGAATGCACGAACGCTCGTGCCCCGCGCGGAGCGTGCGGCCGGGACGCAGTCCCGCTGTCTGCTGCCGGACAGCGCGCGCGCCCCCACGGTTCAAGGCGCGAGAGAGGAGACGCGCATGTCGATGCAGAAGCAGGAGACGACGCAGTCGTGGTCGGGGCTGGGTGTGGGGACGGACCGGAAGTCCTTCCTGGCCGCGGTGTCCGCGCAGCTTCCGGACTTCGAGGCCGAGCGCGCGGCGGAGGCGGTGTTCTGCGGCCTGTCGGAGCTCTTGTCCGACGGGCTGATGCGCCAGCTGCGAGAGCAGCTCCCGGAGGACCTGCGGGGAATGCTGGATGCGTGCCCGCGTCACGCCCGCGAGGGCGACGGCAAGGTGGACCGGGACGACTTCTACCTGCAGGTCGCCAACCACCTGAACGCCGAGCCGGAGAACGTGAGGTTGGTGCTGCACGGCGTCTTCGCGGCGCTGCGGGCCCAGCTCACCGAGCAGGAGGCGGGCAAGGTCGAGGGGCAGCTGCCCCGCTGGCTCCAGGGCACGTGGGCCGCGGCGAAGCTGGGCATCGACCGGCCTTCGTGAGAGCGCCCGGCGGGACGGGTGCTCCACCCGAGGCGTCCGGACCCGCGCGGCCCGGACGCCTCGCTCGCGCTGGCTAGTAGGTGCCGCCCACCTGCAGCGTGCCCATGTAGCGGCCGTCCAGGGCGTTGGGCGTCGCCGACGTGGGGGCGAAGCCCTGGTCGAAGAGGAAGTTGTAGCTCACGCGCGCGTCGGCGGTGATGAGCTTGTTGACCTGGTAGCGCAGGCCCAGGCCCGCGGGCACGTAGCCGCTGGTGTCGTCCTCGAAGCCGTAGATGCGGCCCTGCGCGTCGTGGCGGATGTTGTAGTCGTCGACGCCCAGGCCCGTCACCGCGTAGGGCTGCAGCCGGGTGGCGGTGAAGTTGCCGACGACGAGCGCCTGGCCTCCGCTGCGCACCACGTCCGGGCCGCTGCCCAGGCTGCCCCCGCGGCCGTTGCCGTCGATGTCCACGTCATTGAGGCTGCCGTTGAAGCCCAGCTCCACCGCCATGAAGGGGATGGGCCGGTAGCCCACCGCGGCGCCGTAGGCGAACCCCGCCTCCATGCGGGGCGCCAGCTGCCCGGTGTAGCCCTCCGCGCCGCCGCCCAGCTGCGCGTACAGCCCGGTGTCGGCATGGCGGGACGACTTGTGTCGGCGCGGCGAGTCCTCCCGTTCCGGCTCCACATAGCCCTGGGCCCGCTCCGCGCTGGGGCGGAAGTCCTCCTGGGCCGCCACGGCGCATCCCCACAGCGCCCCCACACATCCCGCGATACGCACGAATGTCCTCATGTCGGACTCCTTTCCAAGCGTCCGGAAGGCAACGTGACGTCCCCCGTCGTCCCCGGCATGGTTCCGCGGGGGGGCGCGGGAGGAGGAGGGACGCGTCGGCCGTCCCCGCGCTCCACCCCGGCGGGCGGGGCGGGCGGGTTTCGGAGCCTCGGAGCCCTCAGGGCATGGGGCCGACGAGCGCCTCCATCGCGCCGCGCGCCTGCACCAGGCCGTGGCCATGGTCCGAATCCCAGCCCGCGGGGCCCAGGTCCTTGGCGCTGGACTCGAGCGCGGCCCGCACCTGGGCGGGCGTCGCGCCGGGGCGGGCGCTGAACAGCAGCGCGGCGACGCCGCTGACGTACGGCGTGGCCATGGAGGTGCCGGACATGTACGCGTAGTCCACCGGGCGCAGCGTCAGCCGCGTGGTGGCGCCCAGCTGCCGGCCCATCACCGTGCTCGCCGCCTGGGTGATGGTGACGGCGGGCACCCACGCACCCTGCTGCGGGACGGAGAGGATTTCCGCGCCGCCCTCCACCAGCTCGCTGGCGAAGATGACCGCGCGCGCGCCCTGCTTCATCACGTTCACCATGGCCCGCTCCGGCCTCACGTACGCGTGCGGGTGCACATAGGCGATGAAGCCGTCACAGCTGCTGTCCTCGCCGCACGAGTCCAGCGTGCCGCCGTGGCCGCAGTCCACCAGCGGGCCCCAGGTGTTCCCGGTGGGCGCGTACAAGAGGGAGCGCGACGCGGGCCGGGCCTTTCCCAGCTCCAGCTGCGCGAACGAGCCCAGGCCCCGGGGGAAGGTGGACAGCACGTCCACGCCCGGCGCCATCAGCGACAGCTGCTCGCCACGGGAGGAGAAGTGCACGCGCCGGTCCAGGTCATCCACCGCGCCCACCGCGAGCACGGACGGGTCCGACGCCGGATAGGACACCAGGTACTGCCCCTCGTTGCCCGCCGCGGCCACCACCAGCATCCCGCCGTCGAGCGCGGCCTTGAAGATGTCCTCGGAGGTGAAGGTGGCCAGGCCCCCGGCCAGCGACAGCGAGGCCACCCGGGCGCCCTGGCTCATGCACCACTCGACGGCCTCGAGCACCACGCTCATGTGGGTGCGGCCGTTCACGTCCAGCACCCGCGCGACCAGCAGCTGGGCCCCCGGCGCCACGCCCATCAGCCCGCTCTCGGTGAGCACCGGCCCGCCCTGGCCCCCCATTCCCGCCCGGGCCGCGACGATGCCCGCCACGTGCGTGCCGTGGCCGGTGCCCCAGTGGCCCTCCTCGCCGTCCGTCGCGTCGTCGTCGTCGTCCAGGAAGTCCCGCGCCGCCACCACCGCGTCGCGCAGCTCCGGGTGGTTCATGTCCATGCCGCTGTCGATGACGCACACGCGCACGCCCGCGCCCGTCACCGCGCCCGGGTCCGGCACCCCGTCCCCATCGCGGTCCCACACCTCCAGCGCCTGCACCCGCTGCAGCTTCCCGGTGTAGTCCCCGGTGCCGCTCGCGCCGAGCCCGACGCGGCTCAGCGCCCCCAAAGGCAGCGAGGAGAGCCCTGTCGCGCGCAGCTCCGCGTCCGGCTCGATGCTCTCCACCGAGGGGTCCAGCGCCAGCGCCAGCCGCTCCTCGGGCGTCACGCGCGCGGCCAGGGCGGGCGCGTGGCGGAAGTTCGCCGTCACCCGGCCGCCCAGCTGGTGCACCCGCGCCTCCGCCACGCCCTGGCCCTGGCGGTAGCGGATGATGACCGGCTCCCGCCCGTCCTCCAGCGTGACCTTCTGGGTTGTCCGGGGCGCCTGGGGCACCTCCCCGGCGGTGATGCCGGGGCAGACGTTGCGCTGGGCGTCCCGCTTCTCCGACTCGTCCGGCATGCACCCCGCCAGCACCATCAGCCCGATGAATCCCCAGCGCTTCATGAGCCCCTTCCTTCCGTCGCCAATCCGGGCGACCTCGCGGGGCCCGGCCGGAGGGCTTCCAGCCGGACGACCCCACCAGCCCCCAGGGAGTGCATCCCGCCTCCGGGCGGCAACGGCGCCCCGAGCCCGCCACCGATGGGAGGTGCGTGGGTTCACATCCGGTCCGTGCCGCGTGTCTCAAACTGGCGTCCGACCCCGACCGCCCCTGGGAGCGGCTGTCCCGAAACCCGCCCTCCTTGCCCACCTCCACGCGAAGGGGAGGACCCCCGTGGCGCGCCGGACCGGCTGACGAAGGCCCCGAGGCCAAACGGGCGGGGAGGGCGCCGTCACGCTCCTTTCTGCTCCACCGGTCTGACACCCGGAGGGGGAGCGTCCGGCCTTTCTGTTCCGGGGCCGTGTGGTGTCTGACAGAGGCGAGGGGCCCCCGGTGCTTGCTTCCGTGTGTGTCCGGGTGCTTCGCTGCCAGCAGAAGCCATGAGCACCGAACCTACAGAGTCCTCCCGTTTCCTCGGGCGCTACGAGCTCGTCCACCCCCTGGGCCAGGGGGGAATGGGCGAGGTGTTCCTGGCGAAGATCAGCGGCGCGGCGGGCTTCGAGAAGCCGTGCATCGTGAAGACCATCCTCCCGGCGCTGCTGAAGGACCGGCAGTTCCTGGACCGCTTCCACCACGAGGCCAAGGTGCTGGTGCACCTGGTGCACTCGTCCATCGCCCAGGTCTACGACATGGGGGAGACGGACGGGACGTACTACATGGCCCTGGAGTACGTGGCCGGGGTGGACCTGGCGTACCTCCTGGAGCAGGCGCGGGTGCAGGGCGCGCAGGTGCCCGTGCCGGTGGCGCTGTTCCTGGGGCAGCGCATGGCGGAGGGCCTGGGCTACGCGCACCGCAAGGTGGGGCCGGACGGCGTGCCGCTGGGCATCGTCCACCGCGACGTGTCGCCCCACAACGTCATGGTGTCGTACGAGGGCGAGGTCAAGGTCATCGACTTCGGCCTGGCCAAGTCCGCCGCGCGCAGCAAGTACACGCTGCCCGCCACGGTGATGGGCAAGCTGGGCTACATGTCGCCAGAGCAGGTGCGCGCCGAGGCGCTGGACCACCGCAGCGACATCTACTCCTGCGGCGTGGTGCTCTGGGAGATGCTCGCCGGCCGCTCGCTCATCCCCCACGGGACGGTGGGGGAGATGATGGCGGCCATGTCCCATCCCACGGTGCCGCCGCTGACGGGGCTGCGCGGGGACGTGGACGAGGCGCTGGACACGGTGGTGCGCCGGGCGCTGGCGACGAAGCCGGATGAGCGCTACTCGCGCTCGGACGAGCTGGCGCGCGCGCTCAATGGAGAGCTGGTGCGCTCCGGCGCGGCGGTGGGCGCGGAGGAGGTGGGCCACTTCGTCCGCGCGCTGTGCCCGGAGGCCTTCGCGGCGCAGCGGCAGCTCATCTCCAAGGTGACGTCGTCCTCCAGCCACCGCCGCACCCCGGCGCCCATCCCCCTGGTCGCGGGCGGCACGGGCGCGTTCGGGACGGGGCCGCAGGAGGTGGAGCCCGCGGGCTTCGAGCCGACCCTGATGCGCAAGCAGGACACGCCGTCGGGAGAGAAGCAGGTGGCCGGCATGGCCCGCCCGGGCGTGTCGGGGCACGGCGAGTCGATGGCCACCGACGCCACCACCTTGCGCTCCGGCTCGGACCCCGGTGCCGCCACGGCCAGGACGGCCGTCTTCGATGGTGCGACAGGGAGCACGCCGCGGCCTTCCGCGCCCGATGCGTCGGCCTCCGGTCCTCGCGCCGAGAAGCCGTCCGGCTCCGGTCCCCGGTTCTCGGGCAACACCTCGGTGTTGCCTTCCCAGGCCGAGAGCCCCTCGGGCTCGGGTCCTCGCGCCGCGGCTCCGGAGGATCAGGCCCCGGTGCGCCCGGTGTCTTCGTCACGGGAGCAGGTGCCCGCGCGGCGTGACGAGGGGCGCGGTCGCAAGGGGCTGGTCGCGTTGGTCGTCGGCCTGGTCGTGCTGCTGATGGTGGGCACCGCGGTGACGACGGCGCACTTCATGCGGCCCCAGGGGCCCCCGCCGGTGGACGCCCCGCCGCCGCCTCCTCCGGGTCATCCGCCGCCGGGTGGACTGGCCGGGATGGATGGACGGCCCCCGCCGCCGGGGCAGCCTCCTCCTCGGGATCCGCCGCCCGTCACTCCTCCGGTCATCAAGGAGACGCCGCCGCCTGTCACGGCCCAGGCGCCGACCCAGCCCGAGCCGACGCCCGTCATCAAGAAGCCGACGCCCAAGCCGGACAAGGTCGTCACGGCTCCGCCCAAGCGCCCCAACACTCCGCCCAAGCCGGCTCCGGAGCCGGACAAGGCGCCGGTGGAGCCCGTCGTGGCTGCCAACACGGGCGCCTACGGCTACTTCACGGAGGTGGTCGCGCTCACGGCCGATGACGGTACCTTCCTGGTGAAGGGGGCTCGCTCCAGGGCCTTCCAGGTGGGCATGGACGTGAAGGTGGTGGGAGAGGCGGCGTCCAACGGACAGCGTCCGGTGTTCGGCTCCGCGAGGGTCATCGCCACTGAGAGGCGGCAGGCCCGCCTGAAGCTGGCCAAGGACGTCAAGTCCGCCCCGAAGCTCTACGCCGCGGTCCCCGCGGAGGACCCCTACTTCGGGGAACCCACCGAGCGGGGCGTGGAGCCCGCGTCCGCCACCACCGCGCCCCCGAAGACGGGCGCGTTGACGGGGCACGTCGCCAAGCGCGACCCCCTGATTGGCACCACCGTCTACACGGTGAGCAACGCCGACGAGTTCGAGTGGACCGACTGCGTCCTCGTCATCGAGACGCGTCAGCGCGCGACGCTGGGAGAGCTGGCCGCCTACAGCAAGCGCGAGGTGTCGCGCTTCAGCAAGCCCCAGACGCAGCTGATCCCCCCCGCGGGCAAGGCGGGCGTGTACTGCAAGGAAGGGACGCTCTTCTCGAAGGTGAAGTGAGGCCCGCCGGGCGCTACGGCTTGCCCGAGCGCTCCGCGGCCACCGGACAGTCCGCCACCACCGCGCGCACGTCCTCGCGGTCGCCGTGGGCCTCGCGCACGGCCCGGTTCAGCGACGTCTTGCACTCCCACGTCACGTCCCGGGTGCCGTGGCAGCAGTGCCAGCCCGTCAGCGTCCGCCCCAGGTACTTGAGCATCTCCGCCCGCGTGGGAGTGACGAGCAGCCACACCGCGCCCGCGATGAGCCCCAGCCAGGGCAGCTGCGCGCCCAGTGCCTTGAGCCGCGCTGAAGCCCCCGCCGTCACCGGCTCCGCGTGCACGCCGAGCCAGGTGTCCAGGGGACGGCGCTGCAGCACCGGGGTGATGAGCAGGTCCACCGGCGTGGTGAGCGCCCGGACCAGCGCGCGAGGCACCCCGGGGGCCCGGCCCATGCGCACCAGCCGCACCCCGAAGAGCTGCCGCCACAGCGTCCTGCCCCAGATTCCGCCCACCGCCGACACCGCCAGCCAGGCCAGCAGGATGGCGACGAGCATCGCCACCGGGGTGCGCTCGTGCTCCAGCGCCCGCAGCGCCGCCCAGCCCACCAGGGCCGCCATCGCCAGGTCCAGCACGTCCGCCACCCACAGGTGCCACTGGTACCGCGCCTCGGTGGTCACCGTGTCTGTCGAGAACAACGCCCCGTCACTCATCCGCCCACGCTCCTCGGGGCGCGGAGCATAGACCTTCGCCCGGCCCCGCGGGGGCCCCGCGCGCCGCCCTCCGAGCGTGGGCTCCCGTCCGGAAACAGTCGTCCGCGTGCGTGGCGCCGGGCGGGAAGGCGGGCGCCCACGGGCCGCCCTGGGGCGACCGGGGGACGTGACTCCTGTCTTCTTCCCGCAGTGGCGCCCCGGACCCCCGGCTCCCATCTTGGGTTCAGCGCGATGCGGCGAGGCCTCCGTCACCACCGGGGCCTCGATGCGCGGCGCACGAGCCACGTCCCCGGTCCTCCGGGACGCGTGGCTCCTCAGGTGCCGACAGGTGGTGGCGTACGAGGCGACAGCGGCGGGGGGAAGTTTGGGAGTCGTGGGGGGGCAGGTGGTCCCCCGCCGCTGTCGCCGAGGCCGTTGGCGGCCAACGTTCCACTCCGGGTGAATGCCCGAGGTTTGGCCTCGCGGTCGATTCTGCCGGACACTGTGGCCCGTCATGGGCATTCCAGGGCATCGGCTCCGCGCGGTGTGGCGCGGGCTCGGGGGGTTCGTCTTGCTCGCTGGGCTCGCCCTGGCGTGGCCGAGCCTTGCCCTGGACCCGCAGCGCTGGGTCTCGCAGTACAGCCAGGACTCGTGGCGCAGCGACGACGGGCTCCCGCAGAACAGCCTGCTGTCGATGGCGCAGACGCGTGACGGCTACGTGTGGCTGGGCACGTGGGAAGGGCTGGTGCGCTTCGACGGCTCGCGCTTCGTCGTGTTCGACAAGCGCAACACGCCGGAGCTGCGCAACCACACCATCAAGGCGCTCGCGGAGGACGCGTCCGGCGTGCTGTGGGTGGGCACGGACCAGGGCCTGGTGTCGTACGTGGACGGCCGCTTCGAGCGGGCGCCGGGGGCCTCGGCGCCGCTGGAGGGCTTCCGCGTGGAGCACCTCATCGTGGGCGAGGGCTCCCTGTGGGCGGGCACCTCGGGCGGGCTGTGGCAGGTGCCGCTCGGCGAGGGCGTGGCGCGGCAGTACACGGAGGCGGACGGCATGCCGGGCATGTCCATCACCGCGCTGGCGCGAGGCGGCGGGGACAACCGGCTGTGGGTGGGCACCAAGACGGGCCTGGCGCTGCTGGAGGGCGGACAGGTGCGGGGCCTGCCCTTCCCGATACCCGGCGGGGACGTGCGCTCGGAGGTGACGTCGCTGTTCCAGGATGTCACCGGCACGCTGTGGATGGGCACGGAGGCGGGGCTGGTGTCGTGGAACGGCACGGTGGCCCGGCGCTACAGCACGTCGGACGGGCTGCCGGCCGTCGTCACGGCGCTGCTCGCGGACAGCCAGGGCAACCTGTGGGTGGGCACGCGGCGGGGCGGACTGCTCCGGCGCGAGGCCGCGGGCTTCAGCGCGCCGCTGCATGGCGCGGGGCTGGTGGACGCGGAGGTGCTGTCGCTGCTGGAGGACCGGGACGGCTCGCTGTGGGTGGGTACGTATTCGGGCCTGTTCCGCCTGCGCGACGGCCCGTTCGCGACGTTCGGCGCGCCGGAGGGCCTGAGCAACGAGACGGTGAGCACGGTGCTGGAGGACAAGCACGGCACGGTGTGGCTGGGCACGGTGGGCGGAGGCCTGTTCTTCCTGCGCGATGGGCGCATCCACCGCATGGATGACTTCGAGGGCGGCACGGACCCGGTCATCACCGCGCTGCACGAGGCGCCGGACGGGACGCTGTGGGCGGGCTCGAAGGCGGGCGCGTTCCGGTACGACGGGCACCGCTTCGCGAAGTCCTCGCGGGTACAGGGGCTGCCGGACGACGTGGTGACGTCCATCCTGGTGGACTCGCGGGGCACGCAGTGGTTCGGCACGCGCAAGGGGCTGGCGCGGGTGCGCGGCGGCGACGTGGCGGTGTTCGGCCCGCGGCAGGGGCTGACCTCGCCCATCATCGTCATGGCCGAGGACGCGTCCGGGGCGCTGTGGTTGGGCGCGGACAGCGGGCTGTGGCGCTACGAGGAGGGCAAGGGGCTGCGCCGCTTCACGGCGAAGGACGGCGCGCCGGGCGAGGTGGTGCTGGCGCTGCTGGCGGACCCGGACGGCACGGTGTGGGTGGGGACGGAGACGGGCCTGGGGCGGTGGAGGGACGGGACGTGGTTCCGCTACACGGTGTCGCAGCACGGCCTCTATGACGACGCGGTGTTCAGCATCGTCTCGGATGGGGACGAGCACCTGTGGATGAGCAGCAACAAGGGCGTGTCCCGGGTGTCCCGGCGCGAGCTGGAGGAGGTCGCGGAGGGCAAGCGCACGCGGCTGGCGGTGATGGGGTTCGACCAGACGGACGGCATGCGCACCGCGGAGTGCAACGGGAACACGCAGCCGTCGGGGTGGCGGGGCAAGGACGGGCGGCTGTGGTTCACCACCATCCAGGGCGCCATCGTGGTGGACCCGGTGCGCGTGCGCGCGACGCGGCAGCCTCCCGAGGTGCGCATCGAGGAGGTGCGGGTCAACGGGAAGCTGGTGCCGGTGCTGGGGCCCGTGGAGCTGCGGCCGGACGACTCGCGGTTGGACATCCGCTTCACGGCCTTCACGCCGGGGGACGCGGTGCGCGTGCCCTTCCGGTACCGGCTGGTGGGGCATGACGACGGCTGGGTGCGCGCGGAGATTCGCCGGGCCACGTACACGGGCCTGAGGCCCGGGCGCTATCTGTTCCAGGTGCAGGCGGAGCTGCGCGACGGCGGGTGGACGGAGCCCGTGTCGCTGGACGTGCTCCTGGAGCCGAGCCTGTGGCAGCGCACGGAGTTCTGGGCGCTGTTCGTGTTGGGGATGGGGATGCTGGGCGTCAGCGTGTACCTGCTGCGCGTGGGGCAGCTGAAGGCGCGCGAGCGGTGGCTGGAGGCGCGTGTGCAGGAGCGCACGCGGGAGCTGGCGCGAGCGAACGAGGAGCTGGAGGCGAACGTGCGCACGCTGCGGCAGACGCAGGCGCAGCTGGTCCAGGCCGGGCGGATGGCGGCGGTGGGCCAGCTCGCGGCGGGCGTGGGGCACGAAATCAACAACCCGCTGGCGTACATCGTGTCGAACCTGGAGCACGCGAGCGAGGAGTCGGACATGCTCGCCCGCGAGCTCGGCGAGACGCGCGCGGCGGGGACGCGGCTGCGCGAGGTGGGGCAGGCCCTGCGCGAGGCATTGCATGGCGCGGACCGGGTGCGGCGCATCGTGCGCGACTTGAAGACCTTCTCCCGACCGGATGACGAGAAGCAGGGGCCGGTGGAGCTGGGGGCGGTGCTCGACTCGGCGGTGAAGATTGCGATGGGCGAGCTGCGGCCGCGCGCGAAGCTGGTGCGGGACTACGGCGACGTGACGTGGGTGGAGGGGAACGAGGCGCGACTGGCGCAGGTGTTCCTCAATTTGCTCATCAACGCGGCGCAGGCGTTGCCGGAGGGGCGCGCGGAGCAGAACGAGGTGCGCCTGGTGACGCGCGGGGGCGCGGAGGGTTGGGTGGTGGCGGAGGTGCGCGACACGGGGAGCGGGATTTCGCCGGAGTCGCTCGGGCGCATCTTCGACCCGTTCTACACGACGAAGCCGGTGGGCGTGGGGACGGGGCTGGGGTTGTCGTTGTGCCACGCGTACGTGACGGCGATGGGCGGCACCATCTCGGTGGAGAGCGAGCTGGGCAAGGGCTCGGTGTTCCGCGTGTCCCTGCGACGCGCGAGGGCCCCGGGCGCGGGCGTGGCCGTGGATGCGCGGCGGGGCGGAGGCTGGTCCGTGCGCGGGCCGGGTGAGCGCGCGTCGTCGCCCACGGGCTATCCGACGGTGCCCGAGTCACGGCGGTCCACGACGGAGCCCTCGGCCTCGAAGGGGACGCAGGGGGCCGGGGACTCGCGGTGGGTGACGGAGTCCGTGTCCGCCGCGGTGGCGCAAGAGTCCGCCACGGGCGCGTCGAGGCCCGCGGCGGAGTCGCAGTCCGTGGCGTCGCATCAAACCTTCGTGGACGCGAGGTCCGTCTCCGAGCGCGCATCCGCGCCGAAGTTCTCCGAGTCCGCGCAGGGTGTCAGGTCGACCTCGGAGCGCGGTGCGTCCGTGACGGGACACGCGCCGACGTCCTCGGAGTCATCCACAGGCGGCAGGTCCACGTCCATGAGTGGCTCCGCGTCCGACGCCGCACCGAGGTCTTCGGAGCCATCTCCAGGCAGCAGGTCCGCCACGGAGCGGGGCGCGTCGATGAGTGGCTTCGCGTCCGACACTGCGCCGAGATATTCGGAGTCCGCCCAAGGCGGTAGGTCCGTCACGGAGCGAGGCACGCCCATGAGTGGCTCTGTGTCCGAATCCACGCCGAGGCTCTCGGAGTCCTCGCAGGGTGCCATGTCCGCCACGGAGCGCGGCGCATCCATGACGGGCTCCGGGCCCGAGTCCACGCCGGGGGACGCGGAGTCCTCCCCGGGCGCGAGGTCCAGCACCGAGCACGCCTCCGTGCCGGCGCGCGAATCGTTCACGCAGGACCGTTCGGTGACGGAGCGTGTCTCCATGCCGGCGCACGCGCTGGCTGCGTCCTCATCTCCAAGTTCCTCCGAGATGCCAGCGGGGAGCGCCATCGCGCACCGCACCTCCGGGGCATCCACGGACACGGGCACAGGCATGCCGCCGGGACGCACGTTCGTGACGGGCCACACCACGGCCGTCGAGTCATCCTCGAGCATGCGGTCCGCGTCGGAGCCTGCCTCACCCACGAAGCCCTCCACGGGTTCGCCCCCGTTCGCGGACGCGCGCTCCTCCCCGACGCGCACGTCGGCCTCAACCCCGTCACCTGTCGCGAACCCGTCCTCCACGGGGCCCGTGGAGCCCTCGCGCTCCACCCCAGGCAGCGCCGCGCTCCCCCCATCGAGCACGGCGGACGCCCCACAGGGCGCACGACCTCCCGAGTCCGAGCCCGTGGCGCCGCAGGTCCGCGGCCGCGTACTCGTCGTGGACGACGATGCGCTGGTGAGCGGAGCCATCCGCCGCACGCTCGCGCGCGAGAACGACGTGGACGTGGTGGTGAGCGCCCGGCAGGCGCTGGAGCGGCTCAGCGGACCGGAGCCCCGTCACTACGACGTCGTGCTCTGTGACTTGATGATGCCGGAGATGACGGGGATGGACCTCCACGAGGCGCTCGGGCACGCGGCGCCGGCCATCGCGGAGCGCATGGTGTTCATCACCGGAGGCGCCTTCACGCCCACGGCGCGCAACTTCCTGGAGCGGGTGGAGAACCCGCGCGTGGAGAAGCCGTTCGACCCGGAGTCCCTGCGCGCGCTGGTCCGCTCGGAGGTGGCCCGGGCGCGACGCGAGGCCGCGGGCCGGGCCGCCTGAGCCGTCTACAGGTCCAGCACCAACCGCTTCGAGCGGGCGCGTGACACGCAGATGAGCATGCGCTGGTTGCCCGCGGGCTCCTGCTGGAAGAAGGTGTCGCGGTGCTCGGGCTCTCCCTCGCAGACGCGGGTGACGCACGTCCCGCAGGAGCCCGCCTCACAGTCGCTCGTCACGCGCAGCCCGTTGTGGCGCAGCACGTTGAGCACCGACTGCCCCTTGGGCACGCTGAGCACCTGCCCCGTGCTGCGGATGGTCACCTCGAAGTCCGTGTCCTCCTTCGCCGCGAGCGCGCCCACGCCCTCGGCGCCGAACGACTCGAAGTGGACCTTCTCCCACGGCCATCGGTGCCGCACGGACGCATCGCGCACCGCCTTCATCAGCCCCGCGGGGCCGCAGCAGTACAGCCGCGTGCCCGGCGCGCGCGTGGACAACAGCCCCGACACATCCAGCCCCTTGTCCGGGTCTCCCCCGTCGAAGTGGAAGCGCACGTGGTCCGCGAAGGGCGCCGTGGACAGCAGCTCCCGGAACGCCGCGCGCTCCGGAGCCCGCGCGCAGTAGTACATCGTGTAGGGCAGCCCGGTCCGCTGGAGCTGACGCGCCATGGACAACAGCGGGGTGATGCCGATGCCGCCGGCCACCAGCACATAGCCCCGCGCGAACAGCAGCGGGAAGTCGTTGCGCGGGGGGCTCACCACCAGCACGTCTCCCTCGCGCACGTGCTCATGCATGGCGCGCGAGCCGCCGCGGCCCTTCGCGTCCCGCTGCACGGCGATGACGTAGCGGTGCGTCTCCTCCGGGTCGTTGCAGAGCGAGTACGAGCGCAGCGTGGACTCCCTGCCCGGCACGCGCACGTCCAGGTGGGCTCCGGCCTCGAAGGACGCGAGCGCGCCGCCGTCTTCCGCGACCAGCTCGTACGACAGGATGTCCTCGGCCTCGCGGGCGATGCGGGCGACCCGCACGCGCAGCGCTTCATTCATCACGGTGTTCACCAACTTCCCCTCTCCCTTCCCGCGGACGCCGCGGGCCCAACCCCCCGTTCCGACGGACACGACATTGAGCAGAGGTGGTTCCGCGTGGGATTGCCCCGAAGGGCGGCCGGCGCGTCGCCTCCTCCACGCTTCGCGTGACGACGGGTGAACGCGCGGCGCCAGTGCGGCGCCCGCGTTGCCCGACCTGGGAACGCCGCTTCCCTCCCGCGGTGTCCGGTCCGCATGGATGAGCGCGGGCGTGCCGTGCCTGGGGCCCGCGAGCGCCCGACAGGGCAAGCGCGTCGCTCGGTCGCCGAGCGCACGGGAGAGCGGGCCGTCCGTGCGCCGCTCCGGCATCGCGCCCAAGCCATCCCCACCATCCAGGACATGCCGCGTCATGGGCCGTGCGCGCCACGGAGGGGATGCGCGGCCCCCGGAACCCCAGGGAGGCAAACGACATGGATGCCATCGCGTTGCTGAAGGCGGACCACAAGACGGTGGAGCAGCTGTTCCGCCGGTTCGAGAAGGCGGGCCCCAATGCCCACAAGCTCAAGCGCAAGCTGGTGGAGCAGATGGTGCTGGAGCTGTCCGTGCACTCCTCCATCGAGGAGCAGGTCTTCTACCCGGCGGTGCGCCAGCGCTCGGCGTCCTTGCGCGACGAGGTGCTCCGCTCGCTGGAGGAGCACCACGTGGTGAAGTGGGTGCTGTCGGAGCTGGACGAGCTGCCCTCGGAGGCCGAGCGCTTCGACGCGAAGGTCTACGTGCTGATGGAGAACGTCCGCGCGCACGTCCTCGAGGAGGAGACCACGCTCTTCCCCGAGGTGAAGAAGGCGTTCCGTCCGAACGAGCTGCGCGAGCTGGGCCAGGTGCTGGAGGCGGCGAAGCAGGCGGCCCCCACGCGTCCGCATCCGCTGGCGCCGGACACGCCGCCGGGCAACCTGGTCGCTGGCGCGGTGTCCGCGGTGATGGACATCGGCCGGGACGCGCTCCGGGCCGCGCGCCGCAAGGCCACGACCAAGGTGCGGGAGGTCACCGGGCGCGTCCCGAAATCGCGCGCTCCCTCCGCCGCCGAGTACGAGGCCAACGAGTCCGCCAGTCCGTGAGCCCGTGCTCCCCGAGTGAGCGGGCCCGGCTCCCCGTGGGGTGGGCCGGGCCCTTTCTCGTGGGCGTGAATGTCCTCGTGGAGGGGCCGTCCCAGGGAGTAAGGCAGCGGCAACACGACCCCGCCGTACCGCCCATCCGCCCCAAGGAGGCGCCATGCTTCACGCCCGTCCCGTTCGTTCCTGGCTGCTCACCGCCGTCCTGCTCGCCTCGCTGGGCGCTTCCGCCCAGTCCCTGCCCGTCTCCCAGGCCCGTCCCGCGGTGGACCCGGCCACGCGCACCCTGCGCGTCGAGGGCACCGGCGAGGTGAAGGCGCAGCCCGACGAGGCCTTCATCGACCTGGCCGTGGAGACGCTCGAGAAGACCGCGAAGGCGGCGGGTGAGCAGAACGCGAAGAAGATGGAGAAGGTCATCGCCGCGCTGACGTCCGCGGGCATCCCCCGCAAGGAAATCCAGACGCGCAACTACTCGGTGTACCCGGACTACGGGCCGCCGGCGCCCAACGAGACGGAGCCCAAGCTGCGCGGCTACCGCGTGAGCAACGTGGTGGGCGTGCACCTGACGGAGCTGTCGCGCGTGGGCAGCGTGCTGGACCAGGCGCTGGCGGCGGGCGCCAACCGGGTGGACCAGGTGCGCTTCGGCCTGGCGCGCCAGGACGCGGTGCAGGGTGAGGCGCTGCGGCAGGCGGTGGCGCGGGCCCGCAAGTCGGCCGAGGTGCTGGCCGCCGCCCTCAACGTGAAGCTGGGCGCGGTGGTGGACGCGAGCACCGTGACGGAGCCGCCGCAGCTCTACCCGGCCCGCTTCGCCATGGCCGAGATGGCGTCCGACGCGCGCGTCGCCACGCCCATCCAGCCGGAGGAGCAGACGGTGCAGGCCAAGGTCACGCTCATCTACGTCATCGAGTCCGTGCGCTAGCCACCACCCGCATCGACACCCCAGGGGCTCCGGGCCACGTGTCCGGGGCCCTTGTCGTTGGATGGGGCGAGCTCAGCCGGTGGGCCGCCGCGGGAGGCTCACGGTGAAGGTGGTGCCCCGCTCGGCCGTGGACTCCACCTCGACGTGTCCCTGGTGCGCGTCGACGATGGCCTTCACGATGAAGAGGCCCAGCCCCACGCTGCGGCTCGCCAGGTCCACCGCGTCGGTGCCGCGCTGGAGGGGCTGGAAGAGGTTCGGGAGTTGCGAGGCGGGGATGGGCGGGCCCTCGTTGTGGACCCGCAGCGTCACCCGAGGGCCGTCGCCGCGCGTCTCCACCTGGACGGGCGCCCCGGGCCGACCGTGCTTCAGCGCGTTCGTCAGCAGGTTCTGGACGACCTGCGCCAGCCGGTCCGCGTCCCACGTGCCGTGTCCGTCGCCGCTCGCCGCCACCCGCACGTCGGCGGAGGGGTGGGCCGTCTCCACCTCCTCCACGGCCGAGTGGCAGACCTGGTGGAGGTCCGAGGGGGCGCGCTCCAGCCGGATGCCGCCGCCCAGCCGCGCCTGGGTGAAGTCGAGCAGCTCCTTCACCAGCTTCACCGCGCGATGGGCCGACGCCTGGATGCGCTCCACCGGCCTGAGGGCCTCCGGCGGCAGGGTCTCCATGCGCTTGAGCCGCTCGGCCCCCATGAGGATGGCGCCCAGGGGGTTGCGCAAGTCGTGGCTCACGATGCCGATGAGCAGCTGCTCGAACTCCGCCTGCTGCTGGAGCTGTCGCGCGTGCTGCTCCCGCTCCTGCTCCAGCTTCCGCTGCGTCGTGATGTCCTGCAGGAGCGCGACGTAGCCGTCCACGGAGCCGCCCGGGGATTGGTGCGCGATGAAGGACACCCGCACGTCCCGCTTGCCGCCCAACCGGTAGGGCACGTCGTGCTGCTCGAAGGACAAGCTCTCGCCCGCGAGGCCCCGCCGCACGTACGGGCCCAGCACCGCGTACGCCGCCTCCCCGATGACCTCCCGGACCTTGCGGTTGCGCAGCTGGTCCCGCGAAATCCCGAACCACTCCTCGTACGCCTTGTTGACGCGGCCGTAGCGCTCGTCCGAGTTGACGTAGGAGACGAGGACGGGAATCGCGTCGAGCAGCAGGGACTGCTCGGCCTCGCTCACGCGCAGCTGCGCCGTGAGCGCCTCGTTGCGCTGGCTCACCCGCATCTTCTCGGTGACGTCGCGGAAGATGAGCACCGCGCCGGAGGGGGCGCTCGGCCCCGTGCGAATCGGCGCGGCGCTGTCCTCGATGGGGACCTCCGTCCCGTCCTTCCGGAGCAGCAGCGCGGGCCGCGTGAGGCGCTGGACCGACTCGGAGCCGAGCGCCCGCTCGACGGGGTTGTCCAGGGGCTCCCGGGTGACGGCGTCGATGACGCGGAAGACCTCCGCGACGGGACGCTGCCAGGCCTCGGACGTGCTCCAGCCGGTGAGCTGCTCGGCCACCGGGTTGAGGAGGAGGATGCGGCCGACCGGGTCCGTGGTGATGACCGCGTCGCTGATGGAGGAGAGCGTCGTGGACAGATGCGCTTCGCGCTCCCTCAGCCGCTCCCCCTGGGCCCGCACGCGCAGGAGGCTGGCCACCCGGGCGAGCATCTCCTCGTCGTGGAAGGGCTTGGCGACGTAGTCGTTGGCGCCCGCCTCCAGGCCCTCCGTGAAGTCCTCGTGGGCTCCTCGCACGGAGAGCATCAGGATGGGGAGGGTGACCTCGTCGTAGCGCTCGCGGACGTAGCGGCACGCGTCCAGGCCCGAGACGCCCGGCAACCGCCAGTCCAGCATGAGCACGTCGGGCGGGGGCTCCGAGGAGAGCCGCTCAAGCGCCTGCTCGGCGTCCTCGAACGTCTCCACCGCGTGGTGCCGCTCCAGCAGCTCCCGCGCGCGCGCGCGCTGGAGCGGGCTGTCCTCGACCAGCCACACGCGGGCGGATGGCGCGGTGCGCGAAGGGCGCTCCTTCGGGTCTGGAGGAAAACCAGGGGGTTTGTTCAAGGGAGGGGACGGCGGTGGTGCGCGGGGGCGCTGACCCACCCACGTTAGGCAGGACCCGGCGCGTCCGTCGAGGGCTTCACCCCGAGGCGGGGGCTCCACGTTTTCCCTCCGGGTGTCCGAGCGCGCCCGCCAGGGGGCTCGGAAGGCATGGCCTGCCCGTCCGCCTGGCCTCGCCTGAATCCCACGGGCTCAATCCGATGCATTCCATGACCGCTGGAGCCAATCCCATCCAATCAGGTTGGGATTGAGACGGCATGTCGGTCGGAAGACGATGCATGGCGTCAGGGTGGCTGCGACTTGACTGACAGATTTTATCTCGTTTCAATGATTGCTCCGGGTCTGCCAGTTTTTCCCGTGGCGTGAACCGGTCTTCCGTATCACTCACACAGGAGCAACCCATGAAGATCAAGACGCGCGTTCGTGCGGGCCCCATGTCGGCTGATGACGGTTCCACCGGCGGCGGAGGTCGCGGCTGTGGCGGCGGCATCATCATCGCCACGCCCCTCGACATCTGAGCGGTTTCCCGTCGTCACGCCTCGGCCGTCGGCGGACCGTGCACGGTCCGTCGGCGGTCGTCGTCTTTCGGCGCGCCGTCGCGCGGCCCGTCTTGCCGCACTGCGTTTCACGCCGGCCGAGAAATGCCAGTCACCCGACGGGACACACAGGTCCCGATGCGATTCGGCCACATCGGTCAATACTCGATATTCTCGTATTCGTGACTTCGTGGCTGGAATTCCAGCACCTGGGACAGTGATTGCGGGGCATCGCGTCAGGCGTTTCCGCGACGGGTGTTCGGGTGACTGGTGCAACTTGACCTCAAGATTCGGATTGGTTTTGATTGTGACTCCGGGTCCGCGAGGGTTGTGCTTCGCGTGAATCGGAAATCACGTCTCACTCACACGAGGAGCAGTCCATGAAGATCAAGACGCGCGTTCGTGCTGGGCCGATTGCCGCGGGCAGCGGCGGTCGTGGCTGTGGTGGTGGCGTCATCATCGCCGCGCCCCTCGACATCTGAGGTGGGGTTGGTGAGCTGAATCGGTCGCCGGTGGCCTGTGCACGGGCCGCTGGCGGCTGTTTTTCTTTCAGGACCCGTCAGGAGCATTCGCGTGAGCCAGGACTCGGTGCCGGTGTCGGTGGACCCTCACGAGACGCTGTACGTGCCGCTGAGGCGTCGCTTCATCAAGGAGTACCTGACCACGCCCGAGGGCGTGCGCGAGCTGCACATCTATTACGGCACCCGGGAGATCTCCATCGAGGAGCAGGACCTGCACTCCTTCGGGGAGCAGCTGTGCCTGGAGGACTCCTTCATGGCGGGCAACGCCACGAAGTGGACGACGGGCGAGCCGTATCCCTGGGAGCGCGTGAAGGAGCTGCTCGAGGCGCTGCTGGAGGAGGGCGTCGTCACGCGCGAGGCCCCGACGCTCGCCTTCGAGAGCGAGTCCCACCGCAAGTACCTGGCGATGGAGGCGAAGCGGGACGCGCCCGCCCAGCCCGTGTGGTGGAACCCGGACGCCCCGGAGGTGATGCGCGAGCTGACGGGGCGGCCCCTGGCGCTGGGGTTCCTGGAGGCGGTGCTGCCGGTGTATCGCATCGCGCACCCCGCGCTCGACACCGAGGGGCGGCACGTCGGGGAGAGCAACACCTTCCCCGAGCAGATGCGCATGAAGATGGACACCGAATTCAAGGCCTGCCACTTCGCCGGGAGCCGCTACCGCAACAACGCGCCCATGAACGTGACGGCGCTCAAGTCGATGATGCGCCACTGGAAGCCGATGATGCACGCGGTGCGCGCGGTGCGGCAGGCGTTCCTGCGCCCCGACACGGTGCTCCCGGACGGGCGCTGGCGGATGGGGGATTTGCACGCGGTGGCGTGCGCGGTGCTCGCGGTGCCCTCGTACATGTTGATGCGCGCGAACGACCCGGTGCCCAACGGGCAGCTGGACCCGGTGCTCTCCAACATCTACCGCGTGACGGACGGCGTGCGGATGGTGGCCGCGTACATGCTCTTCCTGCCGGAGGAGCCGCTCACCTACGACTCGCCCATCTCGTCCGCGGAGCTGCTGTACGTGACGGACCGCGACAACCACTACCTGTCCAACCGAGGCGTGTGCGCGGGGCCGCCGAACCTGGTGGACGAGTACTTCCAGACGCTGATGGACGGCCGGCCGGTGGCGAACGAGGAGCCCATGGCCTTCGAGTGGGAGAAGGACATCGTCCCGGGCGTGGACTACGGGCAGCTGGGACTGCAGCTCTACTCGCTCCAGTTCAACCTGTGGAGCTACATGTGTCGCGCGTACGAGCAGGTCCGCGAGGTGGCCCAGGCCGTCGCGTCGAAGGAGGGTGACTTCTGGAGCGGGCTGCAGGCGCGCCTGAAGAAGGACTTCGAGATGATGCGGCCCACGCGGCTGCACACGGCCACCCAGCGCGACTGGGCGGAGGCGCGCTACATCGAGATGTTCGACCGCGCGCAGCGGGGCATGAGCACCTTCCAGGAGGCGTCGCGGGTCCACCTGAAGGACATCTTCACGCCCGTGCACGACGCGGTGTTCGAACACACGCGCAAGGGGCTGAGCGCCCTGGTGCGCGCGAAGGTGGGTGACGCCTTCGGGACGCAGGCGGAGGCCATCGCGGACGCGGTGGCGGAGTACCTGACGCTGGAGCGCTCGGCGCTGCTGGCGCTGGAGAACGTGCAGCGGGAGACCAACGCGCTCCTGCGGCGGCCGCATCCGGAGCGGCGGTTCACCAACAAGGACCTGTCGCTCCACCACCGCATGCGCGCGGGCACCGTCGGCGTGCTGCCGTACCTGCTGGACGTGCTCCGGGACGAGTTCGGCGTGGACATCGACAACTCGCCGGAGGGGACGAGGCTGACGCCGGTGGGGGCTCCTCCGTCGGCCGCGGGCGCGGTGTGCCCGTTCACCGGGCGGACGGCGTCCGTCGCGTAGGCGCCCTTTCAGTCCAAGAAGGGCTGGATGCCTCGGCTCCGCTTGACGAGGCCCGAGGCGAACAACCCGCCGCAGTCCTCCCGGCGGGTGCAGCGCTCGCAGTCCTCGGCGTAGAGGTTCTTCCAGTCGGAGATGCTCTTGCGCGCGAAGGGGTGCAGCTCGCCGGGCAGGGTGCACAGCGGGTGGTTGTAGAGGGACGTCTCCAGCCCCGCGCGGCTCAACGTGCGGACCGCCGCGGTGAGCTGGGACGGGTAGTCGAGCGGGTCCATCCAGAGCAGGCCGAGGTTCGTCTTGGCGAACCCCATCAACTCCAGGCCCATCAGCGCGACGTGGTCGACGAAGGCCAGGTTGCGCGCGATGAACTCCGCGAGCTGGGGCAGGCGCGCGTACGTCTGCGCGTGGACCACGCAGCGCAGCTCCACGCGCACCCGGGAGCGCTTGAGGTGGAGGATGCCTCGGACCGTCTCGTCGAAGGCGCCCAGGGCCTGGACGACGTAGTCGTGCTCCTCGGGCAGGTCCGAATAGAGCGGGATGCCCAGCATGAGGTCGGGGTGCTGGACGTCCGCCACCGCGCGCGCCAGCTCGGGGTTCGCGAAGCCGCGCCCGTTGGTGAGGAGGTGGACCGCGGTTCGCGGCAGGTGGTGCTTCATCCGCGCGAGCAGCTCGACGAGGCGGCCCTTGAGCAGGCTCGGCTCGCCGCCGGTGATGCCGAGCTCGCGCGTCTCCGGGGAGATGAGCGGGAGCGCCTGCATCAGCTCGTCCACGAGCCAGGAGTCGTCCTGCTTGCGAGGCGGCTGGGAGCACATCAGGCAATTGTTGTCGCAGCGCTCCGTGACCAGGAAGGTGTTCGACGCAGAGGCGCGGCGGTACAGCGTCGACAGGGCGCCGCGCTCGGGATGGAGGCGCACCACGTCCCCCTCCGCGAGGTAGCGCAGGTTCGGAGGCAGGACGTAGGTGTCCCCCGGGGCCGCGCTGCGGCTTACGAGGCCCTCGTCCCACAGCAGGTACCCACGGAAGCCCGGGGGCAGTGACTCCGTGGGACGCCGCACGAGGAGCACCTCCTGCTCACGGAGGGAGGACGCGTCGTCCAGGTGCTCCCGGAGGCGGGCGATGAAAGGCTCGGAGGAGCGCGTCGAGAGGGCCGTCAGTCCGGCCGAGGCGAGGTCCAGGGCGGGCATGGCTCAGCGCCACCCCATGAGGATGTCGCGAGCGCGGGCGTCATCCTCGAGCAGTCCGATGAGGTGGCGCAGCACGCTCATCTGCTTCTGGCAGAAGGCGCTGAACGCCTTGTGTCCGACGGCGTCCTTCATCGTCGCCTGATGGAAGACGGGGTCCGCGCCACAGTAGGGGAGGAAGGCGCAGTCGCCGCACATGGGCACGCCCTCCGGCATGGTGTCGCTCAGGTGGGCCAGGAGCGTGTCGGACGTCATGATGGACTCGTAGGAGTCGTGCGAGAGGTGGCCCAGTCGGAAGGAGAAGTCACCCATCTCCGCGAGCATCCGCCCCTCGTCGGAGGCGTACACCGCGCCGTCGTAGTTGTAGACGAGCGCGCCGATGCCGATGCCCGCGGGCGACTGGAGGTCGACGTACGCCGAGCCCCGGGGTGAGAAGAGCTTCTGCAACAGGATGGCGGTGTACTCCTCCTGGAGCGGGTAGCCCTGCTCGTTGATGCGAAGGATGTGCGCGAGCCCGCGCTGGTAGAACTCCACCCACGCCGAGACGTCGTACTGGCGTGAGGCGCGTCCGCGGACGGCGAACCCATAGGGGCTGATGTTCCTGAGGAAGATGCCGTGGAAGCCCAGGCGCACGTACTCGTCGATGATGTCCTCGACGCGCGTGAGGCTCGCCTGTGTCGTGGTCATCAGCGCGGAGACGGCGTCCGGACCGAGCGCCTGTCGTGCCCGGTGAATCGCCTCGCACGTGCGTCGGTGGCTGTCTCCGCCGCGCACGGGGCGCTGGGTGTTGTGCAGGTCCTCGGGGCCATCGAGGGAGGTCGAGAGCAGCACGCCGTGCTCGCGGCAGAAGCCGAGCACCTCGTCGGTGAGGCGGGAGAGGTTGCTGGCGATGACGAACTGGAGGTCGCGGCGGTGCACCAGGTTCAGGGCCTTGGCGCGCTCGACGATGTACCGGATGCGCTCGAAGTGGAGCAGCGGCTCTCCACCCTGGAACTCGACCTTGAGGGTGGGGGATGGGCTGCGGAACATGAAGTCGAGCGCGCGGTCCGCGTGCTCCTGCGACATGTCGAACTCGAGGGCGCCCTCCGCTTGCCGGGACACCTGGCAGTACGCGCAGGAGTGGTCGCAGCGCAGGGTGACCACGAAGATGTGCAGGCCGGTGAAGTTCGCGAGCTGCTCGGCGCGGGTGCGGTACTTCAGCGCGAGCAACTCCAGCGCCACGCGGGAGTGCTCGTCGAACAGGAAGTGCCGCGACTTGAGCGCCTTGTAGGCCTCGCGGTGCGGTGGCAGCGCGTGACGGAGGAAGTCGAACAGCTCGTGTCGAGGGAGCACGACGTACTCGCCCACGTCGTTCGTCACGACGTAGCGGGCGTCATCCAGCTTGCTGAAGCGCAGGGGCGCGAGCTGGTAGCCCTGGGTGGACTGGTACCGGGAGCGGTCATGGAACATGGCGTGCGTCGACCTCAGTCCTGGCGAATCAGGCCGGTGCGCGAGAAGGCCTGCGCGACAATCAACGCCCGCAGGGCGCGGGTCTCATCGCCCACCTGCTCGCGCAGCTCCTGGTCCAACAGCTCCTGGAAGAACAGCCGCACCGTCTCGAGCGCGTCCTGCTCGGTGACGGCGGGCGCGAAGAGGAAGCGGAGGGGAATCCGGTCCGCGTCGGGCGAGCCGAGCACCGCGGTGCACCGGTCGGCGAAGCGGTACGCGGACTTCTGTATCGCCGCGAGTCGATAGACGCGCAGGTCGAGGACGGCCTGCACGGCGCCGTCGCGGAAGATGAGGTCGGTGTCCGTCGTCACGTGTCTGCTCCTCACCATTCGATGGTGACGTCGCCGGTCTGCCCTTCGACCAGGTCCACCTCGACGGTGGTGGTGCCGAGGAAGCGGTTCTCGATGCGGACCGTGTGCTTGCCCGCCGCCAGACGCATGAGGGTGGTCACGTCCTGCCCCGCGGGCTTGTCGTCGACGAAGATGCGTCCGCCAGGGAAGGCGACGAAGGACACCGTCGCGGGCTTGGGCGGTGGAGGGAGCGTGAGCTTGGGGGGCGGAGGTGTCGCGGGCTCGGCGGAGGGGACGTAGTAGCCGCCTCCGCCGCCGCCGTAGCTCCGGTTCCTGCTGCCGGAGTAGTGGCTGCGGTGCGAGGAGTGGGAGCGGTGCGAGCGATGACCCGCGAGCAGTATCTGCCCATGGGTGGGCGGGACGACGAGGAGCAGCTCGTCGCGCGAGTCCTCTTCGTTGCGCCGCCTCCACGTGGGTTGGGCGACCTGGAGCTCGATGCCGGGCACGAGCAGCCCCGAGGGCGCCGCGCCCCCGAGCAGTCCCATGAGCGCCGCGCTGACGGAGAGCAGCCGGGGAGGCTTCGGGTTCATGGCTTCACCTCACCGACGCGCAGCTCCATCAGGTAGATGCCGTTCCATCTCGCCACGAGCGTCACGCGGCCATCCTTCCAGGTCGTCTGCGTGGGGGGCTTGCCTCCACGAGGCTGGGGCGGCGCGGGCAGCTCGACGGGATGCCCCAGGACGCGTGAGAGCAGCTCCTTCGTCACGGGCGTGCGCTTCAGGTTGTTGAGCACGCGGGACTCCTTGTCCGAGCCGGCCAGGTACGCGCCCACGCAGCGCCCGTCCCGCAGCTCGCACGAGAGGGAGACGGACTCCGTGGTCTTCGACAGGATGTTCGGGTGACTGCTGGCCGTCAGTTGGAGCAGGGCGATGGCCACCTCGCGCTCCGCGCCGATGAGCGGAATCTGCTCCCGCTCCTCCCGGGCCCAGGTGAGGGCCTGATTCGCGCGGACCGACACCTGTGGGTCGTGTGGCGTGTCCGCCATTTCGGCGGCGAGCGCGGTCGTCTTGTGGAGGTGGAGGACCCAGTCCAGGGTGGCGGCCTTGGGACGCGGCTTGGGCGTCAGTTGCTCCTGGAGCGCAGTGCTCAGCTGTCCGATGAGCCGCTCGCGGCTCGGCGTGGGCTGGGCGGTGTACGCGGCGAAGAGCGCCTTCCATCGGCAGGGGTCCGTGGAGCAGGCCGCGTGCTCCGTGTCATGGAGGCGCGCGGTCAGCTCGCCGAGGTCCCTCGAGAAGCTCCGCGCGAGCACGGGCTGCGCGGAGGCGAGCACCGTCGAGGCGGAGGCCACGTCCTTGCGCTCGAGAGAGGCGAGGGCCTGCTGACGGGTGAGGGACAGGAGGTGTTGTTCGACCTTCGCCCGCTCGGGTGCGTTCGGCGCCATGGCGAGGGCATCCTTGACGACCTCGTCCACGTTCTGCTCACGGAGCGCATGGGCCAGGTGCAGGTCCGCCCAGGCCTGCTGGAGCTCGGGTGACTCGGGCTCGCCCAGCGCCTGCAGCTCCGTCTGCGCGTCGTCGAGGCGTCCCTCCGACATGTGCTGCCGTGCATCCTGGAGGCTCGGCTCCGAGACCATCGCCAGGACGGTGACGGGGAGCGCGGACACCGCCGCGCCGATGCCCCAGCCGCGTGCCCGACCCTTCCGTCCCAGGGTCCAATCCCGCACGAAGTGCTCGGCCAGAATCGCGGACACGCCGAGGAACACGCTCATGAACACCAGCAGGCCGTTCCAGAAGTAGGCGCCGCGCAGGATGTAGAGCAGCGGAATCCCCAAGGCCAACGCGAGCAGGAGCCCGCGCACCGCCTGGACCTTCCGACCGCGCGCCGTGAACTGCCGGTCCGCGGAAGGCGGTGGCGCGAGCATCCGCTGACCCTCGAACTCAATCGTCGTGGGAGGCGCGTCCGCGATGGAATAGGAGACGCGCGCGGCGGGGACCTCGAACACCTGGAAGCTCTGGCTGGTGATGCGCTCCCGGGGCTTGAGTTTGACCTGGGTCTTCCCCCAGTGCTGGTGGACCCAGTCCTCGGGGAGATGGAGCGAGACCTTCTCCTGCGCGAGCACGCCATTCGCGCTGATGTCCCCCACGAGCTTCGCGTCCTTCTCCATGTCCGTCTTCGTCCACACGAGTCGGCGCAGCTCCTCCTCCTCGGACAGCACCAGGAAGTCGAAGCGCACCGACTCGACGAACTCGAGCCAATGCTGTTCGCGGCCGCGCCCGTGACACGCCGAGCAGTTCACCCGTCCCGAGCGACAGGAAGGGCAGGGAACCGTCCCCTTCGCGCTGCACGACCTGCAGTTCATGAGTCGGCGCGAGCCGTTCGACGCATGGCCGTAGGCCTTCCGCGAGCCCCCGCAGTTGGAGCACTGGACGACCTCCCTGCCGGCGCAGTTGGGGCAGGAGACCGTGCCTCTGCTTCCACACGGCGAGCACGCGAGGATGGAGAGGCTGCTCTCGCGCAGGCTCGCGTGGGTCTCGGCCCAGGGGTCGACGCTGTCCGACTGTCGCCTCAACCCCGTGACGTCCGGCGAGCCCTGCGGCGCGCCCTTCTTCCACACCACCTGCCGCTCCGTGATGACGGAGTAGAGCCGGGCCGCCCTGCGTGCCTTTGGCTCCACGGCGCGGATGAAGTCCTTCGGGTTCGGAGGCGGCACGGGCAGTCGCCGGGTCCACTCGACGAAGGCCTGGACCGCGGCCTGCTGGATGGCCTCCGCGTCCACGGGAGGCATCGGGTCGATGGTCTGGGGTTGCTGGGACGGAAGGCTCATGGGCGACAAGGCCTCATCAGAAGACGCATCACTGCAACACCTGCCGGGCAACACGCCACGCGCCCTCGACATCCAGATGCCGAGCGGCGTAATCGCGAGCGAGCAGGTCCTCCGGCACGAAGCCGTCATGTTTCTCGAGCGCCATGTTCACCACCTGGCGCGTGAGGGACTCGGCCCGAGGCGGCCCCTCCGCCACCAGCGCGCGCAGGGCGCTCTCCACGTCGGCTTGCGGTCCCGCCACGCTCAACACGGGCCCCAGCGTCTGCACCGACAACCCACGGGCCTGGAGCGCGAGCGCCAGCGTGTGCACCACCGCGTCACCGGCCCACGGGAAGACATGGACCTCCATCCCCGAGGCCACGATGGAGCGCTCGGCGAGCCGCCATCGTTTGAAGTTCGCCCGAGCCTCCGCGAGCAGCTCCAGCGCCCGCGCATCCAGGTAGCGAGGCAGCCCCTCACCGGCATAGATGGCGCGCATCTGCTCCCGGACGCGGTCATGCACGCGGCCGACACCGGTGGGCTCGAAGACGGGCACGCGTCCCGCGGGCGCGGGCTCCAGCTCCACGACCTTCTCGTCGCCCTGCACGGCGAGCACGCGCCACCGTCGTCCACCGAAGATGAGGTACGTGCCGACGAAGAGCGGCTGGTCGATGGGCATCGTGCCCAGCGTGCGGCCTTCGGCCACCAGCCGGAACTCCTCCACCGAGGCGAAGGCCGCATAGAAGCTGTAGTGGTTGACGAGCCGCTCCCCCACGCGGCCCAACAGCAACGTCCCATCCGAGGACTGCGAGAGCAGCTCCCGCTGCCCCAGCCCGCGCAGGAAGCGCACGAAGTCCTCGCGTGACACCTTCGCGAAGGGACCTTCGTGGCACAGCGCCAGGAAGGCCTCGCCCGCCTTGACGCCCCCGTGCTGGGCGATGAGCGAGAGCAACTGCTGCACCAGCGTGGAGAAGTGGAAGGCGCCCGACGCGGGAGGCTCGAACCAGCTCGTCAGCAGCAGCTCCAGCATCGCCACCGACTGGACCAGCCGCACCCGAAGCTGGTCCGGCAGGGGACTGGTGTCCGTCAGCTCCGCTTCTTGAAGATACAGCCGGAGCACGGCGGGGCCGCCCTTGCGTCCGCTGCGCCCCAGTCGCTGACGGAGGCTGGACACCGAGGGCGGCACGCCCACCTGCGCGATGCTCTGCACGGAGCCCACGTCGATGCCCATCTCCAGCGTCGTCGTGCACACGAGGCTCACGGGGCGCTGCTTCGCCTTGAGCGCGGCCTCCGCCTCCTCGCGCAGCTCCTTGGACAGGTTGCCGTGGTGCGGGAAGAACTCGTTGGGCAGCCGCGCGTCTTCGCACCTGCGACGCAGGAGGTCCGCGTACAGCTCGACGTTCGCGCGACTGTTGGCGAACACCAGGTTGTGCGTCCCGCGCAGCGTCTTGAAGAGGTGCGCCCCCACGTCGTGCTCGTCCTCGGGCATGTCGTCCGTGGGCTCCTCGTCTTCTTCTGCGCGAGCATCGGGCGCGCGCTTGCGATAGCCCCGGAGCTGGAGGAGCAGCTCGCCGCCGCCCGAGTCGGAGTTGCACAGCCGGACCTTCGCGCCCGCGCCGGGCCGCAGGAACTCCGCGGCCAGCGACATGTCGCCCAGGGTGGCGCTGAGGCCCACGCGCGGCACGGTGCGCCGCAGGCTCAGCTCGACACGGTGCAGGAGCGACTGGAGCTGACAGCCCCGCTCGGTGCCGATGAAGGCATGCAGCTCGTCGATGACGATGTGCTCCAGTCCGGAGAACAGTCCGGCGAGCGCGGAGCCCTGGCGGATGAAGAGCGCCTCGAGTGACTCGGGCGTGATGAGGAGGATTCCCGCGGGGGACTGGAGCAGCCGGGCCTTGTGGCCTTGGGACACATCGCCATGCCACCGGTGCACGGGGATGCGCAGCCCCTCGCAGAGCCCGTCGAGTCGCTCGAACTGGTCGTTGATGAGCGCCTTGAGCGGACCCACGTAGATGGCGCGCACGCTGCCGCCGGCGTCCTCCGCCAGTCGGCTGCAGATGGGCAGGAAGGCGGCCTCCGTCTTCCCGCTCGCCGTCGACGCGGAGAGGATGACGTCCTGCGTCCCCTCGAGGAGGGGGACGATGGCGGCCTCCTGGATGCCGCGCAGCTCCTTCCACCCCTGGGTCCACACCCAGCGCCGCACCTGGGGGTGCAGTCGATGGAAGGCGCTCGACGCGGCGCCGCCCGGGTCAGAGCTTGAAGGATTCGAGCTCATCATCCGCTCCGGCCGCGGGGGCCCCCGCCTCCGTCTCGCTCAGGGGCGCCAGGTCGGGATTGAGGTCCGTGGCGAACTCCACGCCGCCGAGCAGCTCCTTCCAATCCGCGCCCGGGTTCTGTTCGAGCACGGCCAGCAGGTTGATGAACGCCGTCACGGTGCTGCGGGGCGTGCGGAAGTACGCCTCGCCGATGCGCTCCGAGCAGTGGGTCATGAAGCCGTGGAGTCCCTCGTCGGGCAGGCGCTGCGCGGACGCATCTCCCGCGGAGTAGACGTGCCGCAGCTTGGTGAGCAGGACGTAGAGGTCCTCGGGGGTGAGGTTGGCCAGCCGGAGGACCGGGGAGCTGTAGTCGACCAGGTTGCCCACGGCGAAGGTGTTCTGCGCGAGGCGCGACTGGAGGGCCTCGTAGCTGTAGAGGCCGCGGCGGGTGTCCATGAGGAACTCGGGCGTTCCTCCCAGGATGAAGCCCAGGCCCTCGGCGCTGCCCTGGAGACAGTCGTTGAGGATGCGGAGGATCTGCTCGTAGTTGGACGCGCGGGCCTTGGTGTTGGCCATCTTGTAGAGATTGACCAGCTCATCCAGACACACCATCAACCCGTCGTAGCCGGACAGGCGGACGAAGCGCGCCAGGAGCTTGAGCTGGTCGTAGACATCCGCGTCGTCGATGATGGTGCGCACGCCGAGCGCCTTGCGGGCATCGGTGCGCGTGGAGAACTCGCCGCGCAGCCACTTCACGGCGTCGGCCTTGAGCACCTCGTTGCCCGTGTCGTGGCCGCGCCAGTAGGCGGCGATGACCTCCGCGAAGTCGTAGCCGCCCACCAGCTCCGACAGTGCGGCGAGCTTCTCGCGGATGACGACCTCGGGGTTCAGCTCACGCGCCTTGGCGTCGGTGAGGGCGCTGGAGACGAAGCGCTCCACGACGCTGGCGAGCGCGCCGCCCTCGGGACGGGCCCGGGTGGCCAGGTTGCGCATCAGCTCCGCGTAGAGGCTGCGGGCCTTGCCGTCCGTCGCGTGCAGGCGCCGGTCGGGGTTGAGGTCCGCGTGCAGGGTGACCAGCCGCTTCTCCAGGGCGATGGAGCGGACGAGGTTGAGGAAGAACGTCTTGCCGGAGCCGTACTCGCCGATGACGAAGCGGATGGCGCTGCCGCCCTCGGCGATGCGCTCCACGTCGCGGACGAGGGCGCGGACCTCCTCGGCGCGACCGACCTGGATGTGCTGCTGTCCCACGCGAGGCACGACGCCCGCGCGCAGCGACTGGACGATGGCGTCCCGGTCCTTCGGCCTGATGCGTCCCTGGGGCGTCGCGTCCGTCATGACATCATCTCCTTGATCGCCTGTTCATTGAGCTGAAGGGTCTCGTCGCCCTCGAGGATGGGCTCGCCGCACACCTCGAACGCCGCGTCGTTGATGACATCCAGCGCGCCCTCCGGAAGCAGGCCGAGCCCGCTGGCCAGCTTCTCCACCTCCGAGCGGGGCCACTCGGGCTTCGCGACGAGCGCGCGCAGGAGGGACGTGTGGAGGGCATCGAGGCCCGCGATACCTGCCTGCGTCGGCGGGGGCGCGGGAGGGGGTGGCTCCTCCTCGGAGAAGATGCTCCCCAGGAGGCTGGAGACCGCGGCGGTCTCCGCGAGCTTCGCCTGGACGCTGCGCATGTCGAGCGCCACCCGCTCGCCCTTCTCGGGAGGTGGGGCGGGGATGGCGAATCCCTGCTCGGGGGCACCGGCCAGTCGCATGGGGACGGGCTCGGTCGCGGGGCGTGACGCGGTGGCGGCGTGGACGCGCGAGTAGACGCTGCTCTCGTCGAGCCCCAGCATGGCGTAGAGCTTCGACAGCGTCTTGAGCTCCTGGGGTGACACGGTGCCGTCGGCCACGGCGACCTCGACCAGGAGGTTTCCGAGCGACGTGCGAGCCTCGGGTGTCAGCGCCTCCACGCGCTTCTTGTGGCCCGCGCTGGAGGCGGGGCGCGCGAGCAACCAGGACACATGGGCGTGGAGCCGGACCTTTTCGGAGGAGAGCAGTCCCTGCGCGGCTTCGACGAGGGCCTCCATGCGATGGACTTCGTCGGTGGAGACGGTGCCATCGGCGGTGGCCACGGCGGCGGCGAGGTGGAGCATCGCGAGCGCGGACAGGTAGCTCGCCGAAGGGGCGCTCGGTGAATCGGGAGGCAGCGGGAAGAGCCACGCGGACTCGTCCGGGGAGAGCACGGCGCCGCCCATGCGAGGGTCGGGCTCCATGCCGTGGCCCAGCTTCTCCAGGGCCTGGGCCAGGCCCACGGCCTCGGCCTTGGTGAGCTTGCCGAGGGTCGCGGTGGGCCAGTGCTTCAGGAGGTCCGTCGCGGGCACAGGAGCGGAGGGGTTGTTCCCGAGGGATTGGCGCAGCAGCGCGCGGAGTGCCTGCACGTCCGAGCCTCCGTCGATGGAGGCGGCGAGCTCGGGAGGAAGCAGGGCGAGGGCGCTCATGCTGTTGCGCGCGTCGGGGTTCTTCCCCACCCAGCGACTGTAGGACTCGAGCGATTCGCAGCACTCCTCGATGAGCGCGCGCACGGGCTTGAGGGAGGTCTCGGAGGCTTCGTTGATGGAGGCCGAGGCCAGGCGCACCGGGCCGCCGAAGGATGCGCTCGCGGGGTTGTAGCGGGCCTCGACCTTCGATTTCAGGGCGCGAGGGACGATGCCCGCGCCGTGGTCACGTTGGTAGCGCGCACGGAAGAGCGCCTGGAACTCCTCGGGGCAGCGAGTGGCGGGCGTGCGCAGCCGGGTGACATGGGTCTCCACGGCCCAGACGAGGGCCCAATCCGCGGGGAGTGGGAGCGCCCGAGTGGCGGCCGTGCCCGCGGCCATGCGCACGTCGAACGACGCGGAGCCGGCGTTGCGCAGCCAGACTGCGGGAGACTCCTTCAGCAATCCATCCTCGCTGGTGCGACGCACGCGCAGGACATCGAGGAAGGCCGAGGCATAGTTGGCGAAGGAGTGGTTCTCCCCGTAGACATCGAGGAGCCCTTGGACTTCGTCTTCGATGAGCCGGGCCTCGGCGCGCGCATCGGGTTCGGTGCCCAGCTCGTGGAGCACGCGCCGTTCCAGTCCGTAGAAGAACAGGAAGACGAAACCGATATCGATTCCAGGCTGACGTCGTCCATCCGCGAGCCATGCGAGGTATCCCGCGCGGGAGGCGGGCGAGAGGTCCGAGTACGAGGGCCAGTACCGCAAGCCCTGGACACCGCGATTGGGGCGGGACGCGACCTCGAGCTTGGGGTTGATGAGGGCCGGTTCAACACTCGGGGTCTTCACCGCGCGCAGGCGCGAGCCCACGTAGACCATTCCATCCTTGAGCGTGTAGCCCGCGACCTCGATCGACTGGCCCGGAGCAATCCACTCCGTCTTCTGCGCAGCCACGGGAGACAGCGTGGAGTCAGGCGCGGACGCAGGTCCGAGGGGCTGCACGGAGGCGACGCGCTGCACGGTCTCGATGGTGGGGGCGGGCTCAACAGGTTTCCGGGTCGGCGAGGGATCCGACAGCACACTGCGCTCGAGGGGCGTGGGCTCGCTCGGCGTCCAGGTCGGAACGAGAGGCGAAGGCGCACGCGGTGCGTGCTCGACGGGTTTCCCAATCGAGGAGGGCGGCGCTGGAGCGATGACGGCGCGCGCCGACCGCATCGGCTCGATACGTGATGCCGTCGGTGTGGAGACAGCCTGCGCGAGCGGCTCGGTGGAGCTCTTCACCACCGTCCGTGGCTCATCCGCGATACGAACCTTGAGCCCGGGTGAGACCCGGGGCGCGCTCACGCGCTCGAAGCGCAGGGCAATGGTGGACGAACCAGGCGAGGAAGCCGCTGGAGCAGGGGAAGGGACAGCGGCGGTCACGACGCCGGACCGCGCCTGCTGCGAGGCCTTCCAGCGGGCATTGACCTTGTTGAGCCAGACAATGCCACCCCACGCGCCCAGCCCGAGCATGACCATGCAGCACAGAGGGCCCCCGACTCGGTCTGACTGAGCGGCGGCCACCAGGGTCGGCAGCGCCCGAATCCATACCTCCATTGTGTTGCTCCCCGCCCGGCGCCTGAGGACGGCGACCGCTCACGTCTGGCTCTATCCGTGAGACGAATGATAGTGGGTTGCAAGCACGAGCGTGAGGCAAAGGGCCCTGCGGAGCCTCACCCCGGGGTGGTATTCCCATCGGGGTGGGCATGACCCAGCGTGGGGCCGAAAGGTGTCGCGGATTGCGGCCCCTTGCTCATGGCTGGGTTTTGATTGCCGAGGTGTGTGATGCCACTGCCGCTCATTCCCGCCGCGTTTCTACTTGCAGGTCTTATTGGTTACGGCGCCAAGAAAGGCTACGACGGAATCGACAGCATGAAGGACGCCAAGGACATTGGCGAAGAGGCGGAGGCCCGCCATCAGGACGCGGTCCGGCGGTTGGACGGTGCTCGGGGCGTGCTGCAGCAGCAACTCGATGCGCTGTCCGCTCGGCGCGACGGCATCATCACCACGACCTTCCGCCGGCTCTTCGATTTCCTCGAGCAGTTGAGTCAGAAGGCGCGCCTGGAGGCGCTCGAGCGCCTGGGGACGGTCGGCGTGAGTCGGGAGGAGGTCCGGCTGTTCGCCGCGCAGTACCTGGAGGCGGGCGGCACCCTCTCGGGCTCGGTGGCGGCGGCCGTCACGGGTGCGGGCGCGAGTGCGCTGACCACGGGCCTGGTCACCACCTTCGCCACCGCGGGGACGGGCGCCGCGATGTCGGGGCTCTCCGGCGCCGCGGCCAACAGCGCCTTGCTGGCGTGGCTGGGAGGCGGCTCGCTCGCCTCGGGAGGCCTGGGCGTGGCGGGAGGCACCGTGGTCCTCGGAGGCATCGCGGTGGCCCCCGCCGTGGCCGTGGTCGGCTTCGTCCTCGCCCATCAGGGGGAGAAGGCGAAGACGAAGGCCATCGCCTACGCGGAGGAGGTCGACGCCCAGGTCGCGTCCATCGACGCGGCCATCGCGCTGCTGGCACGGGCGTGCACGCGCGTGGAGGAGTTGAGCGGAGTGCTGGGCGCGCTCGACGAACGCGCGGGTCGAGCCCTCGACGCGTTGTGGGCGCTGGGCGGACGGTTCGACGCGGAGGACGATGTCCACCTGGCCCGGTTCGCCACCGCGATGCAGTTGGTGAAGGCCCAGAGCGAGCTGATGCGGATGCCCCTCTTCGCCGACGGCGGAGACCTGAACACCCAACTGGAGACCTTGCTGGAGCAGTCGCGTGGCCTGCTCCAACGGGGGACGTCATGACGCTGAAGACGGAGCTGTCGCTGAAGGACGTGCTGACGGGCATCCAGGTGGTGGCCGACTGCGTGCGCGACATCCAGAAGGAGCGCACGGAGCAGACCCGGCTGCGTGAGCAGTCCCGCGTGGATGTCGAGCACATCCACGCCATGCGCGACGTGCTCATGGACTACCTGGACCGCAGCTTCGACGAGCGACGGGAGAACTTCCGACAGCTCTTCGAGCGCCTGGACGGAGCCATCGCGAGCGACAACGTGGGGATGGCGGCCGCGGTCCTGGAGTCGGTCGTGAAGCTGGCGGACGCCTCGCCCTTCAAGGCGCTGCGGGATGTGGCGGCGACGCGCGCGGCGCTCGGCAAGGAGACGGAGTGGAAGTTCTGAGGGACGAAGTCCACGCGAGGGAGCCATGCGCGCGGGGGGCTGCCTGCCTGCCCCTGGACCTGTGAGGCCGGTGCGCGGGGACGCGGGGTTCTCGGCTGCCTGGAGCGTTCACATGTTGACGCGGAAGCAGCGGATGCGCCGGAGGTGTGGGTTCGGGTCTGGAACGACACGCATGGGGAGGCCGCGACGATGGACCGCAAACGCCGGGTCAAGGGCTGGGCCCTGGGGCTCCTGCTGGGCGTCTGGGGCGTGAGCTGCGAGCGTCCCGAGGACACAGGAGGAGGTGGCGAAGGCACTCCCTCCGCGAAGAACCGTGAGATGCGCTCGGCGTTCTGGCGCGACCTGATGGCCTCGCGTGAGAAGGCGCCAGACCCCGAGGCCCTGAAGGGACCGGATGCTCAGGGCGTGGGGGGCTCGGGACGCGCCGAGCCCACGGGCATCCTGCACGGCCGGGTGACGTGGGTGGGGGACAACGAGCTGCTCGTCCGCGACGGAGCGGGCGTGGAGCAGGACATCGGGGTCGTCCCCGATACCCGACTGCGGTTGAACGGGAACGCGGTGGGCCTGGCGTCGATGCGAGAGGGCGACGCCGTCAAGGTGGCCTACGACGACAGCCCTGGCGGCTGGGTCGCGCGCGAGGTGGACGTGGAGGTGAGCCCACCTCGGGACATCTCCACCGAGCGCGAGGGGCGCAGAGGGCGAGCATCGGGCGAGCAGCGTGGAGGTGACTCCTCCACGCTGCCTCGCTGACGATGCTCACCCAGGACGCATCGTCAGCTCAGAACGCCGCACCATTCGCGCGCCGTCCGGGAGACGAACGGAGCGCGGGGTTGAGCTGGGGATGGCGGACGAAGGGCGCGCCGGCCTGGGTGTCGGGCGAGCGATTGATGGAGATGTCGTCCTCGGTGGCCGTGTAGCTCAACTGGTCCACGGTGGCCGAGTCCAGTGCACGCAGGTACACCGAATCGCTGGTGTTGTTGAGCCCGAGCGTCCCGGACGACGCGGACACGGTGTTCGGTGTCCCGGGCGTGTAGCCGCGATTGCCTCCGAAGACGACATACGCCCCGCCCGCGGGCACGAGCGTCCCGTTGCCGAAGACATGACGGACGCTGGCGGCATCCGACAAGGTCCACCCCGACAGGTCGACGGGGGTCGTGCCGAGGTTGACCAGCTCGATGAACTCGTAATCGGGGTCCGGCGTGGAGGTGCCGTTGCCATTCGGGGTGGAGGGCTCGTTGGCGAGGACCTCGTTGATGATGACCATCGGCGCCGGCGGCGGCGCCCCGCCAAAGGCATAGCGGCTGATGACCGGGTAGTGGTCGCTGACGACGTTGCCGTAGTCGGGAATGTCCGTGGGCCGGACGACCTTCAGCGAGCTGGGGACGAAGGACCCGGCGACGCTCGCGTTGACGAGCGTGTGGTCGATGGTTTCGGAGTAGCCGGTGGTGGTGCTCTCCGAGCGACTCGTCAGGGCTCGGGTGATGAAGGTGTAGCGCGAATCGGAGACGAAGTTCTCGTAGGGCGTGGGCTTGGGGATGCCCGCGACGGTGGTGATGGACTCGTCCAGGTCGTCATTCCAGTCTCCGATGACGAACAGGCGCTCCACGGGGTGGTCCTCGAGGTAGTACTTGAGGCTGGCGCTCGCGTCGGTGCGGAGCCCATGTGAGTACTCGTCCGCGGACGCCTTCATGTGCAGGACGATGACGGTGAGGGGCGTGGTCGTCCCGCGCAGGGTGAAGTTGACGCGCAGGGGAGGGCGTCCGCCAAAGCGGTTGGCGACATCCACGAGGATGAGCTCGGCGCTCTGGAAGGTGACGCTGTCGTCGTAGAGGATGGCCAGCTTCTGTCCACTCGCGGTGTAGATGCTGCCGGCGTTGGGGACGCGGCTCGTGTCATTGGAGATGAAGCCGGAGTAGTTGGGGAGCTGCGCGAGCAGGGTCGCGAAGTCCTGGCTGTCGACGACCTCGACGAGCCCCCAGATGTTGGCGCCGGTGGTGCGCAGGATGTCGCGGGTGTGGGAGATCTGCAGGTCATCGAGCGTGCCACCCGGAGAGGTGGAGTTCGGAGGTCCCTGGGTATCCGAGCCGAACCACTCGAGGTTCCAGTGGCCCACGGCGATTTCGACTCCCGCGGGGAGGATTTTGAGCGGCAGCTCGCGTGAGGCGAAGGTGTCCCGGCTGTCGGTCACCACGAACGTGATGCGCGGAGTGCCCGCCGTGGTGGGCGTGCCGGAGAGGGTCCCCGTCGTGGAGAGCGAGAGCCCCGCGGGCAGGGTGCTCGAGGTGCTCCACCGCAGGGGCGCCTGGCCACCGGTCGCGGCGAGGGTGACGGAGTAGGCCTGGCCCACGGTGGCGTCGGGCAGGGTCGCGGTCGTCACCGCGGGAGGCGGGGCGATGGTGGTGACCGAGAGGCCCTTGTCCGCGAAGCGGCCGTTGGCGTCGGTGGCGCGCGCGGTGAAGGTGGTGGCGCTCGCATTCGTGGTGCCGCTGATGCCGCCGGACGCGGAGAGGCTCAGGCCCGAGGGCAGCGCGCCCGAGGCGATGCTCCAGGTGATGGGCGTCTTGCCACCGGAGGCGGCGAGCTGGGTCGAGTACGGCTGTCCGAGTGTGGCGGGCGGCAGCAGGTCCGTGGTGACGGTGGGGAGCGCGTAGACGGCGACCGTGGCCTGATGTGTGGCGGAGCGACTGGCGGCGTCGGTGGCGCGAAGGGTGACGGTGGAGGAGGTGGCGCTGGGGGCGAGGGTGCCGGAGACGAGCCCGTTCTCCGGTGCGAGGGTGAGTCCCGAGGGCAGCGCGCCCGAGGCGATGCTCCAGGCGAGGGGCGCGCGGCCGCCCGCCGCGGTGACGGAGCTGGAGTACGAGGTGCCCGCGTAGCCATCCGCGAGCGTGCCGCTCAGGGAGAGCGGCGCCTCGACGACGAGCGCGAGGGCGCGGCTGTCGGTGCGTCCATTCGCGTCGGAGACGCGCAGGGTGACCGCGTGGGAGCCCGTGGTCGAGGGCGTGCCGCTCAGCGCGCCTTGGGTCGACAGGGAGATGCCCGAGGGGAGCGCACCGGAGGCGAGCGTCCATGCCAGGGTGCCCTGTCCACCGGTGGCGCCGAGGGTGTGTTGATAGGCGATGCCGCGCGTCGCCTCGGGGAGGGTCTGCGTGGTGATGGTGGGCAGCGCGGAGACGGAGACGGAGACGGAGACGGAGATGGTGCGGCTGTTGGCGTCACTGGCGACGACGTTGAAGGTGAAGGCGCCGCTCTGGGTGGGCTGGCCGTGGAGGAGCCCCTCGCGAGCGAGGGTGATTCCGGGAGGCAGCGGCCCTGTCGTGGTGAACACGTACGGGGGCTTGCCCTGGGAGGCCGAGAGGGGGCGGGTGACGTTGTCCTGGACGTAGAGGCTCAGCGCGGGAACGGCGGCAAGCGTGGGGGGTAGATACGTCGAGAGCGAGACCTCACGCGAGTCCGTGGCGCCGGCGGAGTCCGTGACGCGGAGGACGAGTGGGAAGTCGCCCGACGTGGTGGGAGTGCCTTCGAGGTTGCCCGAGTCACGGAGGCTCAGTCCGGGAGGCAGCGTGCCGCTGACGAGCGTCCACGTGTACGGCGCCTTGCCGCCGAGCGCGGTGAGGGCCTGGGCGTAGGTCCTGTCCGTATAGGCATCGGGGAGGTGTGTGGCGGTGATGGTGAGGCCGTCGCGGACGGTGAGCTGGAAGGCGGCGGAGGCCGAGCGGTTGTTGGCGTCACGGGCTTCGAGGGTGAAGGACGACGTGCCCGCGGCGGTGGGCGTGCCGGCGAGCGACAGGGCCTCGAGGCGGAGGCCCGCGGGCAGGGTGCCCGAGGCGACATGGAGGGACAGAGGAGGGCGTCCGCCCGAGGCCGTGAAGGTGAACGAGTACGGGGCGCCGACGACACCGAGCGACAGGTTCGCGTTGGCGAGTGTCGGCGGGGTGAGGACGGTGAGCTCGAGCTGCTTGGAGATGCGAGCGCCGGAGCCGTCGTCGACCTGGAAGGTGGCGGAGAAGGTGCCGACGGCGGCGGGGGTGCCGGAGACGAGCCCCTGGGCGGAGAAGCTCAAGCCAGAGGGCAGCTCACCGCTGGCGAGACGCCAGATGAGGGGCGCGGTGCCGCCGGAGGCGACGAGGGGCGTGGAGTACGACTCACCGAGGTACGCGTCGGGGAGCGAGGTGGTCTGGAAGGAGAGGTGATTGCCGCCGCCATCGGAAGGGCCCGGGCCCGAGTCGGGCGTGTCAGGCAGCTTTGGTGGCGGGGAGCTGGAGCAGGCTGCGAGGGAGAGAACGAGCAGCAGCGAAAGGGTGCGGCGTAACCGCATGGAGACTCCGGTCCGTCGGAGCTGGAAGAATTGCTCCGTGGTGAAGTCAACACTGTACTCCCCGGGAATGACATGGATTCAAGGGTACCGGGAGCCGGACAAGAAAAGGCCGCGGTCCCCGAAGGGACCGCGGCCCGGTGTCTCAGGAACAGAGAATCAGACTACGGATTCGCGACGCCCCACGACGAAGGACCGATGGCCCAATCCGCCGCAGTGTTGGTGTCCGTCGCGCTGACGCGGCGGATGGTGACCGTGTCCGGGGTGACCTGTGTCGTCGGAATGTCGTTCCAGTCAGCAGAGACCGCCACCGCCGTAGGGGTCGACGTGTAGGTGCAGAGCGCGCCACCACAGTCCGCAGGCAGCCACTGTCCCGTAGCCTGGAGGGCCTGCAGGTTCGTGGGGAACGCCGAAGGAGGAGTTCCGGTCGTGCGTGCGAACGCAGCCGCGTCCTGAATCGCTCCGGAGGCATCCTTGACCAGCAGGAGACGGTTCGAGAACGTGATGCCCGTCGTGCCGCCCTTGAAGTCCCAGGCGTTGTCGTAGTTCGCCGGCGTTGCGCTCTTGGGGAACTGGTCCTTGGCCGTGGTCTCGCCCACGTACGCAGTGGCCTCGTTGATGTGGACGACGATGATGTCGCCCTGGGCCACGGTGACATTCGGGAACGTCAGGAGAGTTGCAGGCGAGTTGATGTCCTGCTGGAGCACCAGACCGTCCGTGGTTCCACTCTGAAGAACCTGCAGCTCGACCAGGTCTCTGCTGCTCGGCCCGTTCGGCTGAACCTCGGTGATGCGCAACACCGCGACGACACGGAAGCCCGTGAAGTTCGCCGTGCTGTTCGAGGCAGCCACTCCAACACCCCGCGAGTCCGTCACGGTGTTGGCGACGGTGACCGTGTACGCGGCGCCCGCCGTCTGGTCCGTCGTGGTCACCGCGACCTGGCGCCCCGTTACCTGGGCGCCCGTGGCCATGAGCCCGTTGGAGAAGGTGAACTGGCTGGCCGCGTTGGTGATGCTGTCCTGGGCGATGTTCCGGTCGAACGTCAGCGTGACCGTCGTGGCTGCGGTGCCCGCGGCGGCGGTCAGCTTGGGGGCCGGGCACTCGATGATGGTGAAGTCAGACGCGGCGAACGCCGAAGGCTGGGCGTTGTTGTTGAACCGCCACATGGGGCCCATGAGGCGGAACTGGCAGCCGATGGTGACGTCGAGCGACCGCGCGAGACTCGTCGGCAGACGGGCCCGCAGGGCGTTCGAAGCGGCAGTCTGGCCCGTTGTGGTGAACGTGAAGCCAATGAAGCCAGCTCCCTGGTCAGTACCACCATCAGCGATGGTTCCAGTGAGTGAGACGAACTCGTACTCGTAAGTGTCGAGCCCAGCGACGAGGTCGGTCGCACCAGAGCGGTCAACGACGAGCGAACTCACGCCATGTCCCTGGCTGAGACGGGTGAAGTTCGTGACCGTCTTGGCCTCCTTGATCGCGTTGTTGACCGCCTTCTCGGTGACGGTCAGGCTGACGCGGTCGCCCACGGAAACTTGGCTCAGTGCCGCTGCATCGGTGACCAACATCGCTGGACCATTGGGCTCCGCCTGGAGGAAGAAGCCCACCTGCTCCGAGGCCGCCTGCCCCGGCACAGCGGGCTTGATGAACGTGACGTACGCACCGTTGATGGGATGGCTGAGAGCACCGGCTGCTGCGGTGAGGAACGTCCTAATCTGTTCGCTGGTATCCGCCGCCGTCGGGCCCGGAGCCGCCTCGCACGCGTTGCTCGTCGTGTTGCAGACCTGGCTCGCCGCGCAGTGCGCGTTCGTCAGACACTGCACGCACGCCGTGCGGTTGTTGCAGACCGGCTTCGTCGGGTCGACACCCGCGCACTGCGCGTCGGTGACGCAGACCTCGCACTGGCCACGGCCGTTGTTGCCCGTCGTGTCGCAGAAGTCGCGGGCGCTGTCCGGCACGCCGGCGCACTGCTCGTTCGTCGAGCAGCCGCACAGGTAGTTCGCGTTGCAGGCCGGCTTGGTCGCATCGCAGTGCGCGGTCTGGTCCGCGGTGCACTCGACGCACGCCGTCGGCGTGGTGTCCGTGCGGCAGACCGGGGTCGCCGGGTCGCACGAGGCGTTGTCCGCGCAGCCCTCGCAGGCGGTGCCCGTGGCGTTGCACGTCTGCTCACCCTGGCAACCCTCGGTGGCGTTGCACACCTTGCACTCACCCGCGCCGTTGTTGGCCGCCGTGTCGCAGATGTTGGTGGGCGAGGAGCAGCCCAGGTCGGGGCTCGTCGCCGAGTCCATGCAGACCTTGCACGCGCCCGCGCCGTTGTTGGCCGCCGCGTCGCAGATGGGCGCCGTGGCGGAGCAGCCGTTGTCCTGGCCGTTGCCCGTCGCGGAGTCCGTGCACGCCTTGCAGATGCCCACGCCGTTGTTGCCGGCGGGGTCGCAAACCGGCGTCTCGGCGGAGCAGCCGTTGTCCTGGCCGCTGCCCGTGGCGGTGTCACGGCACGCCGTGCACACGCCCTTGCCGCTCGCACCGGAGGGGTCGCAGATGGGCGCCGTGGCGGAGCAGCCCTGGTCGGTGCCGTTGCCCGTGGCCGTGTCGCGGCAGGTCTTGCACACGCCCGTGCCGGAGCTCACATCGCAAATCTCACCCGTGGCGCAAGCCGGGCTGCAGGTCACGCCCGCGTCCGGAGTCCCCGAGTCCGGAGTCCCCGAGTCCGGAGTCCCCGAGTCCGGCGTGCCGGAGTCCGGGGTTCCCGAGTCCGGCGTGCCCGCATCGGGCGTCGGCGGCTGGGTGACGGGCTCCTGCTTGCAGGTGCCGTCCTCACAGACCCACTCATTGCCCTCACTCGGTTGGCCATTGTCGGCGCGACAGTCAAACTGGTCGACGCACTCATCTCCACAGCCCGTGCCCAGCGTGACGAACACGGCGGTCATGAGAGCTGGAAGCCAATTTCGCTTCAGCATGCGGTCCCCTCCATTGGGATGCGACAGGTAGTAACCCCGCCCCATTACACCCGAACCCGGAGAGGGTCCATTGCGGGGCCCGCGTGACACCGCCATGTCACGCAGGATTCCCTTGAAAAGTCAGGCTTTCACGGAGTCTTGCGGGGTGTCTGGCCGCGTTGACCCGCGTACAAGTCGATGACCTGTGAAATCGCGCTCTGACACACCGCGCAGAAGGGCACGCGGTCGCGGGTGAACATGACGCAGTCGAGCTGGGGTCGGTAATACCCACGCGCCTCGTAGTTCGCTCCCTCGAAGGCACCCACCTTGCCCGAGTACTTCTGGGAGGAGAGGAACTTCTCCTCCCAGTCGCGCTGGGCGATGAAGAGCGAGTCCATCTCCGACTCCGGCTTGCGCTGGGCGCGGACCTGGCGGCGGCGCTTCTGCACGTCGTTGGAGTGGTTCTCGTAGGCCTCCTTGCCCCAAGGGGTGGGCAAGGGTGTCCCAGTCGTCACCAGGTGCTTCCACTTGAGCTGCTCGGGGTCCTTGAGGGCGGTGACGTTCTTCTCCCACGGCTCCAGGCGGTCCTCGCTGGGGACGTAGACGGACTCGGAGGTGTAGTACTCGTCCGCGAGCCCCGCGAAGTGGTGGCCGAACTCGTGGACGAAGACGTAGGGCGCCCACAGGCTGTCGGACGCCACCGTGCCGTAGAGGCCGAAGATGCCTCCGCCTCCGTAGGTGTTGCCGTTGGACAGGATTTCCACGAACTCGTAGGGCGCGAAGGCGGACAGCTCGCGGAACGCCTTGTTGTCGAAGGTGAGCACGTAGCGCTCGCTGCCGAACGCGTCATACGTGGTGCCCACGGGCGAGCGCTTGTGGACGCCGGTGGACGGCCGGGAGATGCCGGACTGCGTGGCGGCGGGGACGAGCCCCCAGACGTTGAAGTCGGCCTTGCGCTCCTTGAAGGGCGAGAAGGTGAAGAGGATGTCCACCATCCGCTTGGCGTCCTTCTCGAACTTGCCGCGCTCGGCCTCGGTGTAGCCGTCACCGAGGATGAGCAGGTCCACCTTCTGCTCCGAGGGTCCGTTCTCCATGAGCTTCAGGAGCGGGCCCGGCGCGGGAGGCGAGGACGGGTCCACGAACATGCCCTTGGGGTCGACGATGAGTGACCACACCTCGCGGAAGGCGTTGCGTGCATCGCGCTTCTTCACGAGCACCTGCACGGGGCGCTCGGGCGTGGGGAAGCGCAGGGACTCGTGGAAGGTGCGGTTCTCGCTCTTCGCGTCCGTGGTCAGCTCCCACTCGCCATAGATGGAGGCGAAGCCGCGGGAGAACAGGAGCTGGTTCGTTTCGCGGTCCCTCACCTCGTAGAGGTACTTGCCGAGGTTGGTGTCATCGATGGTGCGCTGGGGATGTCCCGGCCAGGGCAGCGGCTCGATGACGACCTTGTCGAGGCTGAAGCGCTCCTCGGTGGCGTTACCGGTGTGGAAGTAATCCACCCGGAGGGTGCGAGGGGCCGCGGCGGAAGCGCTCGTGACCAGCAGCAGGAGGGCAAGTAGGGCTCGCGTCATGCGCGGCACTCTACGCCGCGGATGCGAGGCTGGCGCGCCACGTGCGCGAAAGCGCGGCCTTCCTGACGCATGGAGGCATGGCGGGCTCACTCCACGAGTGAGCATCCGCCAGGTCATGAAGGCGCGAAAATCAGAAGGTGCCGGAGAGGCTCGCGGAGAAACCGTCACCATCCGTGGCGACTCCCACGGAGACAGGCGGAGGCGCCTCGGCCGAGGGGGAGAGCAGGAAGAGCACGGCGCCCGTTGCGGCAGCGGCACCGCCACCGACGAGCAGCCCGGTGAGGAGATTGTTCTTCTGCACGAGGGAGTCTCGCAGGCGCAGGGACTCCTGGTCCGTGGAGCGGATGCGTCCGTTCTCGAGCCGCTTCTCCAAATCGTTCACGTCCTTCTGCGCGAGCAGCCGCACCACGCCCGCGCCGCCCAGCGCCGCCACGCCTGTACCGAGCAGGACGTAGGACGCCACTCGCAGTCCGGGCGTGGATTGGGAAGCCGTGCCCGTGACGTTCTCCGTGAGCCGGTCCGGCGCGCTGACATCCAGGCTGTTCCCTGAGGGAGCTCCGTTCTTGTCCGGGGGACTGGGCTGCTCCCACGGTGCGCGACCATTGGAGTTCATCACCACGAGGTTGGAAGGGGAGCGTCCCGTGGTCACGAAGTCGACGAGCGCGGAGAGTGCTTCCGCCGGGGCATCCAGTCCCTGGGTCTTGAAGCCACCTTCACGGAGCTTCTGGCCACCCTCGACATTGAGCACGGTGGCCGCGAACCACTTGGGCCCGCTGCTGGGGCGCTCCAGGCGTACGACGATGACCTCCTCGACGCCGAGCGTGCCACCGAGACGGACCGCGTGGCTGAGGGTCCGCTCATCGCTGCCATCGGTCGTGGTGAGGCAGGGGAACGGCGTGGCGATGATGGAGCCTTCGTAGGCGAGGTCGACGAGCAGCGGCGTGTCCACGCCTTGCGCCTGGATCTGCCGGGGGAAGCTGATGGCGTCGCCCTTCACCACGGTCAAGTCATAGGTGCCCGCCGGCACATCGAGCGTCATCGGCGACTGGCCCACCTTGAGACCATCCAGATAGACATCCGAGGTCGGCAGGGTGGACCGAATCGAGAGCTTCACCTTGCGAGTCTGGTTCATCTCCCGACGCAACTTCTCGAAGCCTTGCCGCACCGAGGGCGCGAAGTAGTCGGGGTCAAGCGCGTATGTGGGCTGAAGCCGGAGCACGTTGCGGAACGCGGTGTCGCTCTCCTTCTGTCGCGTCATGGCCCGGTAGTTGATTCCGTGCAGGAGCTGGGCGCTCACGAAGAGCTTCCGACGTGCCTCGCCGACGGGGAGCCGGTTGATCTGCTGGAGCGCCTCGTCGACGAGCTGCGCCGCCTTGGCGTTGCGGTTCTCGTAGAAGTGGTCCTGGGCCGAGTCGAGCTGACGCTGGAGGTCTTCGTAGCTCTTGCTGGGCTGCGGGAAGAGCCGCTCGCTGAAGCCCTCCGCGCTCAGGACGTCCTGCTCGGGGCGGGACACCAGGGCGCTGAGGAACGCGTTGGCCTGGCTGCCCAGCTCCGCGTCCTTGCAGTCGCCGCTCGCGACGACCATGCGCCGCGGTGCCGCGAGTCCGAGTGCCGGAAGTGTCGCGATGAGAAAGATGAGGAATCGGAGAGCTGACATCGGAAAGGTCCGTGGAGTGGTACCGAGTGGCTGCCAGGATTGGTGCCGAACGTGATGACGAGTTCGAAGACTATCGGTTGAAACGACGCACACGCATTCGGGTTCCCGTCCCAGTGCTTTCCTGCCAGGAGAGGATGATTTCGCCGGTGCTCATGCGTTGAAGCGAATGGAAATTGGTGAGTGCCGAGCCGTCGTTGGCGAAAGAGCTGTCGTCGAGGGACTCCCACTGCTGTCCAGTCCAACGGGCTGTGTGCAGTCGATGCTTCGGGGAGTTGTTGCCGGTCCAGGTGATAAATGGGGTTCCCGATGCATCTGTTTGAAGTGCCGGGGTCATCATGGTCAGATCTCCCGACAGAGGCATGATCGTGGGCCCCAGGGGAGTCCAGGTGAAGTCATGCCATTTTGAAGTGGTTACTGCTTCGTGACCGTCGCCTGCCGTGTAGAGCCACGAGAGGATGGGAGTATCTGAAGGGCCTATTGCCAGGGAGACATAGGGATCTTGGTTGCGTATCTCGAGATCCTCTTGAAAAAGGGGCTCCCATACGTTGTTGATGAACTGGCTTGCGTGGATGGCGTAGATGTTGAGTGGGTTTTTCGCGATCCAGGCCATCGTGGGGGTATTGTTGCTCGTATATTTCAGGACAGGGGGGTAGGCATCCTTGGTTTGCTCTTGAATGTTGAAGCAGGTGCCTTGAATGTCCCAGCTGTCTGCACTCCATTCGGCAGCGCAGATGGTTGAGTTCCCTGAGGCATCTCGTTCTGCCCAGGTGATAGCCGGACGGCCCGACGCAGTCCATGTGAGATAGGGCGCGGTCTTGTAGATCTTGGCATCGTCCTCCTCGATGCTTGTGATCCCCATTGCACTCCATTGGGTCCCCGTCCATTGGGAGGCATGAATGCGTGCGCTGTATGGGTTGCGGTTGTGCTCTTGCGTCCAAGCAACTATTGGATGCCCCTCCGGATTGAGGATGAGTGAAGCCTTGGAGATGCCCGCGATGGATGAAACGGCTACGCCTGAGGGACCATGGTCTATCCATTCGCCATTCGTAAAACGTCTGACGCGAAGATGGCTTAGCGATGGCTTGATATCGTGCCACACGGCAATCAAGTTGCCGACGGTATCGAAGGCATAGCTCTCCATCGTTTCGCTGCTGGAGAGATACGTGCGTGCCCCATCACCAGTTCCCCAATCAATCCAGAACGGCACCACCCAGTCCCAGCCCCGTGACTCAGGCACCAGGCTGTTCCCCGCCAGGTCCACCACGGACTCGGTGAGCACCAGTCGAACCGGGTTCGACGGCGCATAGCCCTCGCCCGGGGACACCGTCAGCGTCTTCCCATCCCCCGACAGGCCCACCGTCCGGGGCACCTCCGCGTCACCCACCGTGAGCCGGACCGTGGCGCTCGTCACCGTGTCCGCTCGCATCGGCTCGGAGAACTCCGCCTGGATGGGCGCCTTCACCCAGACCCTCTGCGCGCCCGGCTCCGGCGACCGCGTCACCAGCCTCGGTGGCGTCCGGTCCACCACCACTTCCCGCGACTCCCCCTCGAACACCGTCTCCCCGAACACCGTCCGGGTCCGCAGCGTGTGTTCCCCCTCCGCCTCCACCGTCGTGTCCCACGCATACACGTACGGAGGCTCCAGCACCGCGAGCACCTCTCCGTCCCGGAGCAGCTCCAGCCGGTCCGGGACATGCCCCGCGACCTCCAGCCGGACCTCCAGGACGCCATTCGTATGGGCCACTCCCGCGGGCGCGACGATGCGCACCTCACTGTTCACGGGAGTGATTGCCGGCACCTCGATACAGGCCGGCGAGGACAGGAGGACAGCGGCCACCCAGGGCAGCAGGACAGGTCTTGGAGTGCGCATCACGAGACGTCGGTGCAGGCCCCATTCCGTTGCCCACAGGACAGTCCTCCGCACATAGCAGCCCTCCCTCACCCCCTTCAAACCCCCTGCTTTCAATGGCTTACCCTCGGTCCCTCTCACTGCCGCCCAGGGTGGAAGTCACGCGGACCCATCCCGCGCCGGGACCCCCGTCCGCTTGAGGAAACCGCTCCGCCGCCCGCCCTCCTGGGGAGCCCCACGGAGCACGGGGCACCACCCGCCTCCATCCCCATCTTGTCCCGAGGGCCTGTCGCCACGGCCGCGACCCCTCATCCACCGGAGACTTCGCACCCATGAAGCGTGCCTGGAAGAACCGCGTCGTCGTCATCACCGGAGCGTCCAGCGGCATCGGCCGCGCCACCGCCCTCGCTCTCTCCAAGAAGGGCGCCCACCTGGTGCTCGCCGCCCGTCGGGAGGACCCGCTCGAGGACCTCGCCCGTGAGTGCGAGGCCCTCGGCGTCCGCGCCGTCGCCGTCCCCACCGATGTCTCCGACGCCGCCTCCGTCCAAGCCCTCGCCCAGGAGGCCGTGCGAGCCTTCGGCCGCTTCGATGCGTGGATCAACAACGCCGGCGTCTACCTGATGGGCAGCCTGGAGGAGACCCCCGACGACGCCTTCCGCCAGCTCATGGAGACCAACTTCTTCGGCACCGTCAGCGGCACCCGCGTCGCCGTGACGCAGTTCCGCCGCCAGGGCTACGGCACCCTCGTCAACGTCTCCTCCTCCTTCGGCGCCGTCACCGCCCCGTACGTCAGCGCCTACGTCGCCTCCAAGCACGCCGTGCGCGGCTTCACCGCCTCCGTCCGCCAGGAGCTGCTCGACACCGGCATCCACGTCTGCACCGTCATGCCCGCCGCCATCGACACCCCCCTGTGGCACCACACCGCCAACTACACCGGCTGGCGCGTGCGCCCCGTCGAGCCCGTCTACACCCCGGAGCGCGTCGCCCGGAGCATCCTCCTCATGCTGCGAAAGCCCCGCGCCGAGGTCCTCGTCGGCCCCGCTGCCCGCGCCTTCGCCGCCATGCACGGGCTGATGCCGCGCACCTTCGAGCGCACCATGAACGGCGCCACCGAGGCCCTCCACTTCGAGAACGAGCGCCAGGGCGCCACCGCCGGCAGCCTCTTCCACCCCATGCCCGAGGGCACCGGGGCGTCCGGCGGCTACCACTCGAAGGGCCAGCAAGCCCTGCGCCGCCTGCTCTTCGCCGGGGGATTGGTCGCCACGGCCGCCTGGTTGGGGAGGAAGGAGGCCCGAGGGCGGCTCGGTGCACGTGTCGCCCACGCACTGGGCGTGTGAGGCACACATTGTCGTCACGGGGCGAGTCCCTCGCGTCCCGTGACCGGGCCATGACACAGCCCGGGGAAAGTCCCGCCGCCATGACCGACATCGCCGTCCTCGTCAACTTGCGCGCACGCCGTGGCTCCGAGGGAGTCGGCGGCCTGGTACAGCAGTTCCTCCCCCGTGCCCGCGTGGCGCTCACCCGCTCGCTCGACGAGGCCCGGCACTGGATTTCCGACCAGCTCCGGCCGAACCCGCCCTCCCTCCTCCTGGCCGGCGGCGGCGATGGCACCATCACCGGACTGCTCAACGAGCTGCGCGCGGCGGGCGTGGCGCTGCCCGCCATCGGTGTGCTGCCCATGGGCACCGGCAACGCCTGGGCCCGGGTCACCGGCGCTCCGAAGCCCTCCGTGGCGCTCAAGCAGATCGCCGCGATGAAGAACGACCTGCCGCCCCTGCGGCCCTTTTCGCTGGTCCGCGTGGACGGCAAGGTGGCCCCCTTCGCCGGCACCGGCTGGGACGCGGAGATGATTCAGGACTTCAAGGACCAGCTCGCGGCTTCCGGCCCCCTGCGCAGCCAGCAGGCGGGGCTGCGCGGCTACCTCACCGCCATGTTCACCCGGACGGTGCCTCGGCACATGTTCGGCGGCGGCAACCCCCGCGTGTCCGTCTACAACATGGGCGACGCGGCGCTCACCGTGGACGCGAAGGGCCACGTGATTCCCGTGCCCGGCGGAGAGAAGGGTGCGCTCCTGTACGAGGGCCCCGCGGGCGTGGCCGGCGCCGCCACGACGCCCGAGTGGGGCTTCGGCTTCAAGGCCTTCCCGTTCGCCCAGAAGGTGCCGCACCGGCTCTCCGTGCGCGTCTACGGGGGCGGCGTGCTGGAGGCCACGCGCAACATGTTCAAGCTGTGGCGCGGCGAGCACCCGCTGCCGCACATGAACGACTGGTTCGTCCAGCGGCTGCGCATGGACTTCGACCGCGAGGTGCCCTTCCAGCTGGGCGGCGACGTCATCGGCCTGCGGCGCTCGGTGGAGTTCGACCTGGCCGAGGAGAGCGTGCAGCTGGTCGACTGGCACAAGCTGTCGCGCATGGTGAAGGCCTGAGCCTCCCTCCGACGGCGCGTTGACTCGGGTGTGCTCCGGACACTATGCCCGGTGTCCGTGAGCCACACCTACGAGTACCCGAGACCCGCGTTGACGGTGGACTGTGTCGTCTTCGGCCTGGATGACGACGACCTGAAGGTGCTGCTCATCCAGCGCGGCGTGGAGCCCTTCCAGGGACGGTGGGCCCTGCCCGGTGGCTTCGTGCGCATGGACGAGTCGTTGGACGAGGCCGCCCGGCGCGAGCTCGAGGAGGAGTCCGGCATCCGCCCCGGGCACCTGGAGCAGCTCTTCACGTTCGGCACGCCGGAGAGGGACCCTCGGGGCCGCGTCGTCACGGTGGCGTACTTCGCCCTGGTGAAGCTCAGCGCGCACACCCTGCGCGCGGCCACGGATGCGCGCGAGGCGGCGTGGTTCTCCGTCTGGGATACGCCCAAGCTGGCGTTCGACCACGCGGACATCCTCAACACCGCGCTCCTGCGCCTCAAGGGCAAGGTGCGCTACCAGCCCATCGGCTTCGAGCTGTTGCCTCCCAAGTTCACGCTCACCCAGCTCCAGCGGCTCTACGAAATCGTCCTGGAGCGCGAGCTCGACAAGCGCAACTTCCGCAAGAAGATACTCGCCATGGACCTGCTCGAGGAGCTGGACGAGGTGGAGCAGGACGTCTCCCACCGCGCCGCGCGCCTCTACCGGTTCGACCACAAGAAGTACCGGCAGTTGGAGAAGGCCGGCTTCAACTTCGAGCTCTGAACCGCACCCCTGGAAGGCCCCTCCCCAGAGGACGGGACGCGCCCGCGTTGACATCGTGTAGTTAGGACACTATGTTGGTGTCATAGATACACGAACAGGGGGCCACTGAGGCTCCGCGAGTCCACGTCCGTGTCTGCCATTGCCCGCGTCGCGGGCCAGGGGAGAGCCATGTCCACGTTGCCCTTCGATGTCGCCGCGGGCTCGGTGCTCGGCCGGGAGCATGCTCGGGCGGGCCGCAACAACCAGGATGCGTGGTGTGTGCGGGCCAGCGAGCACGGGCTGGTGGCGGTGGTGGCGGACGGGTGTGGCAGTCAGCCGTGCAGTGAGCTGGGGGCGCAGCTGGGGGGGCGCCGGGTGGTGCAGGCGGCGCTGACGCGATTGGCGGAGGACGAGCGTGTGGATGAAGCCGGGTTTCTTCCCGGCCTGCGAGAGGACGTGCTGTGTCTGTTGAGCGAGCTTCGGGGGGAGCTCGGTCGCGACACCCTGGGGGACTTCCTCTTCACGGTGGTGGGCGCGGTGATGACGCCCTCTCACACGCTCGTCTTCTCCGCGGGGGATGGGGTGTGGGCCCTCAACGGCGAGGTGCATGCGCTGGGGCCCTTCCCGAACAACGCGCCGCCGTATCTCGCGTATGCCTTGTCGCGCGGCGAGGAGGACACGCCGCTCGTCCGTCAGGCGCTGGTGCCCACCGAGGACGTGCACGCGCTGCTGCTCGGCACGGATGGCGTGGCGGACCTGGCGAAGCTCGCGGACGTGGTGCTGCCCTCGGGGGACGAGCGGGTGGGGCCGCTGTCGCGCCTGTGGACGGAGGCGCGCTACTTCGAGAACCCGGATGCGCTGAGGCGCCGGCTCGCGATGCTCAACCGCGAGTGCGTCCGCGCCGACTTCGATGCGCGGCGGCTGGTGCGCACGCCGGGGTTGCTCCCGGATGACACGACGCTGGTGGTGCTGCGTCGCCGCATGGGGAGGGCGTGAGGCCATGGACGTCTGGCTCGAGGGGAAGAAGGTGCGGCTGGACCCGGCCAAGGCGCTCGGCAAGGGCGGCGAGGCGGACGTGTTCGACCTGGGCGATGGCCGTGCGCTCAAGGTCTTCAAGCCGCCGGAGCACCCGGACTACACGGGGCTCGTGGTGGAGCAGGAGGCCGCGCGGGCCCGCCTCGAAGAGCACCAGCGCAAGCTGCGCGTGTTCCCCACGGGGCTGCCCGGGCGCGTGGTGACGCCGCAGGCGCTGGCCACGGACAAGAAGGAGCGCACGGTGTTGGGGTACGCCATGCGCAAGCTGGACGGCGTGGAGTCGCTGCGGCGCTTCGGTGAGCCCTCGTTCCGTCGCGCGGGCGCCACCTCCGCGCGCGTGGTGGAGGTGCTGCGCTCCCTGCATCACACCCTCACCGGCGTCCACGCGGCGGGCGTGGTGGTGGGGGACTTCAACGACCTCAACGTGCTCGTCACGGGCGCGGCGGGCGCGCACCTCATCGACGCGGACAGCTTCCAGTTCGGAGGGTTCCTGTGCGCGCTGTTCACCGAGCGCTTCGTGGACCCGGTGCGGCTGAACGGGAAGAGCCTGGTGCCCACGCGTCCGGCGTCGAGTGAGAGTGATTGGTATGGCTACACCGTGGCGGCGATGCAGTCGCTGCTGTGCGTGGGACCCCATGGCGGGATTCATCGGCCGAAGTCTCCGTCCGCGCGCACGACGAACGCGGGTCGGCTGCTCCAGCGCATCACCGTCTTCCATCCGGACGTGCAGTACCCGAAGCCCGCGCTGCCCCAGCGGACGCTCCCCGATGACGTGCTCCAGCATCTCCACCGTGTCTTCGTGGAGGACCTGCGCGGCGCCTTTCCGCTGCCGCTGCTGGAGGGGCTGCACTTCACGCAGTGCGCGTCGTGCGGCGTGGAGCATGCCCGGCGAGCCTGTCCCACGTGCCAGCCGAACGCGGTGGCGCAGACCACGCCTGTCACCTCGGCGCGGGGGCAGGTGACGGCCACGCGCCTGTTCTCCACGCGCGGTGTCCTGGTGCACGCGAGCGTGGAGGACGGTGTCCCGCGCTGGCTCTACCACGCGGATGGCGCCTATCGCCGAGGGGACGGCCGCGTGGTGATGAGAGGACCGCTGGACCCCTCGCTGCACTGGGCCCTGCAGGAGGGCGTGACGCTGGTGGGGCGGGATGGGGTGGTCGCGGTGCTCGGCCCCTTGGGCGAGCGCGAGCGGTTGGGTGTGGACGCTCCCGAGGGACGTCCCGCCTTCGCGACCAACGCGAGGCATCGCTACTGGGCGGTGGGTGGCGGGTTGTGGCGGGACGGGGTGCACGGACCGGAGCGCATCGGCGATGTGCTGGAAGGGCAGACGCGGTTGTTCGTGGGGCCTCGCTTCGGGCTGGGGTTCCATCGCGCGGGTGGGCTCCGAGGCGCGTTCGTCTTCGACGCCGAGCGTCTGGGGCTGCGGGACGGGCTGACGCTGCCGTGGCCATCGGGGCAGCTGGTGGACGCGGAGTGTCTCTTCGATGGGGCGCTCGCGTGGTTGTTCCTCGCCGAGCAGACGCAGGGGCGCACGGTGCATCACTGCGTGGTGCTCGGCTCGGACGGTGGGGTGCGGGCGCAGGCGGTGGCCGAGGCGAATGATGGCTCGTGGCTGGGCGGGGCTCTTCGGTCGGGACGGTGCGCGGTGGGCGAGGCGCTGTTCTGCGCCACGGACGCGGGGCTGACGCGCGTGGAGCTGCGACAGGGGCGACTGGAGGCCGTGCGTGACTTTCCCGACGCGGAGCCCTTCGTGGACTCGGGGGCACGGCTGCTGCTGACGCGTCAGGGGTTGGTCGTGGTGGGGCGGCAGGAACTCACCACGCTGCGGATGGCTTGAACAGGGTGGATGTCTTTACATCACAGGGGGTCGTGCGATGAGGAAGCAAGTGAAGGAGCTGCCGGTACCTGGGTTCTATCGGGCGGAGCACGCGGGGAAGTACGGCTACGGTCCTGATGCGGGGAAGCTGCAGATGGAGGCGGGCACCTGGCGCAGCGCGAACGGCGTCACCGCGGCCGCGGCGGATGGCTTCAACCTGCACCTGCTGCTCATCGACGTGCAGAAGGACTTCTGCTTCCCGGAGGGCTCGCTCTACGTCGCGGGGCGCAGCGGGCGCGGCGCCGTGGATGACAGCCGCCGCATCGCCGAGTTCATCTACAAGAACCTGGGCGCGCTCACGAACGTGACGGCGACGCTCGACACCCACTTCGCGTACCAGATCTTCTTCCCGTCCTTCTGGGTGGACCAGGACGACCAGCCGCTGACGCCGTATCGCGAGGTGACGCGCGAGCAGATCGAGCGCGGGCAGGCGAGGCCGAACCCGGCGATGGCGAAGTGGCTGTGCGGTGGCAACTACCCGTGGCTGCTCAAGCAGGTGAAGTACTACTGCGAGGAGCTGGAGCGCGCGGGCAAGTACACGCTGTACCTGTGGCCGCCGCACTGCCTGCTCGGTGGGGACGGGCACGCGCTGGCGGGCGTGGTGCAGGAGGCGCGGCTGTTCCACTCGTACGTGCGCGGCATGCAGTCGTGGGCGGAGGTGAAGGGCGGCAACCCGCTGACGGAGAACTACTCGGTGCTGCGCCCGGAGGTGATGAGCCGGCATGACGGACAGCCGCTGGCGCAGCGCAACACCCAGTTCCTCAAGACGCTGCTGACGGCGGACGCGGTGGTGATTGGCGGACAGGCCGCGAGCCACTGCGTGAAGAGCTCCATCGACGACCTGCTCGGCGAAATCGTGGCGCAGGACGCGGCGCTGGCTCGCAAGGTGTATCTGCTGACGGACTGCATGTCGGCGGTGACGGTGCCGGACGGGAAGGGCGGCTTCGCGGCGGACTTCACGCCGCAAGCGGATGCTGCGCTCAAGCGCTTCGCGGACGCGGGCATGCACCTGGTGCGGTCCACCGACCCGCTGGCGAGCTGGCCGGACCTGCACATCGGCTGAGCGTCCCTGGAGTTGTTGCCGAGAGTTCGATGACCGCGCCTGTCTCAGGTGGAGCGGGGCGGCGGAGCCATGCCCTCACGATGAGGGAGAAAGAGAGCGCAGGACATGAGCAGGACGACGAGTGGAGGCCCTCGGACGGCCACGCAGCTCTTCGAGGACGCGCACGCGGAAGGCGTGCTGAGCCCCGCGGGACTGCAGGCGCTGACGGTGGTGGACCTGGGCGCGCAAATCCAGGCGGGCCTGGGCGTGCGGGTGGAGGACGTGCAGGCCAGCGAGGTGGTGCTGGTGACGGTGATGCCGGACGACTCGGGGAGCATCTCCACGTCGGGGCACACGAAGACGGTGTGTGACGGGCACAACCTGGTGCTCGATTCGCTCCTGGCGAGCAAGCAGAAGGACGGCGTGCTCTTCCACACGCGCTACCTGAATGGCCAGGTGCTCAATCCCTACCGGCCGCTGGAGGACGTGGTGCGGATGCACTCGGGCAACTACCGCGCGGACCAGGGGACGCCGCTGTATGACCAGGCGGTGGTGCTGTTGGGGACGGTGCTGGCGAAGTCCCAGGAGTTCAGCGCGAACGGCGTGCCGGTGCGCACGGTGACGCTGTTGATTACGGACGGCGCGGACATGCACTCGAGCCGCGCGCAGGCGAAGGACGTGGCGGCGGTGGTGAAGGACCTGCGGCGGGCGGAGAACCACATCGTCGCGGCGATGGGCATCGACGACGGGAGCACGAACTTCCGACGCGTGTTCCAGCAAATGGGCATCGAGGACGCGTGGATTCTCACGCCGGGCCAGTCCGAGCGGGAGATTCGCTCGGCCTTCCAGGTGTTCAGCCAGTCCGCGGTGAAGGTGAGCCAGGGCGGCGCGAGCTTCAGCCGCACGGCCCTGGGCGGCTTCGGGCGGTGACTCTTGGAGTCGAGGGGGGGCCTGCCAGCCCTGCGGGCTGGCGGGTCAAGACGGGCTGACGGAGGCTGAACGCGCTATCTGCCGCGCGTGGACGATTACCTCAAGGTCCTCCTCTCGGTGAGGAGCAGGCTGGAGCAGGCCGGCATCCCGCACATGCTGAGTGGCTCCACGGCCATGAACTTCTACGCGCGCCCCCGCATGACTCGCGATGTGGACATCGTCGTCGAGCTGGAGGTGCCGAAGGTTCCAGTCCTTCTCTCTCTGTTCCAGGCCGACTTCTCCATCGATGAGGAGGAGATTCGCGAGGCGCTGTCACACCAGTCGCTCTTCAACCTCATCCACTTCGAAACGGTGGTGAAGGTCGCCTGTGTCATCCGCAAGCGGTCGGCGTATCGACAGGAAGAGTTCCGCAGGCGGCGAACAATCGACCTCCAGGGACAGCGCATCTGGATTGTCTCGCCCGAGGACCTGGTCCTCTCGAAGCTTTACTGGGCGCGGGACAGTCTGTCCGAGATGCAGTTGGGAGATGTGAGGAACATCTTGGAAGCTACGTCCTCAATGGACTGGACCTATCTGAGGCACTGGGCGCGGGACTTGGGAATCGAGTCCTTGTTGGAGAAGGTGAAGCCATGAAGGACACCCTGCCTCGTGCCGAGGCTCTCGTTCGCTCGTTGCTCCTGCGCAAGTCGGGGGAGGAGCGTCTCGTGATGGGGGCCGACATGTTCTCCGCCGCACGTGCACTGGTCGCGGCCTCGCTACGGGAGCAGGGGCTGACGAGGGGCTCCGCCGAATGGAAGCTCGGTCTCCTCGACCGGACCTATGGCTCGGAGATCTCGCCCGCCCATCGGCGTCGCTTGGTGGAGCGATGGCGCGCCGAGCCGACGCCTGGCTCCACCTCGACATGAGCCGCCCGGAGGCGAGGATGCGCTCCGGACGGCTCGGGCCTTCGCACTTCAGTGCACGCGGGCGCGCGGCAGGTTGGAGGGCGCCAGGCCCACCGACTTGAGGCCCGCCGTGGGCGCGCACACCAGCGCCTTCAGGTCCTCGGCGCGGCGCGTGAGGTCGTCGAACGTGCGAATCGACTTCGTCACCGGGTCCGTCACCGTGGTGCCTCGCAGATAGGGCGACAGCGTGGACGTCCTGCCCGAGGCCCGCGTGGACACGTGGACGAACTCCGTCTGCGTCTCACCCGCGTGACACCCGCTGCACGTGTTGAGCGAGAACTTGTGCCGCACCTCGTTCGACACGTTCGGCGCCCGCCAGAAGAAGTCCAGCGGCACCAGCGCGTGCGCCCCGAGGAACGGGATGCCGCCCATGCTGTCGGGCACCGTGTGCCGCTCCTCCAGCACCGCCGCCGAGTTCTCCGTCAGGTAGCTGGCCAGCATCTGCGTGTTCTCGAAGTGGTTCGCCGGCGTGAGCTTCACCGTCGTCGGCATCAGCCCCAGCGGTGACAGCACGAACTCGCGCAGCTCCCAGGGCTCCTCCAGCTCGATTTCGTTGGTGCGAATCTGGTTCAGCGCGCTGCCCTGGTGCCGACCCGTCATCACCCCCGCCTTCGCGAAGCGGTCCGTGAGCGCCTGCAGCTTCGCGTTGTAGCCCGCGTTGCCCACCTTCACCGCGCCCAGTGCATGCCAGTCCGAGGCCCAGCTCTGGATGGCCGCGGGCGTGGTGCCCGGCAGCGCGTACTCCAGGATGACGGTGAACTCGAGCGGCTCGCCGTTGGGTGCCACCACGCCGTAGATGAAGCGCCCCTCGCCCGCCGTCACGCCCTGCTCGCGCAGGTCGATGCGGTTGACGATGGCCAGCAGCCGGAACGGCGCCGAGTTGAAGTCCAGCGGCTTCGACGGTCCACCGCTGCGCGTCTCCCACGGCCCGAGCACCTTCGTCTGCATCGCCGGACGCGGCGGAATCGTCAGCCCGTTCACGTGCTGCTTCTCCAGCCACGTCTTCAGCCACGCGCGCACCAGCTCGGACGGGTCCTGTCCGCCGTTCAGCTCGCGCATCACCGTGCCGAAGTGCCACGCGCCACCGGGCGCCGTGCGCACCGGGTCCTCCACCACGGACAGGTGCGTGATCATCAGCTCGCTCGGCTTGTCGATGGTGCACGTGTTGGTGGGCTGGCACACCGTGCGCGACTCGCAGCCGTTGGACGCCTTGCCGTCACAGTCGTAGTAGCCCGGCACGCAGGTCTGTCCGCACGTGGCCGCCACGCAGACGCCGTCCGCGTAGGGGCCGTCCTGGCACAAGTTGCCGCACGTGCCGCAGTGGTTGGGGTTCGCCGTGAGGTCCACCTCGCAGCCGTTGGACGAGCGGCCGTCGCAGTCCGCGGTGCCGGGCGGGCAGCGCAGCTCGTACGCGGGGCCCTCGGCGCACGTGGACACGTTTCCGCACGCGTCCTTCGCCGCGAGGAACACGCGGTGGCTGCCTCCGGGACCGAACGGCGCCACCGTGCTGAAGCGCCCCTGCGCGTCCGCCTGCACCGTGCGCGTGGGCGTGCCCGTGCAGGCCACGTCGACGAAGATGCCCACCGTGGCGTGCGGCTCCGCGGTGCCCGTGATGACGAGCTGCTGGCCGTTGTTCAGGTACTGCCACTTCACGTCCGTCACGCGCGGCGGCTCGGGCGGCTCGCCGTCGTGCTGGTACTCGAGCGGGTTGGAGCAGGTGGACGCGGAGTCGTAGCCGCCCGCGGCCGTCGCCCGCGCGGACACCGTCACCTTCGCGTTCTTCGCCACGCTCACCTGGGCGTAGAACAGGCCGATGTCATCCGTGGTCACCGTCTTCTCCACGGGGCCCTGGCAGTTGGCGGTGCGGAAGACCTCCACCGTGACGCGCGGCTCGGCGCGGCCGTGGAAGACGGGCTGCATGCTGCCGCCTGGAGATGTGGGCGAGGTGCTCAGCAGCACCGGCGCCATCCGGGGCGTGCCCGGGCCGTAGGGGTAGTCCACCGCGGGGCTGCACTGAGATGCGTTGCCGACGGAGTCGTAGGCTCGCGCGGAGTAGCGGGCGCCCGGGCCGTTGGGGACGGAGATGGGGACCTCGCAGTAGTTGCCCGCGTTGGCCACGGTGTAGCCGACCTCGGTCCCGGTGCAGCCGGGGCCCTGGTACACGCGGACGGTGGCGCCGGCCTCGGTGTGGAGGGTGAGGGCGCGGGTGTTGCCGGAGCCTGCCTGGGCCCAGGTGGGCGCGGGAGTGGGCGGCGGCGTGCGGTCCACGAACACCGCGTTGCCGAGGCGCACGTTGTTGTTCTCGCTGTCCTCGGTGACGAGGCCATCCGGGTCCACGCGTGCGCTGAGGAAGTAGTCGCCCTCGGGGATGGCGCGGGCGTTGACGGACGCGGAGACCTCACGACATTCACCAGCGCGCAGGGAGAAGCGGGGACTGACGCCCAGGCGGAACTCGGAGGTGCCGGGGGCGGAGGAGGCGGTGAGGAAGAAGGCCGCCTCCGTCATGCCGGAGCCCGCGCCGTCATTGCACAGGCGGGCCTGGACGCGCTGCTCACCTGTTCCCAGGGCCGAGGGACCCGAGACGAGGTCCACCCGGAAGTCGGGGGAGCTCGGCTGGGGCCTGGGGGTGCTGGGGTCGGGCCTGGGCTCGCTGGGGTCTTCGTCCCAGCCGGGCGGGTCGTCCAGCCCGGAATCGACGATGCAGCCCGCGAGTGTCCCCGCGAGCGCGATTGCCCACCACGGGCGCGCGTGCATGTGTGGAATGCCTCCGGAGGAGCCTGTAGGGGTCCGGCCCTGGGGTAAGGGTGGATCCTCCGTGCCCCTGGACGGGGGCTCGCGGGAATTATTCACGGCCGGCGTCAGGAGGGTGCGTTCTCCTGACGCCGGGTCGTGTGGTTGTGGGGCCTACTGGACTTCTTCGCTCACGTACTCACTCGGCATGAAGGGGTCGCAATCGATCAGGGTCGAGAGGCCCTCGGTGGAGGAAAAGTTCAGGTACGGAGGGTCAGGGCAAAGGGGGCAGCCTTCGTCGCGTCGCCCGTTGCAGTTGTTGTCGGCACGGTCGGAGTTCGCGTCCTCCCTCCCGAGGTTGATGTCCCTGTCGGTATCGTTGCAGTCCGTCTTGTCCGCGACGCAGCCGCCAGGCATGGCGCATCTCTGAGGGGCGTGCTCGCGTTGCCTTAGCCGTCGCTGTCCGCGTGGCGGTACCAGGTAGGCACGTCAGCCGAACTGATGCACGAAGGCGTCAGGGAGGCTTTACGAAACCTCCCCGACGCTCATGTTCTTGTGGGCGTTCTATCCAGACGCCAGCGTCGACTCAGCGCAGTTTAGGCGGGCCGCATTGGGGGCGCAGCGAGGAATCGCCGGACTCGGCGAGGTCCTCAATCGGTCCACATGGGCCCATGCAGAGTTCGTTCTGGGTGCCGGAGCAGTTGTTGTCGATGCCGTCGAAGCAGATCTCCGACATGCCTGGGTTGACGAGCCTGTTGGCGTCGTCGCAGTCCGAGGCGCTGGAGACATAGCCAGCAGGATTGCCGCAGCTCTGTGTTGACACGCCCGCGTTGCCGTATCCATCGCCGTCCGCATCGCGGTACCAGGTGGGTATCGTCAGCCCCTCGTCCACGGAGCCGTTGCAGTTGTTGTCCGCGCCGTCACATGCCTCGGATGCCCCAGGGCTGACGCTCGCATTGCTGTCGTTGCAGTCGCTGGCGTTCGCCACGTAGCCGGACGGTTGCGAGCAGGCTTGGGCAGGACTCAATGCGTTCCCGTAGCTGTCTCCATCGGCGTCCTGGTACCAGGTCGAGGTGACGCCTTCGTCCACGCCGCCCGCACAGTTGTTGTCCACGCCGTCGCACACTTCCGAGGCTCCCGGGTGGATGCTGGAGCTGCCGTCGTTGCAGTCGGCGGTATTGCCCACGTAGCCCGAGGGCTGCCGGCAGTTCTGCGTCGACACGCTGGAGTTGCCGTAACCATCTCCATCCGCGTCGCGGTACCACATGGGGGTCGCGAGCCCTTCGTCCGCGCCGCCCGAGCAGTTGTTGTCCACGCCGTCGCACACCTCTGAGGCTCCCGGGTGGATGGACCCGTTGCCGTCGTGGCAGTCACTGGCGTTCGTCACGTAGCCGGACGGTTGCGAGCAGGCTTGGGTAGAACTCGAGGCACTTCCGTAGCCGTCGCCATCCGCGTCCCGGTACCAGGTCGAGGTCACGCCTTCATCCACGGTGCCGTTGCAGTTGTTATCCACACCGTCGCAGGACTCAGATGCACCCGGGCGGATGCCGGAGCTGCCGTCATTGCAGTCCGAGGCGTTGCTCACATAGCCCGAGGGCTGCCGGCAGTTCTGCGTGGAGACGCTCGTGTTTCCGTACCCGTCGCCGTCCGCGTCGCGGTACCAGGTCTGCGTCGTGAGGCCCTCGTCGGCGCCACCCGAGCAGTTGTTGTCCACGCCGTCGCAGACCTCGGATGCGCCTGGGTGGATGGACGCACTGCCATCGTTGCAGTCGGTGGCGTTCGCCACGTAGCCGGAGGGCTTCGAGCAGGCCTGCGTGGTGCTCGATGCGTTGCCGTAGCCGTCACCATCCGCGTCCCGATGCCAGGTCGAGGTGACGCCCTCGTCCACGGAACCGTTGCAGTTGTTGTCCACGCCATCGCAGGACTCCGCGGCACCCGGGCGGATGCTGGAGTTGCCATCATGGCAGTCCGAGGCGTTGCTCACGTATCCCGACGGCTGTCGGCAGTTCTGCGTGGTGTTGCTCGCATCACCGGCCCCGTCGGAGTCCGCGTCACGGTACCAGGTGGAGGTGGTGAGGCCCTCGTCGGCGCCGCCCGCGCAGTTGTTGTCGATGCCGTCGCAGACCTCCGTGGCCCCCGGGTGGATGGCACCGCTGCCGTCGTTGCAATCTCCCGCGTTGGAGACATAGCCCGCCGGCTTCGTGCAGGCCTGGGTGCTGGCCGAGGCGTTGCCGTAACCGTCGCCATCCGCGTCGCTGTAGTACGTGGAGGTGACGCCCTCGTCCGTGGAGCCGTTGCAGTTGTTGTCCACGCCATCACACGTCTCGGAGGCGCCAGGACGGATGTTGGGGTTCGCGTCGTGGCAGTCCGAGGCGTTGCTCACGTACCCCGAGGGCTGGCGGCAGTACTGCGTGGCGTTGTTCGCGTCGCCGTACCCATCACCGTCCACGTCCCGGTACCAGGCCTGGGTCGTGAGGCCCTCGTCGACTCCTCCCGCGCAGTTGTTGTCCACGCCGTCGCAGACCTCGGTGGCGCCTGGGTGCGTCGTCGGATTGGCGTCATCGCAGTCTGAGGCGCTCGACACGTAGCCCGCGGGCTGACGGCAGCTCCGCGTCGACAGGGTCGACCGACCATGGCCATCTCCGTCTCCGTCGAGGAACCACTCCTGCGTGGGGACACCCTCGTCGACGCCGCCCGAGCAGTTGTTGTCCACGCCGTCGCAGACCTCAGTGGCCCCTGGGTGGATGGTCGCATCCGTATCCACACAGTCCGAGGCGTTCGCGACGTAGCCGGTGGGCGCGGAGCACGCCTGGGTTGACTGGCTCGCGCTGCCGTAGCCATCACCATCCGCGTCCCGATAGTACCTGCCCAGCACTCCTTCATCCGTCAAGGAGTCGCAGTCGTTGTCCGCGCCGTCGCAGACCTCCGCCGCGCCGGGCTTGATGGCCGCGTTGCCGTCGTTGCAGTCGCCGGCAACGGCGGAATAGCCCGCGGGCTGCCGGCAGTCGCTCACCGTGTCGCTCGCGACGCCGAATCCGTCACCGTCCGCGTCGCGGTACCACGTCTGCCGAGTCAGGCCCTCGTCCACCTGGCCATCGCAGTTGTTGTCGAGGCCGTCGCAGGACTCGGGAGCGCTCGGGTTGAATGTGGCTCGCGTGTCGTCGCAGTCGCCCGCCTGGGACGCGTGGTTCGCCGGACGCGCACAGGCCTGCAGTGACTGTGAGGCGACACCGTAGTCGTCGTGGTCCTGGTCCAGGTACCACGTCGTGAACGTCAGGCCGTCGTCCGTCTGTCCGTTACAGTCGTTGTCGCGGTTGTCGCAGACCTCGGCGGACGGGGCATACTTCTGCACGCACTCGATGGCGCCGTGGGTGCAGTACCTGACGCCCTCGCCGCACACACCGACGCCGCCCGTCTCGCACGCGACGAGCCCGCCTGGGTTGCCATCGTCCACCTCTCCGTCACAGTCATTGTCCAGGCCGTCGCACTGCTCCGTGGATGCAGCCTGATCCTGCGCGCACACCACACTGCCCTGCGTGCAGGCCGTGGTCCCCTTCGCGCAGACACCGAGCTGACCTGTTGCACACTCTTCGCCGCCACTCGGGTTGCCCTCGTCGACCTCGCCGTCGCAGTTGTCGTCGACGCTGTTGCACGTCTCCGGCGCGCCCGGGTATGTGGCCGAATTGAAGTCGTCACAGTCGATGTCCTCCGCGAAGCCATCCGGAGGGGCACAGGCCTCGAGCGAGACGTACTCGTCGCCGAAGCCGTCCATGTCACCATCGAAGTAGTAGGTATTGAGGATGAGCGTCGTCACGGGCGCGGACGTCGCGGTGGTCGTGTATGCACCCGTGCCGAGTTGTCCCTGGCTGTTGTTGCCCCACGTCCACACCGGGCAGCCAGGGCGCACCGCCAATGCATGATGGTAGCCAGCGGCGATGGCCGTGACGTCCGTGAGCCCCACGACGTCCACGGGGGCTCCGCTCGTGCCTCCCGGAGCTCCGTGCCCGAGCTGCCCCGAGGCGTTGAGTCCCCACGCCTTCACGGCGCCGCTGCCCATGATGACCACGGAGAAGGCATGACCCGCGCGAACCTGCGTCGCGGCGAACACACCCGGGACGGCCGTGGGCGTCAGCACCGCCGTGGTGCTCGTCGTCCCGGTGCCGACCTGTCCCGAGGAGTTCTGTCCCCAGCCCCAGATGTTGCCGAACTGCTCGTCGATGGCGAGCGAGTGCGCCGCTCCAGCCGCGATGGCCTTGGCCCGGGGCAGGGTGGTCACCACCGTGGGCACGAGCACCATGCCAGGCGTGGTGCTCCCCGTGCCAAGCTGTCCGAAGTCGTTCTTTCCCCAGGCCCACACCTTGCCATCGGCATCCAGCGCGAGTGCGTGGTTGTGGCCCGCCGCGATGGCCCGGATGGTGGGCAGGCTGTTCACCTGACGGGGCGTGGCCTCCGCGGTGCTGACCGCGCCCTTGCCCACTTGTCCGGAGGCGTTCTGTCCCCACGCCCAGACGCGCCCATCCTGTCCCAGTGCGAGAGAGAAATTCCCGTTCGCAGAGATGGCCTGGATACCCGACAGCCCACCGACGCGCGTGGGCGCGTGCACCAGTCCGCCCGTGGTGCCAAGGCCTACCTGACCGAAGTCGTTCTTGCCCCAGGCCCAGACATCGCCGTCCACATCGAGCGCGAGGGAGTGCGTCTGGCCCGCGGTGATGGCCTTGATGGGCGGTAGGCCCACGGGCTTCGTCGGGGTCGCCACCGGTGTGGTGCTGGTGCTGCCATTGCCGAGCTGACCGGAGATGTTCTGTCCCCAGGCGAAGACCTCGCCGTTCTTCTGAAGGAACAGTGAGTGATAGGCACCGGCCGCCACGGCCCGGTCCACCTTCACCTGGGCGGACAGCTTCTTCCGGGTCGTGGTCGTCTCCGACCCATTGTCAGACAGGGGGTCTGGCTCGCCGCAGGACAGCAGGGCCAGGAGTAGGGGAATCACGTAGTGGATGCGAGGTACGGCTGACCTCGCCTGACAGAGGTATCTCAAGCTGCGCTCCAAGGACTTTCTCCGCGACCGGCCTCGCGTGCGCGGAGCAGTGGGGACGAACTCCCGTCGTAGGGTGTGGGGCGGTGATGACACCCGGCTGCGGTGAGGGAGCGCGTCTCAACCCGACTGGGATTGAGTCACGGACCGCGAGCCAGGGGGAGTGAGGGCGAATCCATGGTGTGAGTGATTCGCCGGGGGTGTCCAATCAATTCGTCTGGCTTTGTGCGTCGTGATGACGGGTTGTCAGGTGTCGAGCCATGTCTCGATAGGGACTCGTGAGATTCCACGAGGGCGATGCAGCCCCAGCCGGGTAGATTCATCCCCATGGCTGCTGGCTCACCTCGTGTCCTTCTCCTCGCTGAACGCTTCCCTCCTGATATCGGAGGGCTTGCTCGCAGCGGCGCTCGCACCGCGGGGGCCCTGGCTCGACTCGGGGCTCGGGTGGAGGTGCTCGCCTGGACCCGTACGGCGGCCCCCGGCGCGCTGAGCACACTGGATGACGCGGGTGAGGTGACGCCGTTTGCTCGCGGTGTCACGTTGCATCGGCTGGGGCTCTTCGGGAGCAGCGACCTGTCCATGCAACACACGCTGGACGTGCTCGGGTATCTGCACTCGCGTCGACGCTATGACCTGGTCTGGGGGCACTACCTGTCCCCTCCGGGATTCCTCGCCGTGGTGTTCGCTGCGTCTGTCGGCATCGCTTCCACCGTGAGCGCTCGCGGCAATGACGTGGACCAGCACATGTTCCCGCCCGGTGACTTCGCTCGCCTGCTGTGGACGCTCCAGCGCGCGGATGTGCTCACCGCGGCTTCCGCCGACCTGGGCCGGAAGATGAGCATGCTGCTCGGCAAGGATGGCCGCGTGGAGGTCATCCCCAACGCCGTCGACACCGAGGTGTTCTCACCCGGCCCCGCGGACGTCTCCCTGCGCGAGCGGCTCGGCATCGCTCCGGATGAGGCGGTGCTCGGCTTCTCGGGAGAGCTTCGTCACAAGAAGGGGCTGCCGTTCCTGCTCGCCGCGCTCTCGGAGGTGCGGCGCACCCGGCCCGCGTGTCTGCTCGTCATCGGTGAGGTGCGGCCTCGGGATGCCGAGCACCTCGTCGCCTTCCGGGCCGAGCATCCCGAGGATGGAGCTCGCATCCTCGTCTCGGGCGCGCTCGAGACGCCGGAGTCCATCGCCGCGCACCTGCGCCTGTGCGACGTGTATCTCCAGCCGTCCCTGTGGGAGGGGATGCCGAACGCACTGCTGGAGGCGATGTCCTGCGGCCTGCCTGTCGTCGCCAGTGACGCGGGCGGCATCCCCGAGGCCATCGACCATCAGCGCAACGGCTTCATCGTCTCCAAGGCCCTGCTCAATCACCTCGGGCAGGCGTGTCTCGACGTGCTGTCGCTGTCCTCGGAGCACCGCGCCGCCATCGGCGCCGCCGCGCGCCGCCGCATCCTGGAGCGCTTCCAGTCCGAGGCCGAAGCGGAGGTGCTGCGCCGGGTCCTCACTCGCGCTGTTCCTCGCGTGGGATGATTCGGAAGACCTGGTGCCGACTCATCCGTGCGCTGTTCCTCGCGTGGGATGAGTCGGAAGGCCTATCGCCGACTCATCCGCGCGCTTCGTGTCGGCGTGGGATGATTCGGAAGACCCGGCGCCGACTCATCCGTGCGCACTTCGCGTCGGCTGCCACATCAGGCGGGTTGGCGTCGGGCCTCGACTGGCCGATGCCACATCGAGGCAGTCTCGCCCGACTGCTTGCACGGTACGGCGCTTCAGCTCGCGGCGATGCCTGGGGCCTTGCGCGTCATCCCGAGCTCTGTCTCGTACGCGCTCACCAACGCCTCACGGGCCTTCGCCCAGCTGAAGTCGCGCTCCACGCGGGCCCTCGCCCTGTGACTCAGTGACGGACCCAGCTCGGGGTTCGCGCACAAATCCTTCACCGCCTCCACGATGGCCTTCGGCGAGCCCGGCCTCACGAGCAACACCTCGTCCGGCCCCGCCAGTGTCCTCACCACCGGCAGGTTCGACGCGATGACCGGAGTCCCCGACGCCATCGCCTCCAGCAACTTCAGCGGACAACATCCCTGCACGCAGTTGCGGTCGTTCACCGGCAACGGCACCAGCACCGCGTCACAGTCGTGATGCAACGCCGCCAGCTCCGCCTGGGGCAGGGGCTCTCGCAACTCCACCGCCCCCTCCAACAACAGGTCCCCACACCGGTCCAGCATCACCTTGCGCTGGTGCTTGCGCAGCGGCCCCACCAACGTCAGCACCGCCGGCATCTGCTCGCGCAACAGCCGCAGCGCCTCGATGGCGTGATGCACGCCCTGCCACGACGTCATCGTCCCGCTGTACAGCAGGCGCACCGGCTGCCCCGGCGCTCGAATCCTCGGCGGTGCGTGGCGGAACACCTCCAGCTCGACACCATTCGGAATCACCCGCACCTTCGATGCCTGCGCGCCGCGCTGCACCAGGTACTCCGCCGTCACCTCGCTGGGCGTCACGAGCAGGTCCGCGCTCGCGATACACGCATCCTCCTGTGCGATGAGCTTGAGCATCAGCTCCGCGTCATCCGCCACATCCGGGTGGTGATACTTGAGCTCGATGGACGGCAGCCCGTTCACCTCGAACACCAGCGCGTCCGTCAGCGCGGCCTTCCGCGTCGCCACCGGATAGCCCTCGAAGATGGAGCGCACGTGGACCACCCGCGCCCTCGGCCGGTTCCTCCACCACGCCGCCAGGTGCGTTCGGAACGACAGCGCCTGCGCCACCAGGTCCCGGCCCCTCGCCTCCAGGGGGTGATACGTCACGCCCTCGACCAGGGGCCTCGGCTCGGCGCTCGCCGTGGGGCCGTCCCGGAGCGCCAGCAGCTCCACCCCTCCGAAGGCCGTGCCCAGCGCCTCCACGAAGGCCCGGATGTGCACGGCTGCTCCCTTGGGGGCCGGGAAGCGGTCGAACGATGCGTAGACGATGCCGGACGCGGAGGCCACGTCATGCGTGCTATCGCGCCTGACCCTCCTCGGCCAACCTCCTCGTTTGCCCCGCCCCCCGCCGACCCATACACTCAGCGCCTCCGTATCGTCGCTCCGAGGGGGAGCTCCCATCGTGTCCTTCGACATCGACCGCTTCCGCGTGGAGAAGCACTACCGCAACACCGCGCCGGTGTCCGTGTTGATGGAGGACCTGGACCTGCTCGGGCACTTCGATGAGCGCATGGCCGAGCAGGCCAACATCTGGCGTCGCCGCAGAGGTGTCGTCCTGACGGTCTGCGGCGGCTTCTTCGCCCTGGCCATCATCCTCCATAACTTCACGGACACCGGGCTCGGTGGGTGGATGGTGGCGCTGGGCATGCTGTCACTCGGGGTCACGGTGTTCCTGCAGCTCAAGGTCTCCGGTTACGCCGGATGCGACCTCGAAGACCGCCGCTACCAGCTGCCCGCTCGCCTGCTGCGGCCACTGCTTCGCGACATCGACCCGCAGGAGCCCGTCACGCTGGAGCTGGACTTCCAGCCCGTCGACCACTCCTCGAACTTCACCCGCCAGGGGAAGACACCCACCGGCTGGGAGACGAGAGACTTCGAGGATGCGTGGCTGTCGCTCCAGGCCCGCTTGCGCGACGGCACCCACCTGCGCCTCTCCCTCACCGAGTGGCTGCAGAAGCGCACGCGCACCCGGCGCAACCCGCGCGGCAAGTACAAGACGAAGCACAGGCGCAAGGGCGCCACGTTCCTCCAGGCCCAGCTGCGCGTGAAGCCCGAGCGTCACCCGGGCCTCGCCCAGATGCGCGCGCAGGCCCAGCAGGCCGTGAAGCTGCCTCCCACGGTGAAGCTGTCCCGGCTCGACGTGACGGAGGACAAGCTCGCCATGCGCGCCCACATGGACTCGGAATGGAAGGTGGAGCCTGACGCGACGCGGGCCTGCCTGATGATGCTGTTGAGCCTCTTCCAGGTGCTCCACGCCTCCTCGGCGCGTGGCAAGCACCTCTCCTCGAGGGCTTCATGAGCCGCCTCCCACTCCTCCTCTGCCTGTTGCTCGTCGCGGGCTGCTCGCGTCCCTCCGGCTCCGAGCCTCCCCAGGTCCCCACGAGCGCCGCCGCTCCCGCGGAGGACGTGCCCCTGCCGGGCAAGCTCAAGTTCAAGGACGGCGACGGCCGCGAGCGCTTCTCCCTCAAGCCCAAGGACGATGGCGCCAAGCTCGTCGACGGTGACGAGCGCGAGCTGGCGCGCCTCAAGTGGAAGGGCGCCTCCCTCAAGGTCTCCGGTCCGGATGATGTGGCGCTGGGGTATGTGCTCGGCTCGTCCGGTGGCGCGCTCATCGTGCGCGATGGCGAGCAGAAGCAGGTGCTCTACACGCTCTCCATCCAGGGCCCCGGTTGGCGCCTCACCGACGCCAAGGGTTCGCTGCTCTACACCGTGTCCCCGGATGACGAGGGCGCCCGTGTCCAGGATGCTCAGGGCGCGGAGGTTGCTCGCGTGAAGGTGCGCGAGGGCAAGGTGTCCCTGCGCGATGCCCAGGGCAAGACGACGCTCTCCACGCATGCGCTCGTGCGCGCGGACGCGGCGGCGTGCCTCGCGTTCGAGTCGGTGTCCTTGCCGCTGCGCGTGGCGCTGCTCCACCAACTCCAGCAGCCGCCTTCCGGACCCACGCCATGAGCGCGAACACTGGCTGTCAGGTGGGGCTGGGCTTCCTGTTGCCCCGCGAGTGTGGGATGCCCGCGGGCACCCACTGCGAGCTGTGCGGCAAGCTCGCTTGCGAGATGCACCTGACCTCGCAAGAGGACCAGGTTGTCTGCACGGGGTGCGCGGGCATGCTGTCCGAGGATTCGGACGAGGCGAGCACCTACTACGACGACTATGGCTACTACGGCCGTGGCTCGTCGTGGGGCAGCGGCTCCTCGAGGGACCCGCATGACTTCACCGAGGCGGACGGCGAGAGCCTGCGCCACGAGGAAGATGCCTCCTTCGAGGAGGACCTGGGCGGAAGCTGATGACCTCCGCGCGCTGGCTCATCTACGCCCTGGGGGGCGGCATGGGGCACTTCACCCGTGCGTCGGGGCTCGCGCGCAATGCGGCTCGGAAGGGTCATCACGTCACGTTGGTGACGAACAGCCCCTTCGCGCCGGATGTCCCGTTGGAGGCGGTGCTCGGCCCGGAGGTGCACGTGCACCGGTTGAGCCCGGAGCTGGGCAAGGCCGCGATGCGCGAGACGGTGGACTGTCTGCTCGACGGCGTGCGCCCGGACCTGCTCGTGGTGGACACGTTCCCTCGCGGGCTGGTGGGGGAGCTGGCGCCGCTGCTGCCCTCGCTGCGCGTGGGCAAGGTGCTGGTGCATCGCGACCTGAATCCGACGTACGTCGCGCGCTTCGACATCGCCGCTGCGGTGGAGGACTTTCATCTGCTGCTCGTCCCTGGTGAGGATGCGCCCTTCGCGGGGCATCCTCGCGCGGTGCGCACGGAGCCGTGGCTGTTGCTCGGCCGTGAGGAGTGGCTGGGGCGCGAGGAGGCTCGTGAGCGGCTGGGTGTGGCGCCTGATGACATGCGTCCGCTCGTCGCGGTGATGGGCAGCGGCAATGCGGTGGAGGTGGAGGAGGCGGGGCTCATCGCCGCGCGGCTGCAGGAGCGGCTCGGGGCTCTGGCTCCGGTGCGGTGGCTCGCGCCTCCGGGGCCTTGGCTCTCGGATAAGACGCCTCGGAAGAAGAACGTGGTGCGTGACGGCGCGCCCCGTCCGTTGCGTGTGTGGCCCGCGTTGGCGGTGATGTCCGGCGTGGACGTGTTGGTGGGCGCGGGTGGCTACAACACCGTGCAGGAGGCTCGCGTGACGGGCACTCCGCTGGTGGCCCTGGCGCGGGAGCGGCGCTATGACCGGCAGGCGGTGCGGCTGCGCCCCGAGGAGCTGGCGCGCACGCCCGAGGAGCTGGTGGAGCGGGCTGTGGAGTTGGCGGGCTCGCGCCCGAGGCGGGACCCGCCGAGCTACGCGAATGGCGCTCGGGACGCGGTGGCGCTCATCGAGCGCATCCTGCTCGGCGCTTGAACCCCGGCGCCGTGCTCCGCGATGAACGGAGCACAGGACGCGGCGGTGCTCAGTGCTTGAGGTCCTTGTGGCCCGGCGCGGGGTCGATGCCGTGCGCCATGATGAAGTGGTAGAGCACCTGCGGGTCCTCCTTCGGACCGCCCATCAGCTCCACCAGGAAGTGACCCTGGGTGCCCGAGTCCGGGTCCGGCGCCACGTTCACCTCCGTGACCTCACGGCCCGCCATCACCAGCTCGCCCACGAGCACCTTGCCCTTGAGCACCTGGATGATGTGCTGGCGGTCCTCCTCGAGCACCACCCAGTGGAAGTCGTCGTGGTCGTACAGCATCGCGTCGACCGAGCCGCACCGGAGGATGCACTGGGTGTGTTCCTGGAGCCAGCGCCAGAAACCATCGAACTTCAAGGTACGACTCGGCTGGGGGAGCATGTCCATGGTGGTGACCTCGCGCGCGGCCAGCAGGCGCTCGCTCGCCCGCCTCGCTGAAACCTCCCTAGCACGATTGCCCGCCGCCGGTGCTGACACCGTGCGGGGAACCCACCCCCGCGCCGGGCCGCTGTCCACTCGGTGAATCCCCCACGCCCTGGGCTTGTTCCTCCAGTCAGGTAAGGGGCACCGCCGTCTCACCCGTCCCCATTCCAGGAGGGCCTCCACCGTGACCCGTCCCGCCCGCGTGATTCTCCGGGAGGCACCATGAGCCTGCGCGCCTGGCTGGCCGCCACCATGGGCGGACTGGCCCTCCTGACGCTCGTCGCCGCCACTGCGCTCATCGTCCTCACGAACGCGCAGAACCACTCGGCGAACACGCTCGGCAACTCCGTGGACGGGCTGCACATGGCGGAGGAGCTGGAGATCGACCTGCTCAACCACTTCCGCCTCAGCGGCGGCGCGGGCCCGCAGGACACCCGCTCCCAACTCATCCGCGGTCGCTCCGTGGAGAGCATCGAGGCCTCGTTCCCCCTCCTGCTCGACGGGCTGGAGCAGAACGCCGTCTCCGACGCCGAGCGGGCCCTCATCCAGGAAGTGGAAGGAGACTTCGGGCGCTACCTGGAGGCCCAGCGAGGGGCCCTCCGTCTGCCCGAGCGCACGCGTCTGGCCCCCGTGGTGCCCGCGATGGACGCGGCGCTGGATTCACTCGAGCGGCTGGTGCAGCTCAACGTGGAGGAGGCCCGCGTCGCGCGCGATGCCTCGGCGGACTTGAACCGGCTGGGCAACACCGTGGGGCTGTCGCTGTGCGGCCTGCTCCTGGTGGCCTTCGTCGTGGGCTCGTTCCTGCTCCAGCGCATCGCGCTCCAGCCGCTGAAGGACATCAGCCAGTCCATGCGCCGCTTCGGCGTGGGCCGCAAGCGCACGCGCGCGCCGGTGGCGGGACCCACGGAGCTGCGGGACATGGCCCGCACCTTCAACGAGATGGCCAACAGCCTGACGTACCAGCAGGAGCAGCAGCTCGCCTTCCTCGCCGGCGTGGCCCACGAGCTGCGAAACCCCCTGTCCGCGCTGAAGCTGTCCACCGCTCTGTCCGAGCGAAGCCAGGCCCAGCTCACGCCCGAACGCATGCACCGCACGCTGGCGCTGGTGGGACGTCAGGTGGAGCGACTGGACCGCATGGTGGGCGACCTGCTCGACGCCACGCGCATCGAGGCGGGCAAGCTGGAGCTGCGCCCGGAGGTGCGGGACGCGCGCGAGCTGGCGCGGGGCGTGGTGGAGCTGTACCGCTCGAGCGACAGCGGACACGTGCTCCAGCTGGACGTGCCGGACGCGCCGCTCTTCGTGCGCGCGGACCCGGACCGGCTGGAGCAGGTGATGGCCAACCTGGTGAGCAACGCGCTGAAGTACTCACCGGCGGGGAGCCGCGTGGACGTGGCGGTGCGCGGGGAGCAGTCACACGTGCTCCTGTTGGTGAAGGACCAGGGCATCGGCATCTCCGAGGAGGACATGGCCATCCTCTTCGCGCCCTTCCAGCGGCTGGGCAACCCGCGCGGCAAGCGCGCTCCGGGGGTGGGGCTGGGGCTGTCCGTGGCCCGGCGCATCGTGGAGGCGCACGGCGGGAACATCGAGGTGCAGAGCGCGCCCGGGGCGGGGTCCACCTTCTGCGTCCGGCTGGCGCGGGTGGGCGGCGAGAAGTCGCACGACGCCGAGGGACCGGCCCCGGAGGCCCGGGGCGGGGGGCCGGACGCCTGGCACTAGACGCAAAGCGTTGCGCGTGACGCTCGTGTCGTGGAGGCTGGGTGCGCCGGACGCTCGTAGGACGTACCTTCCGGGCCACATGCCAGGAGTCGCAGGGATTATGAAGAATTCGCGCCGGGTCGCGCCGCTCGCCATCCTGCTGTCCGTGGGAGGACTGCTGGGGGCGTGTGCCTCCCGCCAGACGGCGCCCGAGGCCCCGGTGGCCCCGTCGGCCGCCGCCAGTGCTTCTGTCGTCCAGTCCACGGAGGGCGGCTTCTCCGTCGCGCTGCCGGGGCCGGTGAGCGAGGAGCGCCGCTCGCAGCTGACGGATGTGGGCGAGGTGACACTCCATACGTTCATCGCCGAGCGCAAGGAGGCGTCCACGGCGTACTACGTCTCGTACACGGACTTCCCCGCGTCGGCCGTGTCGCAGGCGAAGCCGAGCGACGTGGTGTCGCGCGCGAGCATGGGCGCGCTGGAGGCGCTGGGGGCCACGGGCGTGTCCTCGCGGCCGCTGACGCTGGAGGGCTTCCCGGGCTGGGAGGTGGAGGGCATCTCCGGACCGCGCCGGCTCAAGGGCCGCTTCTTCCTGGTGGGCCCCCGGCTCTATCAGCAGCTGTTGCTCCACCCGGAGGGCAAGCCGCCCGCCGACGCGGAGGCGTTCTTCGAGTCCTTCCGCCTGGACCCCCAGGTGGCGGCGATGCTGTCGGGCGCGCAGCGCTCCTGAGGTGCCTTCATGACGGCACGTGCGCTATGCCCGTGTCGTCATGAACCTGTCCGCCATCGACCTGAACCTGTTCCTCGTGCTGCACGCGGTGCTGGAGACGGGGAGCGCCACGGACGCGGCCAAGCAGCTCCACGTCACGCAGTCCGCGGTGAGCAACGCGCTCGCGAGGCTGCGGGAGATGTTGGGGGACCCTCTCTTCGTGCGCAGCGGACGCGGCCTGGTGCCCACGCCGCGCTGCGAGGAGCTCCGGCCGCTCGTGGTCAACGCGGTGGCGCAGCTGCAGGTGGCCGTGGACGGACAGCGCTTCGTGCCCGAGGAGAGCACGCGCACCTTCACGCTGTCGTGTGGCGACAACCAGGATGTCTGTGAGGTGCCTCGCGTGGTGGAGGCCTTCGCCCAGAAGCTTCCCCGCGCGCGGCTGCGTGTGGTGAGCATCGACTTCCTGATTGCCTCGGACGGGTTGTCCACGGGCGAGGTGGACGCGGCGCTGGCGCCCCAGATGGTGGCGGCGCGCGACGGCTACTTCTCCGAGGAGCTCTACCTCGAGGAGGTGGCCTTCCTCGTGCGCAAGGAGCATCCGCGCCTGCGCGGGTCGACGCTGACGAAGGAGGAGTTCAACGCCTCCCAGCACATCGGCATGGTCATCGCGCAGGGGCGTCCGGGCGTCGGCCACCGGTACTTCCAGGAGTTCTGCAAGGAGCACGGCCTGGAGTTCAACCCCACGCTGTCCGTCTCGCACTTCATCGCCGCGGGCATGGCCGTCACGCGCACGGACTACGTGGCGGGAATGCCGGGGCGCACCGCGGACGCGCTGTGCGCGATGCTGCCCGTCAAGCGGCTGCGCCTGGCCATCCACACGCCGCCCATGCTCATGTCGCTGATATGGCACGAGCGCACGCACGCGGACCCCGGCGCGCGCTACTTCCGGCAGCTGATGGTGGAGGTGTTGAAGGAGCACTCGATGACGCGGGCGGCGGAGCCTCGTGCGAAGCCGCCGGCCGCCGCGCGTCGGGCCCGGGGACGCTGATCGCCCGTCGGCGCACGGGGCTCCGACGGGCGTCGCGTTTCACCTACCCGGTGGTGCCGGGCGCATCCTCGGGGAGGTCGCCGAAGCGGCCCGTCTCGAAGTCATGAATCGCCTGGAACAGCTCGCGCTGGCTGTTCATGACGAACGGGCCCATGTGGAAGATGGGCTCGCGGATGGGCTCGCCCGCGAGGACCACCAGGTGCGTGTCCTCCTCTGCGAGGAGCGTCAGGTGCTCGCCGTCGTTGGCGAACACGGCCAGCTCCCCGGAGGTGGCCCGCTCACCGCCGGACGACACGCGGCCGGAGGCGACGAGCACCATGGCGTTGTGGCCACGGGGCAGGGGGACTTCGAGCTGGGTTCCGGCTCGCACGTTGACGTCGAGCAGGGTGATGGGCGTGAAGGTCCGGGCGGGGCCTCGGGTGTCGGCGAAGTCGCCCGCGATGACGCGCACCGTGCCGCCCTCGATGGGGACGGTCGGAATCTGGGCCGCGGTGATGGGCTGGTAGCCCGGGGCGGCCCGCTTGTCGGCGCGAGGGAGGTTCACCCAGATCTGCAGGAACTCGAAGACGCCGCCGTGGCGGGAGAAGGCCTTCTCATGGAACTCCTCGTGGAGGATGCCGGACGCGGCCGTCATCCACTGCACGTCGCCCGGGCCGATGACGCCCGAGTGGCCCGCGTTGTCACGGTGCGCGACGACGCCCTGGAAGGCGAGCGAGACGGTCTCGAAGCCCCGGTGCGGGTGCCAGCCGACGCCGCGCTGGCCCTTGGCGAGGGGCGGGTACGCGTGCGGCGGATGGTGGTCCAGGAGCAGGAAGGGACTGACGCGCTCCTGGGTGAGGCCGCCACTGGGGACGAGCGTCTTGACGCGGAAGCCGTCACCGACCCAGTGCAGGGGCCCGCCGCCGTGGACGCTCTCGAGCGTCCGCGCGCGGGGAAGCGCATGGGGAACGGTGGGGGGAGGAAGTGTCTGGGTCGTGGTGCTCATGACCCAAACAGTAAGGGCGGGAGGCGCGGTGTAAATCGCCGCCACCCATGATGCTTAGCATCACGTCGTGTGATGGTCCGCGGACAGCGCGAGCTGACACAGGTCCGTGAGCCGGTTCGAGGCCCACGTGGCCACCGGGCCCAGCGGCACGCCCTTGCGGCGCACCAGGGCGAGCGGGCGCCGCTTCCTTGAATCGCTCTGCTGAAGTGAGGATAGCTTGACCTCCAGGTTTTAATGGGGTGGCTGCCTTCGGAGGCTCTATGCGATGGATGGGGTTTGTCGCGTCATCGCTTCTCGTGTGTGGGTGTGCGACGACCCGAGTCGTCCACGTGGACGTTGGAGGCGGCAGGCAGGTGACCCACGAGTCCGTGGACGTGGAGCCCGTGGAGGTGAGCGAGGCGGAGTTCAAGTCGGCCCTCACCCGCCTCATCCTCGACTTGCGGATGGATATCGCCTTCCGCGAAGCCGATGCGGCGGACCAGCAAGGGTGGGTGCGGTCCAGGACATTGCTCGCATCGTCGAAGGGACTCGCGGATTCGGGGGCTGGAGCCTCTCCGGAGTCCTTGTCCTCACGCATCTGCCCTGACGGCGACGAGTGCTTGATGCTGGTGAGCGGGACGGGGCTCACCTTCTCGCGAAGAGACCGGACGCTCATGGCGCTGTCCTTCGCGTTCGATTCCGTCTGGGAGAGCGTCGAGGCGGAGGTCGGAAAGGTGCTGAACCCCACGGCGCTCAAGGCCTTGGTGACGTCCGCCGCGCTGACGGTGCTCCTCACGATGGCCCTTCCCGAGCCGGTCACCAAGGTCATCGCGGTCGCATTGACGGCGGCGATGGTGGCCTACTTGGGGGTGGTGCCGGTCTGGGAGATTGGCCAGGGCTTCGTGCGACTGTGGGATGAAGCAGAGAGGGCAACGAGCGTCATGGGGTTACAGGAAATCGGCCATCGCTTCGGAGAGGTGCTGGGGACGAACGGCACGCGCGTCCTGGTGCTCGTCGTCATGACGGCCCTCGGAGGAAAGAGCGCGATGGCCTCCCAAGGCCCCAGGCTGCCAGGCTTCTCCCAGGCCGCGCTTCGAGGGCAGGCCGAGGCAGGATTCCAGCTCGGGGCGGCGATGAGTGGTGGGGTGGCGTCAATCGCGATGCCTGCCGCGGGTGTGCTGAACGTCGCCCTGGCGCCCGGAGCTGCCGCCGCCCTGGCGATGTACTCGGAGGGTCGGTTTCCTGGCGATGAGGAGGGACCCGTTCATCACATCTGCACGACCAAGAACACGATTTCGGCCGCGACAGGTGGCCCTTGGACGCCGAGGTGTGAGGAGATCTTCAAGAAGGCCGGAATGTCCCTCGAGGATGTCGCAAACAAGGTGCGGCTCAAGGGACACGAGGGGCCTCACCCCGAGCTGTATCACCGAGAGGTGGTTCGTCGCCTCAATCGTTCTGTCGCGCGCTGCCAGACGCCGGAGGCCTGCCGGGCCAGCCTGACAAAGGAGCTTGCGAAGATTTCCAACGAGCTTCTGACGCAGGGCTCTGACCTGCGGAGCTTCATTGTGAAAGGAGAGGGGTGAGGTGGAGCGCCATTTCTACTCAGTGGTTCTTGGAGATGTGCCCCAATGGCTCCTTGCGACGCCGACACGGGGCTCCGGGGAGGCCTTTGACGAGCCTTGGATGTTCGTGGAGGGTCGCGTTCTTCAAGACCCTGGACCCATCGGGACCCGGATTTCGCATCCTGGCGAGCGGCGCACGTTCGTGTTCGCGGGCGTGGAGGAGACTCCCATTGGGAGCGAAGCCATCGCGAACGTGTTCCGGACCCTGGCTCCCGATGTTGTCCAGCTGTTGCCGGTGTCCGTCGAGGGAGCGCCTGGGCGGTACTTCGTCGTCAACGCAACCAGGGTCGTTGATGCCATCGACGAGGCACGGTGCAGAGAGGTGCATCACTATGACGAAGACGACCCTGCGCCTGGATATGAAGGGGAGTACAACTGGATTTACGGGCTGCGAATCGACCCCTCGAAGACAGAAGGCGCCCAAGTCTTTCGACTGAAGAAGTTCAAGGTTTCGTTCATCGTTTCGGAAGAGATCAAGGACGCACTTGAAGGAGTCGGGAACCTTGGGGTGTCGTTCGAGCGAGTGACAGGCCCCAGTGGAGGACCGAAGTAATCGAGCGGGTCAGCGCGTCGTGTGATGGTCCGCGGACAGTGCGAGCTGACACAGGTCCGTGAGCCGGTTCGAGGCCCACGTGGCCACCGGGCCCAGCGGCACGCCCTTGCGGCGCACCAGGGCGAGCGGGCGTCGGGGCGGAGGGCCTCCCTCCCACGCGGCGAGCCTCAGCTGCACGAGCCTGCCGGCGTTCAGGTCCTCGCGCACCAGGTGCTCGGGCTCGTGGCCCCAGCCGAGGCCGCCGAGGATGAGCGCATGTTTCGTCATCAAATCCGCGACGCGCCACTGCTTCGGCGAGAGCACGCCCCGGTCCACCGTGCCCGCCTTGCCCGTGGGCAGCCGCTCGCTCAGCACCAGCTGCGTGGCGGAGGCGAGGTGCTCCTCGGTGATGAGCCCCTTCACGCGGGCCAGCGGATGCGAGGGCGCGGCGACGGGCAACATGCTCAACAGCGCGATGGGCCGCTGCTCCAGGCCCGTGAGGTCCAGGTCCGCGCCCGCGATGCCGAGCGTCGCCTTGCGCTCGCGCAGGCGCTCCGTCACCGCGGAGAGCAGCTCCACCTCCAGCGTCAGCTCCACGCCCGGGTGCGTCTGGGCCAGCTCGCGCACGAAGGAGAGCAGCGCGGGCGTGGGGAACATCGCGTCGACCACGAGCGCGAGCTTCGTCTCCTCGCCGCTCTTGATGCGGCCCACCACCGACTGGAAGGTGGCCAGGTCTTCATGGAGCCGGTGGGCCGCGGCGACCACGGCTTCTCCCTTGGCGGTGAGTCGGGGCACGCGGCTGCTGCGGTCGAAGAGGCGCAGGCCCAGCTGCTTCTCCAGACGCTGGATGGCCTGACTGACGGCGGGCTGGCCCTGACCCAGCTTGCGCGCCGCCGCGGAGAAGCTCCCCTCTTCGGCCACCGCGCGGAGCGTCCGGAGCTGGTCGATGGTGACGCTGTCGAGCACCGCGCGACTGCATCACATCGACGCGGGCGGTGCTACTTGCGCGAGGTCAGCCAGGAGACGATGAGCGACGCGAGCGTGTTGGCCGCGGTGCCTTCCGCCACGGCGCCGCGCAGCACGTCGCGAGACAGGGCCTCCGCCGCGCCGATGATGGCCACGCAGCGCTGGCGCAGGGCCTCCCGGGGCAAGTCGCAGAAGGGCCCGAGCGTGCGCTGGTAGAAGTCCACGTACTGGTCCAAGAGGCCCTGGTGGAACGCCTCCATCTGCCCGTCGCCCTTGAGCGCGGCGGCGATGGCGGAGTGCTCGGGGCCAGACGTGGTGTAGCAGCTCATGTACGCGGCGCTCATCACCCGGGCCACGTCCTCCAGCTTGCGCCGCGTGCGCTCGAGCGCCTCCTGGAGCTGGGCCACCTGTCGCGCGTCGGTGCGCTCGTACAGCGCCATCAACAGCCCGGCGCGCGTCTGGAAGTGCTCGTAGGTGATGGGCTTGCTCACCCCCGCGCGCTCGGCCAGATGCCCGAGCGTCAGCGCGTCCGTGCCCTCCTCGCGCACCACCTCCACCGCCACGTCGAGCAGCTGCTCGCGTCGCTGGGCCTTGGGCAGCTTCTTGGAAGAGGTCTCACTCATGCGCGTCACCACCGCTCCTCCAGGGCTTATCCGCCCGGCCCGTGGCGCGCAACCGACGTGGGCTCCGGACGAAATCGTTGCGGACCTGCCTTTGGTAACTTACTTCTTGTAGGGTTGTTGGAATTCCCGTCCGCGCCGGTCCTCCGGCCCTCTCGACCACTGCCTTCGCTGGCAGGGGAGCGCACCCGTCATGTCTTCACCCACGCAGAAGCCCGTCCTCATCATCGGAGGCTCGGGCGTCGTCGGCTCGTTGGCCGCCCAGACGCTTCGTCGGTTCCACCCCGAGTTGCCCATCACGATTGGCGGGAGGGACGTGGCCCGCGCGGAGGCGGTGGCCCGGGGGTTGGGGCACGCGGACGCGGTGCGCGTGGATTTGTCGCGCGGGGATTTGGGACTGCCCGAGGGGCGCGGGTACAGCGCCGTGGTCCTGTTCGTGAAGGACCACACGCTCAACGCGCTGCGCTTCGCTCAAGCCCAGGGCATCCCGCACCTGGGCATCTCCACGGGCCTGTTCGAGGTGGCGCCCGAGGTGGCGTACTTCATGAACGCGCCCCATCGCTCGGCGGTGTTGCTGGGCACCAGCTGGCTGGTGGGCGCGGCGACGCTGCCCGCGCTCCACTTCGCGCGGGAGTTCAAGACGCTGGACTCCATCGCGATGGGGGCCGTGCTGGACGAGCAGGACGTGGGTGGGCCCGCCGCGTCCGCGGACCTGGAGCGCGCCGCGAGCGCCGCGCCCAACGCGCTCATCCTCGAGGACGGCAAGTGGCGCTGGGTGGGCGGCGCGGCGGGGGAGCGTCGCTTCCGCGATGGCGATGGGAACGAGCACGTGGGGCAGGCGTACTCGCTGACGGACCCGGTGAGCCTGGCGGCCGAGACGAAGGCGCGCGCCATCCGGCTCGACGCGGTGGTGGGCCTGTCCGCCGGGCGTCGCAAGGGTGGGTCCCACTCCGTCGAGACACTCTTCGAGCTCGAGGGCACGTTGCAGGACGGCACGAAGGCGCGCGTGCGTTACGAGATGAGCCACGCGCAGGGGCAGGCGCCCGTCACCGCGGTGGGCGTGGCCGTGAGCGTGGAGCGATTGCTGGGGCTCGCGGGCGGCGCTCCCGTCGCGCCGGGGCTCTACCTGCCGAACGGCCTCATCGAGCCCGCCTATCTGATGCGCCGGCTCGAGGAAGCCGGGGTCCGCACGCGCCGCCTCTCCTGATTCTCGCTGGCTCGAGGAGGCCGGTGTCCGCACGTGTCGCCTCTGCCTCGCGCCAACTCGAGGAGGCCGGTGTCCGCACGCGCCGCCTCTGATTCGCGCTGGCTCCACGACGTGAGGCGGGTGGCCGCGGACGTCGCCACCGCGCCACGCGTTGTCCCTGCTCGCGGCCGGCGTTCATTCACGGCCGCCGCCCTTCATCGCTGTTCGAGGCCAGCGCCAGGACGCACGGCCTCTTTCTCCCACCCTGCTCATAGGAATCCCGTCATGAACAACGCATCGAAGCTCAACCCCGTCCTCTTCATCGGCGGCTCTGGCGTCGTCGGGCGTCGCGCCGTGAAGGCCCTCCGCGACCTCCAACCCGAACTGCCCATCCGCATCGGCGCGCGCGACGTGACGAGGGCGTCCGCGCTCGCACATGAAGTGGGCAACGCCGACGCCGTGCGCATCGACCTGGAGCGCGATGACCTGGGCCTGCCTCCGGGCTCCGCCTTCAGCGCCGTGGTGGTGCTGCTCAAGGACGACTCGCTCCGGACGATGCGGTACGCGCAGGACCAGGGTGTGCCCTACGTGTCGTTCTCCGACTTCGTCTTCGACATCGGCCCGGAGGTCGCGCTCCACGTCCAGCGGCCCACGGCCTCGCCCACGTTGTTCCTCGGGCACTTCCTCGGCGGCACCGTCGCCCTGGCCACGGTCCACTTCGCGCGCGAGCTGGCGAAGGTCCACGCCATCCGCATCTCCGCCGTGTTCGATGAAGACGACGTGGGCGGACCCGCCGCGCTCGGCGACATGGACCGCGTGGCGAAGGCCGTGCCCAGCCCGCTCATCCGCAAGGAGGGCCGGTTCCTCTGGGCCACCCGCGAGGCCGACATCACCCGCACCTTCCAGGGCGTCGACGGCACGCAGTGGACCGGCCGCGCGTATCCGCTGCTCGACGTGGCCTCGCTCGCGGCGGTGACGGACGCGAGTGACATCCGCCTGGACTTCGCGCTGCGCCCCGCGTCCAGCCGCGCGCCGGGGCAGGGGCCAGGCCACGAGGTCATCATCGAACTGGAGGGCGTGAAGGCGGACGGAACGCCGTCGCTCGTGCGTCACGCGCTGGTCGACTCGGACGTCCATTCCGGTCTGAGCGGAAAGGGCGCCGCGCTCGCCGTGGAGCAGCTGCTGGGCCTCAGAGGTGGGACTCCCGTGAAGCCCGGATTGTATTCGCCCGAGGGCGTGCTCGACGCGGCCTACGTGGTGAGCCGCCTCCAGGGGTGGGGAACGCGGATTCACCGCGTATGACGTAATCGAGTGCCTGGAGAGGAGGCCGGCGTGCCGACCCGACTGGCGGCTGTCAGTCCACGGGCGGATACTCGCGCCACCCCCTCACTCCGTCCCCGCAGGAGTCCGCTTCATGTCGCGTCCGCTGACCGCAGCACTCCCTCGTCCTTCTTCGGTGAATCGGTCTTCCGTGAGTGTGGCTGTCTCGAGCGTGAAGGTGGCGGACCACAGCGAGGCGGGCGCGCCGCGCGCGGTGCCCACGGGGGAGCGGGTGGATCGATTCGACGGCATCTCCCGCTTCATGCAGGAGCTGGAGGTGGGGCAGCGCGCGCTCGTCGGCGCCATCCAGTCGGCGCCCTCGGGCGAGCGGCTGTCCAACGCGGAGCTGCTCGCGCTCCAGGCCTCGATGACCCGCTACACCCAGGCGCTGGAGCTGGTGAGCCGGCTGGTGGGAATCGGCGGCAGGACGACGCGCACCGCGACGGCGCGCTAGCCCGACTTCTTGCGCGTGTTGCCCCGGGGCGCCGCGGCGGAGGACTCCTCGCCCAGCCGCGCGCCCAGCTGCTCACGGATGGCGAGCACGCGGGCCTTCAAGTCCTTGAGCTCCTCCAACGAGCAGCCCGAGGCCTCCAGGATGGAGAAAGGCACGTCCTCCGCCCTGGCGCGCAGCGCGCGACCGGCCGCCGTCAGGCGGATGCGCACCTGGCGCTCGTCGAGCACGTCCCGCTCGCGCTTGAGCAGCCCCGCGGCCTCCAGCCGCTTGAGCAGCGGCGTCAGCGTGCCCGAGTCGAGCAGGAGCCGCTCCCCCAGCGCCTTCACCGTGACGCCGTCCTCCTCCCACAGCACCATCATCGCCAGGTACTGGGGATAGGTGAGGCCCAGCTTCTCCAGGAGCGGCCGGTACGTGCGGTTGAGCAGGTGCACCGTCGAGTAGAGGGTGAAACACAGCTGCTCGTCCAGGTGCAGCGCGTCGCCGCGCTTCTTGTTCAACGGGGACATGACCACTCCTCTCCCCAACATGCCCCCGGACTGCATTGCGCGCAATGAAATCGCGCCTCAGGGCTGGGGCAGGTCGCGCGCCCGACGCAGCCAGACGGGGAGCCGCTCCAGGAGCGTCTCCAGGTCGAAGGGCTTGAGCAGCGTGTCGAGCACGCCCGGGTGATGGATGGGCCGCGTCGTCATGGCCACCACGGGAAGGCGCGGCCAGTGCCGCTCCACGCGCTCCAGGAAGTCGTGGCCCGTCATGCGCGGCATTCCCATGTCCAGCAGCACCAGCCTGGGACGGCCGTGCACCTCCAGCCAGGTGAGCGCCTCCAAGCCGTCCTTCGCCATGGACACGCGCTGTCCCGTGGTCGCGATGATTTCGACGACGGCGGCGCGCAGGTCCGCATCGTCCTCCACCACGAGGAGGATGCCTTCGGGGACTCCCGACATATGCGAGCGTGCGTAGGTCAGCGTGGCCGTGGGGAACAGGGAACATCTGCCGGTTTCCACCGGCAGATGTCCGGAGAAGAGAGACTACGGGTCCTCGAACATCGCCTGGAGCACCCTCCGGGCGAGCTTCACCTCCGGGTCGGAGCGACACGAGAGGAAGTCACAGATTTCCGCCACGTCGCCGGTGCGCTCGTGCTCGAACCCCTGGAAGAGCGTCTTGAGCGACACGTCCAGGCCCACCGACAGCTTGCCCAGCGTGTCGAGCGAGGGAGAGAAGGACCCGCGCTCGATCCGACGGATGGCATCCACGGAGAGGTCACACCGCTCGGCCAGCACCTCCTGGGTGAGCTCACGGCTGTTACGGAGCTGGCGCACATGGCTGCCGAACTTGCGATGGAACCTCGTCCAGTTCGCTACCTTGTTTTTCGCTTTCTCCATATGAGTGGCGGATAACTTGGGGACGGTGCGGCCCAAGTGAAGTGAGTCTGTTGGCGTGTGGACCCTGGCATCGGCCTGTTCGCCAACTCGCAGGCCCTGTGTGTCGCAGACGCGCGCGAAACCAGGGGGCAAGGTGCGAGCGGGAGCGTGGTTCGGGCTCCCTTGGAGAGCAGGGGGCCTGGCAGGCCGGGAAAATGCGCGGGCGGAAGCTTTCGTCTACGCTGCACGCCGCATGACGCATTCGGAAGTCGGGTGGGTGGGCGTCGGGCGCGTGCTCCGCGTCCTGGCCTGTGGCGGGCTGCTGACCGCGTGTGAAATCGGTTCCGAGGCACGTCCCCTCTCCGCGCCAGTCCCCGCGGCGGTGGCGACGCCCGCCGTGGCGTCACCGAGGCCCCCGGTGCCGGTGGCGCCCGTCGTTGCGCCTCGAAGGGTTTCTCCGGAGCCGTCCGAGCGGACCCGGTCGACGCGAGCGCTGGCGGTGAAGCTGGGTGCTCCGGGCGCGAAGGTGGATGACCCGTGCGTGGCGTCGGTGGCGCAGGGGTGCGCGCGCACCGCGCTGGCGCCCTTCTTCGAGTCGCTGGACGCGCTGTCGTCGGGTACGGCGAAGAAGCCCACCGTCATCGAGGCGTTCGGCAATTCACTCATCGCGGGTGACCGCATCGTGGACATCCTGAGGGATGACCTGGGCGCGGGCTTCGGCGCGGCGGGGCGGGGTGTGCTGTTGGTGGACCGGATGGCGCCCTACGGTGGGCGTGGCCGGGCGAGCCACAGCGCGAGTGGTTGGACGCCGCGCACGTTGGGCGAGCTGCGCGCGCCGCCGCTGCCGTTCGGAATCACCGGCGTGTACCACGTGGCCACGAAGGCGAAGGCGCGCAGCCGCTTCAAGCTGGAGGGTGAGGCGCACGGCACGCTGTGGTGGCTGGACGTCCCGGAAGGGGGCGCGCTCAGCGTGGTGAGCGGCGACACGGTGCTGGCGCGGACGACGCCGGAGGGCACGGGCGCGTCGCGCTCCACGCGCTTCGACCTGCCGTCCGGCGCGACGACGGTGGACGTGGTGGCCGAGGGCAAGGGCGCGGTGGTGCAGGGCGTGGTGCTCCAGCACGAGCGCCCCGGCATCGTCCTGGACATGTTGGGGGTGCCGTCCGCGGACGCGAGCCTGTACGCGCGACTGGAGGAGGGGGCGCTGCGCTCGCAGCTCACCGAGCGGGAGCCGAAGCTGCTGGTGTTCTTCCTGGGCGGCAACGAGTCCAAGCGCCTGGAGTGGAAGCGCACGGACCTGACGCGGCTGCGCGATGACCTGGGCGCGCTCTTGCGGCGGGCCCGCGTGGCGGCGCCCACGAGCGCGTGTCTGGTGGTGGGGCCGATGGACGCGGTGCGCGATTCGAAGGACTCGGGCAAGGCCTTCACCCAGCGCCCGTTCCTGGAGGCGGTGGTGGAGGCGGAGCGCGAGGTGTCGCTCGCCGAGGGCTGCGCGTTCTTCAACCTGTACGAGGCGATGGGTGGAAAGGGCGCGCTGACGCGCTTCCACCAGTCCGGCTTCATGCATGACGACCTGGTGCACCCGCGTGGACGGGGGTTGGATGTGCTGGGGCATCTGGTGACGGACGCGCTGCTGCGCGCGTGGGTGGAGACGCCTCCGGCCCAAGGCCCCGTGGCCCAGGTGGCGCCACAGGCCGAGCGGGTGGAGGCCGTGCCATGACGATGCGAAGCGCGGGGTGGCTGGCCGTCGTCCTCTGTGTCTCGACGCCGGTGGTCGCGGCGCCGAAGCTGCCGTCGGTCTGCGAGAGCGTGGAGGCCGACGAGGCTGGCGCCTCGCCGCGCGCGCTGCCCGAGGAGGTGACGAAGGCGCTGGATGCCATCGTCCGCTCGGAGCTGTCCCAGGGGCCCGTGGCGGGCCTGTCCGTGGCGGTGTCCCGCGGTGAGCAGCGGTGGGTGTGTGGTTATGGCTACCGCGACGTGACGAAGCGGCTGCCCGCGACGCCGCGCACCACGTACCGGATGGCGTCCGTCACCAAGTCCTTCACCGCGGTGGCGGTGTTGCAGTTGGTGGAGCAGGGGAAGCTGTCGCTGGACGCGGACATCCACACGGTGGTGCCGACGTATCCGGCCAAGCAGTGGACCGTCACGGTGAAGGATTTGCTGGGACACCTGAGCGGCGTGCCCACGTACGACGGCGTGGCGTCGACCCAGAACGTGAAGGCGGTGAGCACCGAGGAGGCGCTGGCGCTGTTCTCCCAGAAGCCGCTCGCGTTCGAGCCGCGCTCCCGCTACCTGTACAGCACGTGGGGCTACAACCTCTTGGGCGCGGCGGTGGAGTCCGCGTCCGGGCAGTCGTATCGCGACTATCTGCGCGAGCATGTCTTCCAGCCCGCGGGCATGGAGCACGCGGACCTGGATGTCACCGCCACGCGCGATGAGCACCAGGCGGCGGGCTATCGGGTGAAGGACGGGGTGCTCAAGCCCTCTCGCTTCCTGGATGTGTCCAGCCGCTTCGGTGGTGGTGGGACGCGAGGGACGGTGGGGGACATGCTCGGCTTCGGTCGGGCGGTGCTGGCGCACCGGCTGGTGTCTCGCGACACGATGGGGAAGATGCAGGCGTCCATGGCCACGAGCGACGGGCGGCTGACGGACTACGGCATGGGCTTCGCGACCTATCCGCTGCGCGGTCACTACCTGGTGGCGCACGCGGGAGGGCAGCCGGAGACGACGACGTTGCTGGTGATGTTCCCGGCGGAGGACACGGTCATCTCGCTGGCCACGAACATCGAGGGCGAGGCGAAGCGCCTGCGCCGGCTGTCCATCCGGTTGATGGAGGGGGTGCTGGAGCAGGGCGTCACGCGGAGAGATGCGCACTTCACGGACCCGGTGGACTCGGTGGTGTACGAGGGGCTGGGGCGCATCGCGAGCTATGGGCTCGCGTACCACCTGTGGGCCACGCGTGGGCCGGGCTCGCTGCCGGCGGACGAGGATTTGCCGGGGGCGTTCACCCGGGTGTCGGAGCTGCTGGACCGCAAGGCGATTGCGCGGGATGGCAAGGTGGCGCTGGAGCGCATCCGCAGTGGGCATGACCCTCGGTTGGGGTCGGTGTTCATCCGCGTGGGCGCGCAGATGGCGCGCACGTTGGAGAAGGCGCAGGGCCCGGAGCGGCTGCTGGCGTATCCAGCGGAGGGGCCGCTGTCGTTCTTCGCGGACTACCTGGCGGCGTGTGACGCGCAGGGGGTGCAGGACACGGAGCGCTTCGGTGAGCCGCTGCGCTCGGACCTGCTGCGGTTCGTGGCGGGGTGGAAGCGCGCGGAGGTGCCGGAGCTGCGGCGTCAGCGGCTGGACGAGGAGTCGAACCCGGAGCCGCGTTGGGCGGTGGTGAAGAAGGCGGCGGGGCTGTCGCCGGACGTGCGGCCGGACTACTCGGACGAGATGCTGCGCATCGCGGAGCGCTTCGCGTGGCGCAAGCAGCAGGCGGGGCGGCTGCGCTGGCTGGAGCGCGCGGTGGAGCTGCATCCGCGGAGCGTGGACGCGCGGCTGGCGTTGTCGCAGGCGCTGCTCGTGGCGAAGCGGGACGAGGAGGTGCTGGGGCACCTGCGCGAGGCGCTCGCGACGCCTCAGGGGATGTTGGCGCTGGCGCCGACGCAGCTGCTCAAGCGCGTGGCGGAGGCGGAGTCTCCGCGCGTGGGGCTGGGGCTGCTGCGCGCGGCGGTGGCGCTGCATCCGGAGTCGCCGGAGTTGTGGGAGGCGCTGGCGAAGCGGGAGAAGGCGCAGGGGCACAAAGCCGAGGCGAAGGCGGCGCTGCGTCAGGCGCGCCGCGCGCGTGAGGCCCGGCCGGAGCCCTCGGTGGACCCGGCGAGCCGGAGCGGTGGAGACCGGGGCGCGGGCCCCGTGCCGGATGACCACGGATTGGTGCGCCCGCGTCCGTCGCCTTGAGCGGGTGGCTCGTTCTTTGAGTCCTCGAGGGCAGACGGGCAGGCGCCGCGCGTGCTTCGCTCCGGTGGTGTCCCGCTGTGTCCTTGCGCGTGTGGCGACTGTGCGAGGATGTGAAGCGTGTCCGAGCTCGTGTGTCCCTTCTGCCAGGTCCCCGTGGGCGCTGGTGTCCTTCGCTGCGGTGGCTGCGGCGCCTCCTTCCTCGCCTCGCCTCCGCCCGACTCGGGCGCCCCGGTGTGCGCCGTCCATCCCCAGTGGATGAGCCAGCATGCCTGTGAGCGCTGCGGCGCCTTCGCATGCGCCCGGTGTCTGCGCCGAGGTCCACGGCAGGAGCTGGTCTGCGAGATGTGCCACGCCCGCGTGCCCCACGCCCTGCTCCCCTGGGACCAACGCGCCGAGCTCGGCTGGGTCAAGGCGTTCTGGAAGACGTGCGTCGAGGTGATGCTTCGCCCCGTCACCACCTTCGAGCGCATGTCGCGCGAGGCGTCGGTGGGCGACTCGCTCGTCTTCGCCGGCCTCACCGCGTTCGTGGGCTCCTTCTCCACCTGGCTCCTCTACACCCTCTTCCTGCTCGCCTTCCCCTACGAGACCTTCCCCGCCAGCGGCTCCGACAACGAGACCAACCCGCTCCTCTACCGCGGCGTCGCCGTGGTCCTCTTCGTCGTCTGCATGATGCTGGTGCCGTTGATGAGCATGGGCCTCACGCTCGTGGCCGCGGGGCTGGACCACCTGGTGCTCAAGGTCGCGGGCGCACAGGGCTCGTTCAGGACGACGCTGCGCGGCCATGCCCTGGCCCAGGGCGTCTACCTCGCGGGCCTGGTGCCCTTCTGCAGCATGTACGTGCTGCCCTTCTGGAGCCTCGGCGTCCGCGTCTCCGCGTACCGCAGCCTGCACGGTGTCGGCTGGGGCCCCGCGGTGTTCGGCGCGCTGCTGATTCCGGCGCTCACCTGCTGCATCGGCGTGGGCAGCTACGTGGCCATCGTGACCGCCATCCTCGCGCCCGGGGCCCTCAAGCTCTGACGCGCGCCCTCAGTGCTTCGCGTCGGCGCTGCGTGGAGGCGCCGGTTCCTTCGCGGCGCGGCGGCGCTGGGCGCGCTCGTGCACCTGCTTGAACTGGAGCGACAGCTCCGCGAGTTCCTCGTCCGTGGCGTGCTCCAGGTCCGTGAAGAAGTTCCGGGCATGCCGCTGCGAGCGGATGAGCTCGTCCAGCTTGAGGTGGATGGCCCTCGCATCCCGGTTCTGGGTGGCCTGGATGACGAACACCATCAGGAAGGTGATGACCGTCGTCGCCGTGTTGATGACGAGCTGCCAGGTGTCGCTGAAGTGGAACAGCGGCCCCGACACCAACCACAGGACCACCACCGCGACCGCCAGGAGCAACGCCTGGATGGAGCCCACGCGCTCGGACACGCCCTGGGCGAACTTGTGGAAGCGCTCGTGCATCCCCCGAAAGGTGCTCACGAGCGGGAGGGATGGCTTGGCCGCTCGGATGCCTGCCCGTCCCCCGGGGGACTACTGCGTCGCCGAGGCGCCCGCGGTCGGGATGGCGGCGGTGACGGTGCGCTGCTTGGGCCAGAAGCGCGCGTCATGCACGTCGTCCAACGAGGCGATGCGCTTCTTCGTGCGCGCGTCGTAGACGCGGGCGTGGGCCTCCGCGCTCACCAGGAGCAGCGCGCCCCTCACCCGCACGGCCACCACCTCCGTGGGGGGCAGCGACAGGGACTCGGGCTCCAACAGGCGGTCCTCCGACTCCCACCGCAAGGGCAGCATCAACACCGGCAGCTCCGTCGCCGCGCGCCAGGCGAACAGCGGCCCACCATGCGTCTCCAGCGAGACCCAGGCGCCGTACTCGGTATGGCCCTTGTCCTTCACCACCGCGTCCAGGCGCACCGCGTCTTCACTGCCCTCGGAGAGCTCCGTCGAGACGGGGTCGTCCGGGTCCGTGCCGTCGGTGGAGGACACCAGCTGGCTCGCGGTGGCCAGCGCGCTCGTGCCCGGCGCGTCCTCGGTCTCGTACACCGTGGCGACCGACTCGATGCGCTTCCACGTCTCTCCTTCACGGCGGTACGCGTGGGCCAGCCCTGGGCTGCTGCCCTCCATCTCCGGCACCATCAGCTTGCGGCCGTCGACGACGAAGAACTCCTCGCCGCGCTCCTCCTTGCGCGCCAGCCCCTCGAGCTGGGAGACGAGCGCCACCACCTGGCCTCGCGCGTCGAAGCCGACCGTGTCCGTGAGGCCCTCGGCGGGCAGCGGCAGTGGGACACCCTGGGCGGAGTCGAAGTCCACCTTCCAGGCGCGCGGCTGCACGCTGTTGTTGCCCCGGTCCATCAGGACGCCCTGCTTGCCGTCCGGGCTCCACGCCAGGCTGACCCGCGCGCAGGGAGCCTCCACGGTGGTCAGGGCCTTGCGTATGCCCGTGGTCTCCTGCCGCAGCCAAGTACAGCCCGCCGGCGCCGCGTCCTGGAGGAGCGACAGCGAGAAGGCGGGCAAGGGCTCGGGGGCGGGCTTGGGCGCCGCGGGCGTCTCGGGGACGGGGTCCTGTGACTTCTTGCAAGCGCCACCCATCAGCAGGGTGCCGAGGAAGAACGCGGGGCCGAGATGGCGGAGCATGGAGGCTCTCCGGTGCGGGGTTCGTTCACACCATCGCAGAACGGCCGGAGTGGGAGGAAGTCACCCTCGGAGTAGAGGGCGATGAAGTTTCCGATAGCCCACTCGCGCATGGGTGCCATTCACCCCGCTCCCCGCGTCACGACGCGTCGCTTCCGGGAGGAACTCAGACGAGCCAACCGCTCTCGTCGAGGAACAGGGCCTCGGTGAACATCGCGTCGTCCTCTTCCTGCTCGGCCTGCGCGTTGTCGAGGTAGAGGCTCTCGCCGTCCTTGACGATGTGCAACACCCGAAGGTCCTCGCGGGCTTGGGGCGCCAGGGTGAGCGGATTGTCGGAGAGCACGACGAAGTTGGCGCGCTGGCCGGGCTCGAGCGTGCCCTGGGGTTGGGGCTCGACATCGCCGGAGGCCGCGGCGTCGGTGGTGGTGGGGTCATCGACGATGGCGGGAATCATGGTGCCGCCCCGCAGCGAGACGACCTCGGTGTCGGGGCCGCGCAGCGCGAGGATGTCGGCGCGGGTGCCCACGGCGAGGATGCGACCGGCCTGGAGGGCGATGGCCTCGGCGGTGGGCTGTTGGTCGTTCATGGTGAGGAGGGTGCCACCCTCGAAGATGCGGTCCGCGGGCTGGGTGGGGCTCATGGCGTGGGCTCGGGAGAGGAGGTTGCTCCTGGAAGGTGTTGTCTCGCGCGGAGCACGTCCACCCGAGCGTGAGGTGTCGCGCCGTCGCCCGAGAGGTTGCCCGCTGTGATGGGGGTGCCGTGCGGCCAGTCCCTGGGTCTGCCGGCGTGTGTTGCTCGTGACGGGGGGCGTCCCCACGCTGCGGGTGGGGTGGAGCGCTGACGGGCCGCCTCGCGCATGCCATGTCACTCGACCTGACGGAACCCAATGTCCAGGAGCAGGTCATCTCGCTGGGGACGCTGGTGGCGGACCTGCTCGGCGTGTTCTCCGGCTCGGTGCTGGGCGCGCTGTTGGCCGAGCGTCGGAAGATGGACCTGATGGGCTTCCTCGTCCTGGGCCTGGTGTCGGGCGTGGGCGGCGGCATCCTTCGCGACACGCTGTTGCAGGTGGGGCCTCCGCTGGTGTTGGTGAAGCCGGCGTATCTGGTCGCGGCGTTCACGGGGGCGTTCGCGGCGTTCCTCTTCGAGCTGCGGCACGGGCCGACGGTGAAGCTCTTGTCGGCGCTGGACGCGCTGACGCTCGGCTCGTTCGCGGTGGCGGGCACGCAGCGCACGCTGGAGGTGGGGCTCAGTCCGGGGACGGCGGTGTTGATTGGCATCATCACCGCGGCGGGGGGCGGCATCATCCGCGACGTGCTCATCCGGCGCACGCCCACGGTGATGAGACCGGAGCCCGGGTACTACGCCATCGCCGCGCTCGCGGCGAGCCTGGTGTGTCTGGCGCTCTCGCTCACGGGGCACCGGCGTCTGGCGTTGGTGGCGGGCATGGCGGTGGGCGCGCTGGTGCGCCTCATCTCCGTGCGGCGCGGGTGGCGGCTGCCGGTGAAGCGCTCGCGGCAGCCTCCCAGGAAGGGTGATGACTTCGGTGGACCTCCGGACCGCGAGGAGTGGGTGAAGCCGTGAGATGACGGCTCAGGGCTTCTTCTTCTCGTTCTCGCGGAGGACCTCGGCGGGGAGGTTGCGTCGGAAGGGACGCAGCAGCGCCGAGACGACGGGCGCGAGGGGGATGGGCAGGGCGACGAGGATGAGGATGAAGACGAGTCGAAGCGCGCGACGGAGAGGTCGCGCCACGGCGCACGCGACGTCGCGTGCCCGCGTCAGAAACCGGGACATGGGTGCTCCTGGGACGTGAGTGGGCTCTTCCGGAAAGGGACTCCGGAAGGACTCAGTGCAGGAGCGACCGATGGAGCAGGAAGCGTCGAGCGGTGCGGCGGGGTGGCTCGGGCGCCCGTGGCTCGGTGCCGCCAACCGGGGCGATGATGAAGGGCGCGGGGCCCGCGAGGTGCCGCGCGTAACGCACCAGCTCGGGCGCGCTGTGGACAGTGGTGGAGCCACCGGCCTGGACGGCGGCGGCCACCGGGCGCGCGGGCGGCTGCGCCATGGCCCCCGTCCCCACGAGCGTCAGACTGGCGAGGACCAGTCGGAGCCAGCGCAGGAGACGGTGGGAGGGCCGATACATTCGAGGTGAACCTAGCCAGGGGCTGGCGCGAGTCAACGGGTGCGGCGTGCCCGGTCGGCCCCACCCGTGTGCGCGGGGTGGGGCCGTTGAATCCATGCCCGCGGGCTACTCGGTGTACAGCTCCGCGGAGGAGTACAGCTCGGGCTCCTCCTGGCTGGAGCCGCCCACCACGAGCACCTGGCCGTTGATGAGGCGCGTGGCGGTGTGACCCTGCGTCGCCTGGTCATTGCCCACCACGTACAGCTGCCAGAACGCCTGCGGGTCGTAGACCTCCGTCACGCCGCCAATCTGGTTGCGCGTGCCGCGCGCGACGAGCACCTTGCCCGACGGCAGCAGCGTCAGGGAGTGGCCCATGCGGCGCTCCTCGGTGGCGTAGGACGTGTACTCCCACTCGTTGTCCTCCGGCCAGAACAGCCAGGCGCCGCTCGCATACTGGCCCTGCTCCTGACCGACGACCAGCACCGCGCCCTGGTTCAGCAGGACGGCCGCGTGCCCGTAGAACGCGGGCGCCGCCGCGGCGGTGCTCCACGTGCCCGTGCTCACGTTGTAGACCTCGGCCGCGCCGACGACGCCGTCGTCGTTGACCGCCAGCACGTTGCCGGAAGGCAGCCGCGTGAGGCTGGTGCGGCCCGCCACCACGGACGTGGAGCCCGTCGCCGTCCACGTGCCCGTCGCCGGGTCATACAGCTCCGCGCTCTTCAGCGCCGTCGCCCCGAAGCCGCCGAACACCAGCACCTTGCCGGTCGACAGCACCACCGCCTTGTGGTTCCGCCGCGCCGTGGCCAGGCTGCCCGTGGCGCTCCACGTGTTCGTCGAGGGGTTGTACAGCTCCGCGCTCGCCAGCGTGCCCGCGCCCTGGCCGCCCACCACGAGCACCTTGCCCGAGGACAGGAGCGTCGCCGTGTGGTTCGAGCGCGTCTGGCTCATCGTCGCCGTCGCCGCCCAGGTGTTGGTGTTGGGGTTGTACGTCTCCGTCGACGCCGACACCGTGCCCCAGCCGCTGCCACCCGTGACGAGCACATTGCCCGTCGGCAGCCGCGTCGCCGTGTGGTACGCGCGCACCTGGCTCATCGACGCCGCCGCGGACCAGGGCGAGGTGAAGGCCGCCCGCGCCTCGGTGCGCGGCGCCTCGGCCACCGCCGTGGTGGCGCCCGTCATCGTCGCCAGTGCTCCGCAAAGTCCCAGGCCCAGCCACGTCTTCGCTGTGGTTGCTCGTGTCATCCGTTCCTCGTGGTGAATGGTGAGGCCCGCATTGTGACGGGGGGGACCGACGCTCCGTGCGGTCTTCCACGTCAACTCCGCGTGACGGCGGCATAACAGTCACTCGATTGCATTGGAAATACGGTGTAGATGTGTGCATCTGGTTCTACAGGTGGGTCCGTGGCAGCCTGCGCGCGTGACGGAGCCCCTGTTCGATGACCTGCTGGGCCTCGCGTGCTTCGCGCGCGTGGTGGAGCACCGCTCGTTCACCCGGGCCGCGGGGGTGCTCGGGGTGTCCAAGTCGGTGGTGAGCGCGCGCATCTCCCGCCTGGAGTCCCGGGTCGGGGAGCGGCTGCTCATCCGCACCACCCGCAAGCTCTCCGTCACGGATGCGGGCATGGGTGTGTACGCGCATGCCGCGCGTCTGCTGGAGGAGGCGGGAGCCGCCACGCGAGGGGCCTCCGACGCGGGGCGGGGGAGCCTGCGCATCAACGCGCCCATCAGCTTCGCGCAGATGTACCTCGCCCGTCCCCTGGCGCGCTTCCTCGCGGCCCACCCGGGGGCTTCGGTGGAGGTGATGTTGAGCGACAGGCTCGTGGACCTGGTCGAGGAGCGGGTGGACGTCGCCCTGCGAATCACGCGCCTGCGCGATTCGAACCTCGTGGCCCGCAAGCTCGCGACCACCGCGCTGTGTGTCTGCGCGGCGCCTGCCTACCTGAAACGCAAGGGGACACCCCGCAGGCCCGAGGACCTGTCGGGCCACGCGTGCCTGCGCTACGCGCACCTGCGCGTCGAGGACGAGTGGCGCTTCCATGGCCCCCGGGGGCGCATCCCCGTGTCCGTGAGCGGGCCGCTGACGGTGGCCAACGGGACCTTGCTGCGCGAGGCGGTGGCGGAGGGCATCGGCCTCGCGGTGCTGCCGCGCTTCATGGTGGACGAGGAGCTGCGCTCGGGGCGGCTCGTCACCGTCCTGGACGACTTCATGCCGAGGCCCGTGGGCATCCACGCTGTCCACGCGGCGGGGCGCTCCCCCGCGCCGCTGGTGCGCGCCCTGCTCGATGTGCTGGCCGCGGAGTTTCGCTCCCCGCGCTGGGGCTGAGCCTCCTGGCGCGCAGATGCCCGAGTGCTGAGCCGAGCAGGGCTCCTGACTGGCGCGCTCCGCTCCACGCACCCGGGCTGTGAGCCTTCGCGCGTGGGCGTCCGAGCTTTGAACAGGCCCTCAAGCCGACCTCGGAAGTTCGTTCCGATGGATGCGCCGAGCAGCGCCCCGCACCAACGAGCTTCGCGTGCTGGGGCTGTGCCTGCTCACGCTCCGGTCTCCTGAGCGCTGAAGCAGGCGCACCGACGCACAAGATTGTCCTGCGAGCAGAACGATTCGTTCTCGACACGGACCTTCCCCCGGAGCCGCCAGGCGCGCATTCCATGTCGCGTCAGCTCAGCCGTCTTCCGGAGGTCGTCATGCTCGGCAACGCATCACATCCTGGTTCATCCGCCCTCGCCGCCACCGTGCTTCGTGTGTCCCTGGGCGCGGTGTTCCTGGCCCACGCGGGCGCCAAGTGGTTCCTCTTCACCCTCGAGGGCACCGCCCGGTTCTTCGTGGCCCATGGCTTCCCCGGTTGGATGGCCACGCCGGTGTTCGCGATGGAGTTGCTCGGCGGCCTCGCGCTCATCGCGGGTCTGCGGGTCCGCCTCGTGTCACTGGGGCTCCTGCCCATGATGCTCGGCGCCTTCGCGTCGCACGCCTCCCTGGGCTGGATGTTCACCAACCCGGGTGGAGGCTGGGAGTACGTCGCCTTCCTCATCATGGCGCTCGTCGCCCAGGCCCTCCTCGGCAGCGGCGCCTTCGCCGTGGACGGTGCCCTCGCGCGAAGCGTCACCCGGCCTCACGGCTCGGTCGCCCAGACCTCCACCTCGTGAGCGCGCGCCCGCGCCAGCCCGTCTCCAATCACGACCGAGTAGGGCGGCCTCGCCGGCTCCAGGGCCCGCACCTCCCTCGGCAAGCGCTCACGCTCACGACGCGCATACTCCCGCGCCTCGGCGAGTGACGCCACGGCCCCGGGCACGCGCTGGCCCGCGCGCATCACCGGCCGCAACAGGGGCCGTCCGTGCGCCGCGTCTCCCCGCCGCACCAGCAGGTCGCGCCTCGCCACGCCGTCCTCCTCCTGCCGATACACCTGCTTCGCTCCGGGCAGCAGCGCCTTGCCCGCGGACAACTTCACCCGCGCCCGGCCCGCGTACTCCACCAGCTTGTAGGCCATGTCCAACGAGGGCGCGTCCGCGGACACGCCCATCGCGGTGCCCACGCCGAAGCCGTCGATGGGCGCACCGCGCGCGAGCAGCCCCGCCACCTGCTCCTCGTCCAGCCCCCCACTGGCCACCAGCCGCACCCGCTGCAGGCCCGCCTCGTCGAGCAGCTCCCGCGCCGCCAACGACAGCGCGAGCAAGTCCCCCGAGTCGAGCCTCAGCGCGCGCACGCGGAACTCCTCACCCCGCTCGCGCGCCAGCCGGATGACGTGCTGGATGCCCCGCAGCGTGTCGTAGGTGTCCACCAACAGCGTCGCGTCCGGATACACGCGCGTGAAGGCGCGGAACGCCTCCAGCTCATCGTCGTGCGACTGCACGTAGCTGTGCGCCATCGTGCCCGCGAGCGGAATCCCATACCGCTTCCCCGCGAGCACGTTCGACGTCGAGTCCACCCCCGCCAGATACGCCGCGCGCGCCACCTTCAGCCCCGTGTCCGCGCCGTGGATGCGCCGCAGCCCGAACTCCATCACCGGCCTGCCTCGCGCCGCCTCCACCACCCGCGAGGCCTTGGACGCCGCGAGCGTCTGCAGATGCACCGGGTTGAGCAGGTACGTCTCCACCAGCTGCGCCTCGGGCAGCGGCGCCCGCACCTCCAACAGCGGCTCCTGCGCGAAGACTGGCGTGCCCTCCGGCATCGCGTCCACGTCGCCACTGAAGCGGAAGCGCTCCAACCAACGCAGCAGCCGGTCCGAGAAGCGGCCCGTCGACTCGAGCCACGCCAGGTCCTCGGACTCGAAGCGCAAGTCCTCGAGCGTCCGGAGCGCGTCCTCCAGCCCCGCGGCCACCAGGTAGTTGCGCTGGCGAGGAAGGCGCCGCGCGAAGAGGCTGAACACCCCCTCGTCCCACTGGCCCTCGGCCAGGTACGCCTCCGTCATCGTCAGCTGGTAGAGGTCCGTCAGCAGCGCGGCCTCGGACACCATGTCGACTCCCCTCATGTGCTCATGTGCGGGCCCCGACGGGTGATGGCCGAGGCGCGGTCCACGCGCGAATGCACGACTCAGGCCGTCACGCCCGCGCCTCCCTGCGCCGACGTCGCGCCCGCCACCCAGCGCTCCAGCTCCGGCTTCGGCATCACCCCGCTGCGCCGCGCCACCTCGCGCCCGCCCTGGAACACCACGAAGGTAGGGATGCCCTGCACGCCGAGCGCGCTCGCGGAGCGCGGGTTCTGTTCCGTGTCGAGCTTGAGCACGAGCAGCCGCCCCGCCTGAGCCCGGCCCACCGCGTCCAGGATGGGGGCCGCCGCGCGACACGGCGCGCACCACGGCGCCCACAGGTCCAACAGGATGGGCACCGGCGAGGCCAGCACCGCCCGGTCCAGCCCCTCGCCGTCCACCTCCTGCGGCGCGCCCGACAAATCCAGCGCCCGGTGACACCGGCCACACTCGGGGTTTCCCGAGGGTCGGGGCTCTCTCACGCGATTGAACGCACCACAGGCCGCGCAGCGGAACATGACGCCTCCTTCTCGGAGTCTCTGTTGGGAAGGTAGGCCGCGCGGGCTCCTGGCGCGTCCCCCCCATGCTCGGGGCCCCGCCTGCTCGCCCGGCACGGTGCCTTGGCTTTTTTGCGTCCTTTTTCGCGCATGCGCAGCTTTTTCGCGGCCCTTCATCGCGCCCGGGCCACGAGGAAGACATGGTGTGGGCGTTGCAGCGGGAGCACCAGCGCGACGGGCACCCGGTCCGTCGGCGGGAGGGCAGGCATGCGACTGGCCGTATTCGACACCCATCGCTACGACCGGACCGCGTTGGAGGAAGCCAACGCGGACTTCGGCCATGCGCTGACCTTCCTGGAGCCCCGCCTCACGGCGCAGACCGCGCGGCTGGCGGAGGGCTTCCACGCGGTGTGCTCGTTCGTGAATGACCGCGTGGACGCGGCCACGCTGGAGCTTTTGCGCACGTGCGGCGTGCGGCTCGTGGCCACGCGCTCCGCGGGCTACAACCACGTCGACCTGGAGGCCGCGCGGCGGCTGGACGTGCGGGTGACGCGCGTGCCGGAGTACTCACCGCACGCGGTGGCCGAGCACGCGGTGACGCTGGTGCTCTGCCTCAACCGCCACATCCCCCGCGCCTTCGCGCGCGTGCGCGACTGGAACTTCTCGCTCGACGGGCTGGTGGGCTTCGACCTCGCGGGCAAGACGGTGGGCATCGCCGGCACGGGCCGCATCGGCCGCGTCGCGGCGCGCATCTTCCGGGGCTTCGGCTGCGACGTCGTCTGCTTCGACGCGGCGCCCGACGTGGCCTTCGCGCGCGAGGTGGGCGCCCGCTACGTGACGCTGGAGGAGCTCTACTCCGTCAGCGACGTCATCTCGCTGCACGTGCCGCTGACGCCGGGCACCCACCACATGGTGGACGCCAAGGCGCTGTCGCGGATGAAGCGGGGCGTGGTGCTGGTGAACACGGGCCGGGGCGCGCTCATCGACAGCCGCGCGCTCATCGACGCGCTCAAGTCGGGCCACATCGGCGCGGCGGGACTGGACGTGTACGAGGAGGAGGAGGGCGTCTTCTTCCAGGACCTCTCCGGCCAGGTGCTCCAGGACGACGTGCTGGCGCGGCTGCTCACCTTCCCGAATGTGCTGGTCACCTCGCATCAAGCCTTCCTCACGCGCGAGGCGCTGGGCAGAATCGCCCACACCACGCTCGCGAGCGTCCGGGCCTTCGAGCGCGGCGAGCCCCTGGTCAACGAGGTGCGCGTGGAGCAGGTGCGGCCCGCGTGAACCCCATCCCGTAGCCGACTCGAGGAGGAGTCATCCATGTCCATCGTCTGCGCCACCAACTTCTCCGATGCCGCGCGCCGCGCATGTGATGTCGCCGCCGAGCTGGCCCGGAAGGCGAACGTGCCGCTGTTCCTGGTGCACGTGCTCAACCCCAACTCCGCGCGGGCCTTCGGTCCCGCGCTGCTCCAGGCGGCCGAGGCGGCGCTGGGCGACGAGGCGAAGCGGCTGTCCCAGAAGGGCGCGCGCGTGGAGCAGGAGATGCGCACCGGCGAGCCCTCCGCCGAGGTCGCCGACGTGGCCCGTCAGCGCCTGGCCACGCTCGTGGTGGCCGCCTCGCCCAGCAAGGAGGCCCCGTTCCTGGGCGTCGGCGGGACGGTGGACCGGCTGGCGCAGTCGCTGGAGGTGCCGCTGCTCGCCGTGCAGGACGCGAGCGCCATGGAGGCGTGGGCGCAGGGGCAGCGGCCGCTCAAGGTGGTGCTGGGCGTGGACCGCTCGCTGCCGTACGAGGCCGCGCGCGAGTGGGTGCGCGCCCTGGGCGTGTGGGGACCGCTGGAGGTGGTGGGCGCGCGCGTGGTGTGGCCGGATGAGGAGTACCGGCGGCTGGGCTTGCCGCGGCCGATGGAGCTGGCCGAGGTGACGCCGGAGCTGCGCGCGGTGCTGGACAAGGAGACGCAGGTCCTGGTGACGCCGCTGGGGGCGCAGGGCGTGAAGGTGCGCACGGTGCTGGAGCCGTCCCTGGGCCGCGTCGCGGACCACCTGGTGGAGCTGGCCGCGCGCGAGCAGGCGGACCTGCTGGTGGTGGGCACGCACCACCGCCGGGCGCTGGGGCGGATGTGGAGCGTGTCCCACAACGCGCTGAGGCTGGCGCGGGTGTCGGTGGCCTGCATCCCCTCGCAGGCGATGGCGCCGGGAGTGGACGCGCCCCTGCCGTCGTTCCGCGAGGTCATGGTGGCCACGGACTTCTCCGAGACGGGCAACCACGCGGTGGCGCACGCCTTCGGCCTGGTGCCTCCGGGGGGCAAGGTCTACCTGGTGTCGGTGGCGGAGCTGGGCTCGCAGGTGGACACCGAGCGCGGCCGGCTGATGGCGCTGGTGCCGCGCGAGGCGGAGGCCACCGGACGGCGCGCGCAGGCGGAGGTCATCATGGACGCCCAGGACGTGGTCACCGCGCTGGTGCAGACGGCGGAGCGGCTGGGCGTGGACGCGGTGGTGATGGGGACCCACGGGCGCACGGGGCTCAAGCGCGCGCTGCTCGGCTCCACGACGCAGGCGGTGCTGTCGCGCACCTCGCGGCCGGTGTTGCTGGTGCGGCCGCCCACCGTGTGAAAGCGGACGCTCCCCGCGCGGGCCCGCTCACCCGGAGGGCGGGCCCTCGTACGACGCGTCGAAGTGTTGACCCGAGGATGGCCGGGTGGCTCCAGCAGGTTGGCGGCACGCCAATGCATTGGAGTCAGGCCCTCTTCCTGGGTGGGATGGTGGTAGGTGTCCTCGTCCCTTTACCCTGGAAAGGACCTGACCATGGCCGTCACGCTGCCCCCTCTTCCCTACGCCCATGACGCCCTCGCTCCGCACATGAGCAAGGAGACGTTGGAGTACCACCACGACAAGCACCACGCGGCGTACGTGACCAACCTCAACAAGCTGCTGGACGGCAAGGCCGAGGCCAACAAGTCCCTGGAGGAGATCATCCTCAGCAGCGACGGCGGCGTGTTCAACAACGCGGCCCAGGTCTGGAACCACACCTTCTTCTGGAACTGCATGAAGCCCAAGGGCGGCGGGCTGCCCACGGGTGAGCTGCTGGCGGCCATCGAGCGCGACTTCGGCTCCTTCGACAAGTTCAAGGAGGAGTTCTCCACCGCGGCCGCCACGCAGTTCGGCTCCGGCTGGGCGTGGCTGGTGCTGGACAAGAACAAGCTGGCCATCACCAAGACGAGCAACGCGGACCTGCCGATGAAGCACGGCCAGAAGGCGCTGCTCACCATCGATGTGTGGGAGCACGCGTACTACATCGACTTCCGCAACGCGCGGCCCAAGTTCATCGAGACCTTCCTCACGCACCTGGTCAACTGGGACTTCGTGGCGGACAACCTCCTCAAGAAGGGCTGAGGTTTCCACCGGGGGGTGGCTTTCCAAGGCGGGCTGTCATTGGGTTGAATGACAGCCATGGCCCTTGTCGCCCCCCGTTGGTCGTCCCGCCGCCACAGCCGGGGCGTGACGAAAGCCCTGGTGCTCGTGGCGCTCTGTCTGGTGATGGGCGCCGCGGGCGGGGTGTTCGTGCTGAAGCAACGCGGGTCGTTTGGCGAGGGCTCCGACCCGGCCACCGCGCGGTCCCCCATCGTGTGGTGTGAGGGTTTGCCGGTGGAGCGCTGCGGGCAGCATCCGCTCGACTGCCGCGTCTCGGCCTACTGCGATGGCGTGAAGTTCTGCAAGACGGTGACGGCGCGGCCCCCGGGCGAACTCTGCGAGGCGGTCGGCGAGCGTCCCCAGGACCTTCAGGGAGGGGTTGCCGGGGCGACCCCGTCCACGGTGATGGCGGAGGACCCGGTGATGGACGCGGTGCTCCGCTCGGACGGGTTCCGGCTGGATGAACTCGTCGCCTCCGGGCGCTCCGTCAACCTGCCGGGCGGGTCCAAGGCCACGCGGAACCTCTCGCCGCTGATGGCGGCGGCCGAGAAGGGCGATGTGGCCATCACCCGGCTGTTGCTCTTGGTGGGGGCGGACCCCTCGCTGCGGGTGCCCCGGCACGCGGAGGCCTGGCCTCCTCTGGGATGGACCGCGCGGTGCTTCGCTCGTTTCCAGGACGCGGACGCGGTGGAGCAGGGGCTCGCGGGCCAGCGCGCCGCGGAGGAGGAGCGGTGCCTGCGGGAGGCGGACCTCCTGTCGGCGTTCCGGAGCCGGGACTCCACGCGGGCCCTCTCGCTGAGCCGCGAGCTGCGCGGGAGCCTGCAGGTCCGGGTGCTCGCGCGGGCCGCGGAGCTCTCCCTCAAGCACCGCAGCGCCTTGTTGATGCGCGCGGCGGTGGGCGCGGGTTGGGTTCCGCCCAGTGGAGAGGACGCCAGCTTCGAGCGCTGGCCCGCCTACCGGGCGCTGCTCAACCGGGACCTGCAGAGCGTGGAGGTCCTGGTGGAGGCCGGGGCGCGGTGGCCGCCGCTCGCGGAGCTGGCCCGGCTGGGACATGAGGACCTGGTGCGGCGCTCGCTCGACGCGGGGGCGGACCCGAATGCCCAACTGCCCCGGCTGCCCACGCCGCTCGTGTCGGCGGTGCAGTCGGGGAGCAGCGAGATTGTCGCCGTGCTGCTCGAGAAGGGCGCCGACGCGAACCTGCCGAGCCGGGGGGATGTGATGCCCCTGGCCGCTGCGTTGAACCGCCCGGGGAGCGCTCCCGCGGATGAGGACATCGTGCGGCGGTTGCTGGAGGCGAACGCGAACCCCGGCACGGCGGGGAAGCCAGGCGCCCTGCTGTACGCGGCGACGGGCGCCTGTCGTCCGGGCATGGTTCCCCTGGTGCTGCGCCATGGGGCTGGCTGGGACAAGGAGACCCAGGGCGCGTTCCTGTACCTGTCGGCCCTGGACGCCCGCGACTGTCCGGACACCTCGAAGCTGGAGGTGCTCCAGGCCCTGCTCGCGGCGGGTGTCACCCTGAGCGCGCGGGATGCGGAGCGCCACGATGCGCGCTGGCGCGAAGCGGTCCTCCATCCGCCCTTCGCGGCGGTGTTGCGTCAGGCGGGGCTCGTGCTCGCGCCCGTTCCCCCCAAGCCGGTGCACGAGAAGCACCTGCTCAACTTCGCCCCCTCCAAGGCGCCTTCGGCGAGGAACAACGCCACGTCTTCCGACGCGCCGTGAGGTCCGCTCAGAAGGCGATGCCCGTCTGGATTTGCGGCCCGAAGCTGACGCCGCTGTCGCCCGGCGCGCCCGTGAAGAACAGGGGCAGGTCCAGCTCGAGGAACCACTTGAGGTGCTCGGTGATGGGGAAGGGCTTCACGACGATGGGCACGACGCCCAGGTTGAACGGCTGGCCCGCGCCCACCTGCATGGCCAGGCGCACGCCGGCGGTGAAGCCGCCGAAGTTGTAGAGCAGGCCCGGGTCCACCACGAAGCTGGTGCCCACCCGCGCCGGCTCGCCGTCCTTCTCGAAGTCCCAGCGGCTGAAGGCGATGAACTCGAAGTCCAGCGTCCACTGCTCGGTGAGCTTCAGCGAGATGCCGGGCGTCAGGCCCAGGGAGAAGAAGTCCCCACCGATGACCGTGGTGTCCTCGTCGGTGATGCTGAGCACCGGCAGCGCGAAGCCCACGTGGCCACCCAGCCGCGGATACATGGCCGCCATGCCGGAGCCGCCCGTCCCACGGGACTCCTCGCGGTGACGGCGGTGCTTCTTGTCCTTCTTGAGCGAGTACCCGGAGCTGGGGCGCCAGTCCTCGCCCGCCTGCTCGGTGGCCTGCGCGCTCCAGGGCGCGAACGACGCGAGCAGCCCGCCCAGCCCCACCATGCCTCGCCAACCCAGCCGACTCCCCATGCTGTCATCCCCCTCGTGACACTTCGCCCTACCTCGACACGCCGGAGGGTGGGGAGCCCCTCAAGTCGGGACAAGCCGGCTGGGACTGGGGGACAAGGGGCGCGTCGGGTTCTGGTGGGCCTCAGGGCAGCTCGCAGTCGAGGAAGTCCTTCTCGAAGACAGGGCCCAGCAGCATCCGCTTGCCGGAGATGGCGGCGGTGGCGGTCCCGGAGGTCTGCTGGCCGTCGTCGAGGAAGACCTCCGTCACCTTCATGTCCGCGTCGGTGCCGGACAGGCGCAGCACCTGTGCGGGCGCGCGGGCCTTGCCGGTGGTGTCGCCCGCATAGGCGGCGAAGTCGAGCAGCTTCGGATGGGCGGCGACCCAGAGGTTGCCCGCGGCGTCGAGCTCGATGTTGTCCGGGCCGGTGTCCAGCGCGAGCGAGTGGCGCAGCGTCAGCGCACCCGTCTCCACGTCGCGTGAGTAGCTGTTCAGCGTGCGGCCCACGGCCTGCGCCAGATACACCGTGGCCCCGTCGTGCGAGCGATTGATGCCATTGGCGTACGTCGTGCCCTCGATGACCTTCTTGAAGCCCCGGCCGTCGAAGTAGAGGACGTTGCCCTGGCCCAGCTGGAGGTAGTCCTCGAGCGTCTGCCAGATGCCCGGCGGGTTGCCGTGGTCGTTCGTCACGTAGAAGCGCTCGGCGTCCACGGCGACGACGTCGTTGGGCGAGACGAGCTCGGCGCCCTCCCGGGTGGCGCGGTGGACGAGCAGGCCATCGGGGCCCACCTCGAAGCGCTCGATGGTGTTGCGGTGGCCCGGGAGGTGGTTCACGACGAAGAGCGTCTGCGCGCCGGTGGTGGGGTCCACGTACAGGCTGATGCCGTGGGGCTGGAACGTGCCCTGGAAGCTCCCGGTGAGCAGCACGGGCGGCGTGTCGCCGTTCAATGTGTAGCGGTAGAGGTCGCCCCGGACCGCGGTGCCGGCCGCCATCGCCGCGCGGCGGTCATGCGAGGACACATAGGCGTACTCGCCGCTCGGATGGAAGGTGATGTCCTCCGCGCCGGGCATGCCCGGCACCGGCTTGCACTTGCCGGGCGCGTGGGGGGCAATCGTACGGAACTGTCCCGCGTCTCTCATGGTCTTGAGTGCGAAACCCGCGAGTAGTACGCACAGCACACCCACAACCATCAGGAGTTTCTTCATGGGGATTGGGAATCCGGGCGGAGGAACCCCGCAGGCTATCATGGCGTGGTGGAGGCGGCTGGGGCCCTGGCGCCCGGTCCTGGCGGCGGCGGGCTCCCTGCTGTTGGCAAGCCAGGCGTGTGGGATGATTTGGGGCGCCCTCTCGCCGCCGACGGTGTACCTGCCCGTCTCCCGGCTCGACGGGCCCCTGCCTCCGCCCCGCTCCTTCGCGAAGGGGATTGACGTGATGGTGCAGGTGCTCGACGCGCGAGGCAGGCCCGTGGACCGGGGTTTCGTCTCGTTCTCGCTTCCTCGGGTCGGCTGGTGTGGCAACGAGACTCGGAGCAAGGGGCGGGTGGCGTTCACCCGGGGGGTATTCCAGGTGGCGCTCCCTGGCGCGGAGTCCCTGACGGTGGTCGCGGAGGATGGCCGCTCGACCTCGGTTCGCGTCGAGCCAGGGCTGTTCCGGACAGTGACGGCGGTGTTGCCGGACCACCCAGCGGCGCCTTCAGGTGCCGATGCCGTGTTGCCCTGGGCGCTGCCCTTGCCTTCGTCGTCCGAGAAGCCCGCGCGGCGCTTTCCGCGTGCGGAGCGCAAGGAGGCCGCGCGGACAGGGCCGCCGCGCACCGCTTGTGAGTACCTGGCGGGTGCGCGCTTCGAGACCGTGGTCGTCCCTCCGGAGGGTGCCGTTGTGCTCGAGTTCCCCGCGAGGTCTCCGGGGGACCTCGCCACCAGCTCCGCCCAGGTGGACTGCGACGGATGGAACCTCGTCGAGGCGCGCGGGGGCGGCGAGACGGGGCCGCGTGTGGGCTACGTGGAGCCCACGACGGGACGGCTCGTGTTCAAGGGGAACGAGTACCTGCGCGCGGGCCTGGTCCAGCGGAGCCGCGAGGACTGAGTCGCGGGGTGGGGCTCGTGTGCGCGGGCGGGCTTCGGGGAAGATGCGCGTCGGGTACGGAGGCGCGCGGGCAAGGGAAGGGGTGGTCCCCACCGGCGCGAGGACGGCATGGACCTGGAAGAGTTGCGGGCCTTCGTGGGCGTGGCGGAGACGGGCTCGTACCTGGAGGCGGCGGAGGCGCTGGCGGTGTCGCGCACCACGCTGCGCAGGCGCGTGGAGGCGCTGGAGGCCCGCGCGGGCGTGCCGCTGCTCACGAGCACCCGGACGGGCATCGTCCTGACGGAGGCGGGGGCGCTGCTCGCGCGCCGGGGCCGCTTGATGATGCAGGAGACGAGCGCGCTGGTGGCGTCGCTGCGCGAGGTGGGGCACACGCCCTCCGGCACGCTGCGGGTGGTGCTGCCGGTGGGGATGCCGCCGCACCTGCTCGCGCCGCTCTTCGGTTTGCTGCGGACCACCTATCCCCAGCTGCGCGTGCACGCGCGCTTCAGCGAGCACCCCCTGTCGGAGCCGCTGGAGGACGTGGACCTGGCGGCGCACTTCGGCGACGCGCTGCCGCGCGGGCCGTGGCTGTCGCAGGTGGTGCTGCGCGTGCGCGAGGGGCTGTGGGCCAGCGAGGCCTACCTGCGCCAGCGCGGCGTGCCCGCCTCCGTGGAGGACCTGAAGGCGCACGAGCTGTTCTGCTGGCAGGCGCCCGGCGACGACGCGAGTGTGTGGCCCCGGCTCACCGGCGCCCCATTCCCGGTGGCGCCCGCGCTCATCTCCACCGACATCCACTTCGTCCGTGTGTGTTGTCTCGCGGGGCAGGGCATCGGCCTGATTCCCAGCGTGGAGCTGCCGGACCCGGAGGGCGGGGAATCGCTGGTGGCGGTGCTCCCGGACGAGGTGGGCCGGGTGCGCCCCTTGCGGCTGAGCGTGCCGGAGGCCCTGAGCGAGATTCCCAAGGTGCGACAGGTGCTCACGCACATCCGCCAGTTCCTCGAGCCGCTGTGACGCGTGGGGCGGCCATCGGGTGGCCATCTTCGGCCATCGCGCGCGCCCTCACATCCACGCTACGCCAGGAGCGTCCCATCCACGCCCTGGAGCCCGCCATGCGTCCGTTGCTGATGTCGCTCGTGTCGACCTGTGTCCTCGTGTCGTCGGCCCACGCCAAGGACCCCGCGCTCGGCGCGAGCACCTTCACAGTGTACGAGGCCTTCCTCAGCCCCGCGCAGGAGCCGGGCGAGGAGTCGGAGGTGCCCAAGCCGTTGGAGAAGAGCCTGGGCGCCACCGCGCCCTCCACGCCGCGCGAGGCGCGCAAGTCCCGGGGGCACGGCGTGCTGCGCTTCAGCAAGGATTTGACCCGGGCCTACGTGGAGGTGGAGATGACGGGCGTCAACCCCGCGGACATCCTCATGTTCCACATCCACTGCGGGCCGCCCGGCGTGCTCGGGCCGGTGGTGGTGGACTTCGGGGAGCTGGGCAACCTGTCGAAGACGCTCTCCAACGGGCGCTGGTCCGTGGAGCTCACCAACGCCAACGTCACCTTCATCAAGGAGATGAAGGGCATCAAGCCCGGGCTGCCGGAGAGCTGCCCCGCGGAGCTGGGATTCCTTTCCCAGACACGGACGCTGGCCAGCCTGGAATCCCTGGCGCGCAAGGGGGTGCTCTACTTCAACCTGCACACCAAGGCGCATACTTATTACGGCGAGATGCGCGGACAGCTCTACGCCGCGCAGCCCTGAGGCTTGCGCACCGCCGGCGCAATCGTCTGGCTTTTCGTTCGATATGCGGGAGCGCCCCCGGCGTTTGGGTTCCAGGGGCCGGAACACATGAACGAGGAGCTTCATGACGAACCGGTGGAAAGGTGGCGTGCTCTGGGTCCTGCTCTGCGCGGGGATGGGGAGCGCTTGTTCCCGCGAGCTGGATGACGTGGTGGGGGTGCCCGTGGAGCAGGGGCCCTCGCACAGGCTGGAGGACCTCGGGGATTGGTCCGCCGAGCCGCTCGCCGCCTGCCCGCTGCTCCCCGCCGGGAGCACGACTGCCGCGTGCGGCACGCTGGAGTCCTTCGACCTGTCGGCCTGCGCTCGCGACAGCCTGGGGGCCGTGCGGGGCGAGGGCATCTTCAACCTGCATGTCATCGGCAATGACATCCTGACGAACGACAACAGCCAGGCCACCAGCGCGCTGCGCATCCTCGAGGATGGGCGTGTGCTCCAGGATGGGAGGCTCTTCCCGGAGGTTCGGGTGGATGCGACCACCTTCTTCGCCTCGCGCAGCGGCACGCTCCAGGACGGGCGGGCGTACCGGACGTCGATGGTGGGGTGCAAGGCGGAGGGCCCGACGCGGATGACGGGCTGCTTCGTGAACTGCCTGGGGGGCACGCCGTCGTTCCAGGGCACCTTCGAGCTGGAGAAGGTCCGCCGGCGCGAGGGGGAGTCGGAGGGCTCCAACCTGGAGCTCGTGGGCGAGGGCGTGGTGCCGCAGGGCACGGTCGCCGACGTGTTCGTCGCCAAGGGCCACGCCTACGTGGTGTCGCTGGAGGATGCGTTCAAGGGGCCCGGCGGGCTCTACGTGTTCGACCTGAAGGACCGCAAGGCGCCCCGGCTGGTGAAGAACGTGTTCTTCCCGGGGGACAGCTACTGGAACGGCGTGTGGGCCAAGGATGACGCGCTCTATGTCGCCAGCGCGGCGCGGGGGCTGCTCGTCTTCGACATCTCGGACCCGGCGAACCCGGTCCTGGTGAGCGCGCTGCCGAGCGGGGCTGGCGTCGATGTGCACACCGTCTTCGTGGCGATGGACCGGCTGTATGCGATGTCCGCCTCACCGGCGCCGATGACGCTCATCTTCGACGTGAAGAACGCGCGGGAGCCGGTGCTGCTCGGCCGCTACGTGGACCCGAGCGTGAATCCCATGGTGGCTTCGTTCCCGCATGACGCCACGGCGTGGGGCAACCGGCTGTATGTGAGTCACTGGCGCGCGGGCCTGCTGGTGCTCGACGTGAGCGACCCGGCGAACGTGGTGAAGGTGGGGGAGTATGTCTATCCGCGCGCCACCAGCCACACGAACCGCTGGCACCACGTGAACAACCGCCTCATCGTCTTCGAGGGTGGCGAGGACTGGGGCGCGCACGTGCGGGCCATCGACATGACGGACCCGAAGGACCCCATCCTCGTCGGCGAGTACCGGCTCTCCCCGGGCGTCTCCGTGCACAACATGGAGCTGAAGGCGAATCGGCTCTACCTGTCCCACTACCAGCACGGCGTGCGGGTGCTGGACGTGTCGCGGCCCTCGGAGATGAAGGAGATTGCCTACTACAACACCTGGCGGGAGACGGACCGGGCGCGGGGGTTGATGTTCTACGACGGTGCCATCGGCGTCCGCGTCCCGGATGACGGCTACGTGTATGTCATCGACACCTCGCGGGGCCTGCTCATCTTCGAGGAAGTGGAGTAGCGGACGTGTCGCCACGCCGGAGGTGGGCGCGCGTGTTCGCCTCCGGCGGTGGGGCCCTCCTCCGGGATGACTGGCATGGTCTCGCGCGGGCCTCCTGGCCTACGCTCGCGCGGGGTGCCGGGTCATTCGCAGTCGGGAGCCGGAGAGATGGGCTCGATGAAGCGTTACGGGTGGATGGTGGTGTTGCTGCTGGCGGGCGGCTGTGGCTCGCGTCATCACGGGCCGACGGTGCACGAGCGCCGGGCGGCGATTCGCGCCGACCATGAGCGGAAGTATGGAGGCGAGGGCTTCCAGGCCACGCACTGGGGCATGACGCGCGCGGAGGTGCGGGCGCTGTACCCCGAGGCGGCGGTGACGGCGCGGGAGGACCTGGTGGTGTCGACGACGCTCGGGGAGCGTCCGGCCCGGGTGTTCTTCCTCTTCGCGGGCGACAAGCTGGGCTCGGTGTTCGTGCGCTTCGCGACGCCCGAGGTCCTGCGTGACGAGCACCAGCAGATGGTGGAGGTGCTGACGGCGAAGTACGGGCGCCCCCGGAAGCGAGGCTCGTCGCGCCGCGTGTTGAAGTACCGCGAGTCCATCGACCTGGCGTGGCTGCTCACGAAGACGTCGCCGCCCACGTCCACGTGGGAGCCCGCGCGGCGCGACCCTGTGCCCGCAGTGAACGAGACACCGGCGGAAGAGATGTCCTCGCCGCCGCTCGTGGAGGCGTCGGGGAGGGCGACGGTGTCGCCTCCCGTGGAGGCTCCCGCGACAGGTGGACAGGCGGGGAGCGCGGCACCCGCGCGGGCGCAGGCAAGCGGAGCTCCGGCGGACGATGCGATGGCCTCATCGCGCGAAGGGGCTCGGGAGGGCGAGACACCGATGGGCGCGCCGCCGCTCGTGGCGGTCGAGGCTCCGCGCGCGGACGTCGCTGGCGAGCAGGACGCGGTGGACGAGGCACCTCCGCCGCTCGTGGAGGCCCAGGTGGACGATGACGACCGGCCCGACGCGTACGACGACACCGAAGAGGAGGAGCCCTCCTCGCCGGAGCCGGAGATTCGCGCGTCACGGAACGGCTATGTCGTCGTCGCCCGCTGGAAGGCCCCGGAGACGGCGGTCCGGCTCCTGGGCTACCAGGTGGCGAGAGACCGTCTGCTGACGCTGCTGTACGAGAGCGACGCCTACGGCGAGGAGGTCCGCGAGGAGATGGAGGGACGGCTCGCCGTCGAGCTGCGCAAGCAGGCCCGCGACTTCTAGCGGACAGTGACGCCGGACCTCGAGTCACTCCCTGCTTCCCGCGGCGCGCAAGACATGGTTCCTCCCGGTGCCGTCACGGAAGTCCGGCCGGGAGGAAGCACATGAGCATCCAGAGTTCGAAGGTCGCCCTCGTCACCGGGGCATCGCGAGGCATCGGCGCGGCGGTCGCGGAGCGGCTCGCGCGGGATGGCTTCGCCGTCATCGTGAACTACTCACAGTCCCCCGGGCCCGCGGAGGCGCTCGTGCGTGACGTCGAGCGGGCCGGCGGCAAGGCGCTGGCCGTGAAGGCGGACATCCGCAAGAGCGCGGAGGTGCGGAGCATGTTCGACGCGGCCGAGAAGGCCTTCGGCGGCGTGGACGTGCTGGTCAACAACGCGGGCATCATGACGTTGTCGCCCGTGGCGGACATGGAGGACGCGGCCTTCGAGCGGCTCATCGCCGTCAACCTCCAGGGCACCTTCAACACCCTGCGCGAGGCCGCGCGCCGGCTGCGCAAGGGCGGGCGCATCATCAACTTCTCCTCCAGCGTGGTGGGCCTCTTGCAACCCACCTACGCCGTCTACGCAGCCACCAAGGCGGGCGTGGAGGCGATGACGAGCGTGCTGGCCAAGGAGCTGCGCGGCCGCGACATCACCGTCAACGCCGTGGCCCCCGGCCCCACCGCCACGGACCTGTTCCTCGACGGCAAGCCGAAAGAGGTCGTGGACCGGCTGGCGAAGCTGGCCCCGCTGGAGCGGCTGGGGCAGCCGGTGGACATCGCGTCGGTGGTCTCCTTCCTCGCGGGCCCCGACGGCGCGTGGGTCAACGGTCAGGTGCTGCGCGCCAACGGCGGCATCATCTGACGCGGGCGCCCCTTCACGGCGAGCCGTTCACGTCGACATAGGCGCGCTGGGCCGGCACGGACACGAGCCGGCCCTCCGGCATCACGTACGCGGTCAGCCGCCCGCCGTACACGCAGCCCGAGTCGAGCCCCACCGCGTGCGGATGCCGCTGCACGCCGCGCATGGCGTCGTGGCCGAAGATGACCAGCTCCGGCCCCTTCCAGCAGCTCGCCCAGGGCACGCCGCCGTCCACCC